>JAJQBL010000063.1 GCA_021203325.1 Clostridiales bacterium | reverse complement strand
TTCTGGTGCTCCTGTTCACCGTGGAGAAGAACCTGCCCGCTGAGCAGGCCGCCATTGCGGAGCGGAAGAAGCAGGCGTAATCTTCTCAACCCGTCTGAAAACCTGATACGCTTCCCATGCGTTCGAGCGCACTCCCCCGGCACCGGTTTCCGGCGTCGGGGGAGCATGCGCCGTTCCGGAGCGTCCGAGTCTGTACAATAAAACCGAGAAACGCAGAAGGAGAGGTGTAACGTATGAAGATAACAGCAAGATGGCGCGCCGCGCCCCTCTGTGACCGCATCACAGCCCTTGCCCTGGCGGCAATTTCGCTGGTGGGGTGCGTCCAGGTGGTGCGGTATGCCCTTTTGGGGAAGGCCCTTCCCCTGGTCACCATGTGCATCGTCGAGGCGCTGCTGATTCTGGTGGCCTGCATCGCCTGGAAAAGCCGGGCCCCCTGGCTGCTGCTGGCGGACGTGGTAGGCTGTATCGTCCTCTTTTCCCTGACCAACTATCTGGAGACCACCCTGTTCAACTTCGGCTTCGCCATTCAGGCCGCCGCCGCCCTGCTGGGGGCCGTCCTGGGGACGGTGTTCGCCATCCGGCAGCATCAGGGGCTGCGGAAGGGGGGCCTCGTCCCCGCTGTGGCCCTGGCTGTCATCGTCGTGGGCGTTCTGGCCTTCTGGATGGTGAACGTGGCCATCGACAAGAACACCCAGGGCGCCGCCCAGACGGAGCTGTGGGCGGTGCCCTCCGCCTACGACAGCGTGGACTGCGACCAGCCCGGCACGGTGGAGGCGTTCACCTATCAGACGAAAGCCTACGCCACCGACCAGCGGGACGTGGAGAAAACCGCCTACGTCTACCTGCCCTACGGCTATGACGAGAGCCAGCAGTACAACATCCTCTACCTGATGCACGGCACCGGGGACGATGAAGCCTACTGGCTGGTGACCCACGCCTACAACAAGACCATGATCGACAACATGATCGCCAATGGCGACATCGAGCCGCTGATCATCGTGACCCCCACCTTCTACGTGGAGGACGACTGCGCCGACGGCCTGGACGCCCTGACCTACTCCTTCCGGGAAGAGCTGCGCAACGACCTGATGCCCGCCATTGAGTCCACCTACTCCACCTATGCGGAGAGCTGTGACGAGGAGGGCTTCACCGCCAGCCGGGACCACCGGGCCTTTGCCGGCCTGTCCCGGGGGGCTGTGACCACCTATCACTCCGCCTTCTGCGGCAGTCTGGACTACTTCTCCTGGTTCGGCACCTTCAGCGGCAGCCGCACCACGGCGGAGTACTTCCAGGAGACTCTGCAATCGGAGGAGTTCGCGGACTATTCCATCCATTACCTCTATGTCACCAGCGGCAACTTCGACTTCGCCCTGCCCGGGCAAATCGAAGACTATGAAGCCCTGCTGGAGGTGGAGCCGCGGCTGACCGAGGGGGTCAACACCTCCTTTGACATCCTCCCCATGCGGTATCACTCCATCGGCTCGTGGCATCTGGCGCTGTACAACTGCCTGCAAAAGATGTTCGTGGGCCTCAGCTAAGTCAGGTTTACCCAGGGCGCAAAAATCCCGCACATCCGGATGTTTTTCCCGGATGTGCGGGCATTTTTTGCGTCAATCTACAGAATTTGCGGAAGGCTGAGGCAGTTCTTACCCCATGTACTCCTTCATGAAGGCTTCGATTTTGTCGAAGGGAATCACATCCATCCGGTCATACAGGTCAGTGTGCACCGCGCCGGAGATGATGAGCAGCTCCTTGTTGTCGCCGGTGAGCTTCCGGAAGGCGTCCCGGCTGAAATAGCAGGAGTGGGCCTTTTCCCCATGGATGACAAGGACGGCGTTCCTGATTTCCTGGCTGTACTGCAGGATGGGCATATTCAGGAAGGACTGGCAGCCCGTCACGTTCCAGCCGCCGTTGGAGTTCAGGCTGCGGGGATGATAGCCCCGCTTGGTCTTGTAGTAGTCGTAGTAGTCCTTCACGAAGAAAGGCGCGTCCTCCGGCAGGGGGTCCACCACGCCGCCGCCCAGGGCGTAACTGCCGCTCTTGTAGTCGGCAATGCGCTGGGCGCAGAGGGCCTTGCGCTTCTCGTACCGGGCCTCCTCGCTGTCCTCGCTGTCAAAGTAGCCGTTGGCGTTGACGCGGGTCATGTCGTACATGGTGGAGGAGACGGTGGCCTTGATGCGGGTGTCCAGGGCCGCGGCATTCAGAGCCATACCGCCCCAGCCGCAGATGCCGATGATGCCGATTTTCTCCGGGTCCACGTTGTCCTGAACAGAGAGGAAGTCCACCGCCGCCATGAAGTCCTCGGTGTTGATGTCCGGGGAGGCCATGTAGCGGGGGGTACCGCCGCTCTCGCCGGTGTAGGAGGGGTCAAAGGCCACGGTCAGGAAGCCCCGCTCCGCCATGGTCTGGGCGTAGAGACCGGAGGACTGCTCCTTCACCGCGCCGAAGGGGCCGCAGACGGCGATGGCGGGGAGGGGCCCCACTGCGTCCTTCGGCTCGTAGAGGTCAGCGGCCAGAGTGATGCCGTAACGGTTGTGGAAGGTGGCCTTGCGGTGGTTCACCTTGTCGCTCTTGGGGAAGGTCTTGTCCCATTCCATTGTCAAATTCAGTTTTTCTTCCATGCTGATTGCCTCGCTTTCCATATTCATTTCAAAGAGTCGTACTGGCTGTCATCCACAGCCTCCAGCCACTCATTGGAGCCGTTTTCCCCCGGCACCTCCACCGCCAGGTGGGAGAACCAGCTGTCCGGGGCGGCCCCGTGCCAGTGCTTCACGCCCACGGGGATGTTGATGCAGTCGCCAGGGTTCATCTCCACGGCCTCCTTGCCCCACTCCTGGTAGTAGCCCCGGCCGGCCACGCAGATCAGAATCTGCCCGCCGCCGTTATCCGCGTGGTGGATGTGCCAGTTGTTGCGGCAGCCCGGCTCAAAGGTCACGTTGAAGATGCCCACCTGCTCCGTGGACACGGGGGCAAGGTAGCTCTGGCCGACAAAATACCGGGCAAAGGCGTCGTTAGGCGAACCGATGGGGAACACCATCTGGGCAGCATGGGCGGCCTTCGGGTCCGCCGGGGCCTCGTCCTCCGCCCAGACCTCCTTCGCCATGTAAAATACCGCCCAGCCCTTGGGCCAGCCGACGTAAAACGCGGCGTGGGTGAGGATGGCCGCAATCTCCCGCTTCGTCACCCCGGCCTTTTTTTGCGTTCTCCAGGTGATATTTCAGGGAGGAATCGGTGATGCCGGAGGCCATCAGGGCCACCACGGTGATGATGCAGCGGGTCTTGTGGTCGATGTCGGGGTTGTTCCAGTTTTCACCGAACAGCACATCGTCATTGAAGTGGGCGAAGTCCGGTGCGAAGTCGCCCAGGGTATTGCGCCCTGCGGTTTGTACGATTTTTTCCATTGTGAGCCTCCTTTTTCAGGTTTTGATCGATGGTTTCGTCTGGGGAACTGCCCCTCACACCGTCCGGAGCCACTTTTTCAGGCTCCCCTCGGACTCCCTGCCGGACAGCAGTCTGCCGGTCACGATGACCGTATCCGGCGCAACGGACGGTTTCAGCACCTCCGCCGTCCGGCCAAAGCCGCTGCCGCCGGAGGTGGCGAAGAGGACGATTTTCTTCCCGGAAAAGTCGTAGCTTTCCAAAAAGGTGTTGACAGCGGTGGGGGCCACGCCCCACCAGATGGGGAAGCCCAGAAAGACGGTGTCATGCCCGGCGATGTTGGCGTCCCGGTCCGCCAGCGCCGGGCGGCTGGACAGGTCGTTCATCTCCACGGAGCTGCGGGAGTGGGGATTTCTCCAGTCCAGGTCGGCATTGGTGTAGGGCGTTTCCGGCCTGATCTCGTGCAGGTCCGCGTCCGCCGCCTGGGCCAGGCGCTTCGCCGCCCCTGCGGTGACGCCGCTGGCCGAAAAATAGGCCACTAAGGTTTGATGGTTCATATCCGTGTCCTCCTTGTCTTTTTCGTCGGTGGTTGCAGCATATAAATCAGGTAGTCCACCTGATCCACCAGCTGCTGCTGGCCGTGGAGCTCCTCCATCAGCGTGGCCCGGGTCTTTTTCAGCAGGCGCAGCTTTTCTTCCGGGGTCTTCTCCCCTGCTGCCAGCATTGCTTCAATTTCCGGCATGGTCATGGACATCCCTCCTGTCAGATGTCAGTTAATGAAAAGCCGGTTCCCGGTTTTCTTCTGTCACTATTATACCACCATATCACACCGGTATCAAATGCCTGTTTTCATGAGCTGGCTATGCCTGAAAGGCATAAATGAATTTTCAGTCTCTCTGTCAGCGGCTGCCTCTCTCCGCCCGCCGGGCGAGTTTTTGATACTCCGCCGCCTCCTTCCGGAAAATCATGTGAAAGGTGACGTTGGCCTCCTCGTCCGAAACGGGTACCACCGTCCGTCCCTTCACAAACTCCTCCTCCAGGGCCAGGTTCGTGACGAAATAGGGCAGGGTGGAGGTGCGGGCCAGCTCCCGGAACTCAAACTCCTCCGTCTGCACCAGGAAGCGGGAGGCTGGCATCTTCTCCCGGCACAGGTCGCTCCAGAAGCCGATGTCCGACTTCAACAGGCAGTTATAGCCGTTCAGCTGTTCCAGCGTGACGGAAGGGCGGCCCGCCAGGGCGTGGTCCGGGGGCAGGCAGACAGACAGCTCCTCCCGGACGAAGGGAAGGCAGGTCACCGCCTCGTCCGCGACGGGATAGGGCAGAATCCCGATCTCACAGGTTCTGTCCCTGACCCGGCTCAGAATCAGGGGCAGCTCCGTCAGCCGGGAGGAGATGGTTCTGTCGGGAAACTGCTCCGAAAGGGCGGGGAGCAGACTCCAGAGGGGAGCCGGGGCGCAGGATTCCACCAGGATGGTGCGCAGGCGGGCGTCAAACTGGCGCACCTGCAGGACGGCCTGCTCCGCCTCCGCCAGGAGGGCGTTGGCACAGTCCACCGCCTTTCTGCCGGTCTCGTTCAGGGCGAGGCGGTTTTTCCCATGCACGAACAGGGGGACGCCGAACTCCTCCTCCAGGTGCTGCATGGTGCGGGTCAGGGTGGGCTGGGAAATGTGCAGCTCCTCCGCCGTCCTGGACAACGTCCCACAGCGGGCGAATGCGGCCAGCTGCTCCAGCTCGTACAGATTCAGCATTGGTTCCGCCTCCTGTTTTTGCTATTCACTGAATGAATAGCAGGTTCCGATATTGCTATTGTACATCTCTTTTCCTTTGTTGTAAACTGTAAATGGTAAAGAAACCACATCCCATCAGACAGGAGGAACCCTTATGAACTATGTGACCCTGAATAACGGCGTAAAAATGCCCCAGCTGGGGTACGGCGTCTACCAGACCCCGCCGGAGGACACGGAGCGCTGCGTGCTGGACGCCATTTCCGTGGGCTACCGCTCCATCGACACGGCCCAGGCCTATTACAATGAGGAGGGCATAGGCGCGGCGATTCAAAAGTGCGGCCTCCCCCGGGAGGAGCTGTTCCTCACCACAAAGGTGTGGATCAGCAACGCGGGCTACGAAAAGGCGAAAGACTCCATCGAAGCATCCCTGAAAAAGCTGAATACTGACTACATTGACCTGCTGCTAATTCACCAGCCCTTTGGCGACTACTACGGCACCTATCGGGCCATGGAGGAGGCCTACCGGGCGGGCAGGGTGCGGGCCATCGGCGTCTCCAACTTCTACCCCGACCGCTTCATTGACCTCGCCAACTTCTGCGAGGTGGTTCCGGCGGTGAATCAGGTGGAGACCCACCTGTTCCAGCAGCAGAAAGCCGCCAAAGCCGTGATGCAGCGCTATGGAACGCAGATCGAATCCTGGGGTCCCTTCGCGGAGGGCAGGAACGATTATTTTCGCAACCCGGTGCTGTGCGCCGTTGCGGCGGGCTATGGCAAGACCCCGGCCCAGACGGCCCTCCGCTTCCTGCTCCAGAGCGGCGTGGTGGTGATTCCCAAGTCCACCCACAGGGAGCGCATGGCGGAGAACTTCAACGTCTTTGACTTCACGCTGAGCCAGGAGGACATGGCCCGGCTGGAGGGGCTGGACACGGCCCAGAGCCTGTTCTTCTCCCACTACGACCCCCAGACGGTGGAGTGGTTCATGACCGTCGCAAAGTAAAAAAAGCAGGTCGGCACGACGTTTGTCCGCCAGACGCAAAGAAACCAGACGAACGGTCTCCCGTCCGTCTGGTATTCTTTTGCTGAGGGGTTACGCTGCGCTCTGCCCTGGGGCAGCGGGAAAGGGCTTAATACTGCTCCTCGTCCTGGAGGGCGCTGATACCCTCCTCGCCGGTACGAATCTTGACCACGTTCTCCACGTCGTAGACGAAGATCTTGCCGTCGCCGTAGTGGCCGGTGTACAGCACCTTCTTTGCGGTGTCGATGATGGTCTCCACCGGGATGGTGCTGACCACCACCTCCACCTGCATCCGGGGCAGCAGGGTGGCCTCATGCACAACGCCGCGGTAGTACTCGGGGCGGCCCTTCTGGACGCCGCAGCCCAAGACGTTGGTGACGGTCATGCCGGTGACGCCGGCCTCCATCAGGGCGTCCTTCAGGGCGGGGAACCGCTCCTGCTTCACCACGATTTCCAGCTTGGTAATCTTCTCGCCGGCGGGGACAGGCTCCGCCGCCGCAGCCGGGGCGCTCCTGACCTCCACCGGTACGGCGGCCTCCACAGGCACTGCGCCGGTGACTGCGGCGGGCAGGCCGCTGCCGGAATAGTGGGGCATGGGGGCGAAGTCCGCATAGGCGCTGGTCAGGCCATGCTCGGTGGGGTCCAGGCCCTGGACTTCCTCCTCGGCGGAGACCCGGAGGCCCACGGTCTTTTCAATGATGAAGAAGGTCAGGGTGATGGCAACCGCTGTCCAGGCGGCCACAGCCAGGAAGCCAAGCAGCTGGATACCCAGCAGGCCGAAGCCGCCGCCGTAGAACAGGCCAACCAGCGTGTCATTACCGGGGGCGGAAGTGGTGGCGAACAGGCCCACGGCGATGGTGCCCCAGATACCGTTCAGACAGTGGACGGCCACAGCGCCTACGGGGTCGTCAATGCGGAGCTTGTAGTCCAGCAGCCACACGCCGAAGCAGACCAGCAGGCCGGACACGATGCCGATGATGGCAGCGCCCAGACAGTCGGTGACGTCGCAGGGGGCGGTGATGCCCACCAGGCCGGCCAGGGAAGCGTTCAGGCACATGGAGACGTCAGGCTTGCCGTACTTCAGCCAGGTGAAGATCATGCAGGTGACGGTGGCCACTGCGGGGGCCACGGTGGTGGTCAGGAAGATGGAGCCCAGCTGCTCCACGCTGGTGGCGGCGGCGCCGTTGAAGCCGTACCAGCCCAGCCACAGGATGAACACGCCCAAGGCGCCCAGGGGCAGGTTATGTCCGGGGAAGCTGCCCACCTTGATGGAGCCGTCCTTCTGCTTGGTGAACTTGCCGATACGGGGGCCCAGCATCTTCGCGCCAATGAGGGCGGAGATGCCGCCCACCATGTGGATGGCGCAGGAACCGGCGAAGTCATGGAATCCCAGCTGCGCCAGCCAGCCGCCGCCCCAAATCCAGTGGGCCTCGATGGGGTAAATCAGCGCGGAGATTACCGCAGAGTAAATGCAATAGGACAGGAACTTGGTGCGCTCCGCCATGGCGCCGGAGACGATGGTGGCGGTGGTGGCGCAGAACACCAGGTTGAACACGAACTCCGAGAAGTTGAACCCCTCGTAGGCGGTGAAGATGTCAAAGCCGGGCTTGCCGATGAGGCCGGCCACATCCTCCCCCAGCAGCAGGCTGAACCCGATGAGGATGAACACCACGGTGCCAATGCAGAAGTCCATCAGGTTCTTCATGATGATGTTGCCGGAGTTCTTGGCCCGGGTGAAGCCTGCCTCCACCATGGCAAAGCCGGCCTGCATCCAGAACACCAGTGCGGCGCCGATCAGGTACCATACGTTGAATACTGCATCCATAAAAACTCTCCCTTTCATGAAAAGCGTAGTCTTTGCACACACTGCCCCGCAGTATCTGGAACAATGTGGCTGCCAAACCTTGCGGAAACCCGCAAAAAAGAGAAAGACAGGGACGATTCAGAGATTTCTGACGTCCTTGTCTTTCTGATGGTGACAGTATACTCCATGCAAGCTTGTCCTGTCAAGCCTGCATTTTTGCCCGCTGTGAACTTCGTTTAAACTGCCCTTTTCCTCTCAAAATGCAAGTCTGGTTTTGAAAAGATTCACGAACGGTTCTCAAAGGGAGATTTTTGATTCTCCGCGAGGGAAGGGGCCGACGGCCCCGCCTCCCGGCCCAGGGGCCGCCAGACGGTGACCAGCATGGTGGTGAAGGAGGCCAGCCCGCCGACGACATTGGAGATGGGCTCCGCCACGAACACCCCGTACACCCCCATCCACCGGGGCAGCAGCAGCGTCAGCGGCACCACCAGAATCACCTTCCGGAAGATGGAGAAGAACACGGCGGACTTCGCCCTTCCCAGGGACACAAAGGTGGACTGGGCGGAAAATTGCAGCGACATGAACACGAAGGCGAAGAAGTAGATCCGGATGGCCTCCGCCCCGCTGTCCAGCAGGGCGCTGTCCGTGGTGAAGAGCCCCACAAAGGTGCGGGGCAGCAGCAGAATTGCCAGCCAGGCCACCAGCGTATAGGCGAGGCCCAGGGCTGCCATGAAGACGATGCCCTGCCGCACCCGGCCATAGTCCTTCGCGCCGTAGTTGTAGCCCAGCACCGGCTGCGCCCCGGAGGTCAACCCCTGCACCGGCAGGGTGAACAGCTCCCGCACAGAGTTCAGCACAGTCATCACGCTGATGTACAGGTCGCCGCCGTAGGCGCCCAGCATTTGGTTGCAGACGATCTGCACCAGCGAGTTGGTGGCGGACATCATGAACCCGGTGAGGCCCAGGGTGGTGATTTCTCTGGCCAGCTTGGGCTGCACCGCCAGGTCGGCCCGGCGGATGCGGAGCCGGGATTTTTTGCTCAGGAAAAATTGCAGCACCCACAGGGCGGACACCGTCTGGGCCAGCACAGTAGCCACCGCCGCGCCGGTGATGCCCAGGTTCAGCCCGAAGATGAAGAGCGGGTCCAGCACCAGGTTGATGACCGCCCCCAGCACCGTGGTCAGCATGCCGATTCTGGGATAGCCCTGCAAATTGATGAAGCCGTTCATGCCGGTGCTGAACATGACGCAAACCGTCCCCAGGATGTAGACGGAAAAATACTGATGGGCGTAGGCATAGGTTTCCTCACTGGCCCCGAACAGGAACAGAATCTGCCGCTCAAAAATCAGGCAGACCGCCAGCACCACCGCCGAAGTCCCCAGCAGCAGGGCGAGGGTGTTGCCGAAGATGCGCTGTGCCCGGTCCTGGTTCCCGGCCCCCTTCGCAATGGCGCAGAGGGGCGCACCGCCCTGACCGAACAGCAGGGTGAAGGCGCTGATGAGGGTCACGATGGGGGCGGAAATGCCGATGCCGGTGAGGGCCATCTCCCCGTCCCCCGGCAGGTGGCCAATGTAAATGCGGTCTACAATGTTATAGAGCACCTGCACCAGCTGGGCCACCGTCAGCGGCACCGCCTGGGCCAGAATGTTCCGCCACATCTTCCCCTGGGTAAAATCACCTTTCATAGTGTCCTCATCACGCCCCGATACGCATAAAATTCACGATACTGTCCGATTTATTCATGATATTGTCCTGCTTTTCGGAAAAATCCTGTTCTCTCCGGCTGCCCGCTCCGGCGGTGCCCGTCCCCTCCGCTTGGGCCGGTTACAGCGGTCAAATGCCGCAGAACACCGCCGAAAAAAGGGTTCTTATTGCCTTCTATGTCGGAGAAATTCCAAAATACTGCTCGATTATATCAGCATCATGAGTTATTTTTTGGAGGTGCGCCGCTCCTTCCGGTTGTCCAAAACAACAACATCCGTCCCAATACAGAGGGCCGGGTAGGCCAGCCAGCACAGGCAGTAACTCAGAAGGGAGTTGCTCAGCTCCGGAATGGGCATCAGCTGCCAGGAAAAGCCCCCCAGCACCCCGTCTATCATGTTGAACACACAGGAAATCGGCATCAGGGTCAGCGGCCACACGTTCAGCAGCGCAAAAAGCTCCTTTGCGTCCTGCTTCTGCGCTCCAACGTACTGCCCCACGGCAAAGACGGCGCAGCCGATGGCCATGAGGACAAACCCCACCGCCACAGACGCCACCGTCTGCCAGGCGACCCAGATGCAGATTGCGACCACCAGACCCGCAAAGTTGCAGGCCGTGGCGACGACGGTAAAGATGCGGGCGTCTGTCCAATGCTCCGGGTGCTCCGGAGCGGCGGGGACGGGCTCCGTCCCCTTTAAGAGATAGTCGGTGGTGACGCCGAAGTAGTCACTGAGCAGGATGAGCTTCTCCAACTCCGGGGTGCTTTGGCCGCTCTCCCACTTCGAGACGGCCTGCCGGGACACCCCGGCCTGCTCCGCCAGCTCTTCCTGGGAAATCCCCTTCGCCTTCCGTAACGCCTGAATTCTGTCTGCCAGGTTCATAATGAACGCCTCCTTAAAATGATGGCGTTATGATAGCAGATGGGGCGGTTGCTCCGCCACCATCCCGGCCTTGCACTTTGTCAACCGGCAGTTGCCGCCGGGAAAAAAGTTCCTGTTTCGCTCCGGGTCACGTCGCAGATGAAACAGCATCATGCTTATTTTATGCAGGATATTGTTCTATTTTCTCCGAGGAGCCGGGCAGTTCAGACCGATCTCCCGGTTGGCGTAGCCGTTCAAGCTGCTGTCCCCAAGATTGCCCGCCAGGAACTCATAGTAGCCCTGGCAGCCGATCATGGCCCCGTTGTCCCCGCAGAGGGACAGCTTCGGCAGGTACAGCCGGTCCCCCCGCCGGGCGCAGGCCTCCTCCAGCTGGGCGCGGATGGTGGAGTTGGCTGCCACGCCCCCGGCGCAGGCCACCTTGCCATAGCCCAGCTCCTCCGAGGCCAGCATGGCCCGGGGCACCAGCTCGTCCGCTACGGCGGCGGCGAAGCTGGCGGCGAAGTCGGGCAGGTTCAGCTCCTCTCCCTTCTGCCGGGCGTTGTGGATCAGATTCAGCGCCGCCGTTTTCAGCCCGGAGAAGGACATATCCAACGGCGCGCCGTCCACCTTGGACCGGGGCAGGCGGTACCGGTTTGGGTCGCCCCCCTGGCTCAGCCGGTCCATGGGGCCGCCGCCGGGGTAGCCAATGCCCAGCACCCGGGCCACCTTGTCGAAGCACTCCCCTGCCGCATCGTCCCGGGTGGCCCCCAGGAGGCGCATTTTGGTGTAGTCCTGTACGTCCACCAGCAGGGTGTTCCCCCCGGAGACGCAGAGGCACAGGAAGGGGGGCTCCAGGTCAGGGTGGGTGATGTAGTTGGCGGCGATATGGCCCCGGACGTGGTGCACCGGCACCAGGGGCACCCCCAGGCCGTAGGCCGCGCTTTTGGCGAAGTTCACCCCCACCAGCACCGCCCCGATGAGGCCGGGGGCATAGGTGCAGGCCACGGCGTCGATGTCCCGCCGGGTGATGCCTGCATCCCGGAGGGCCTGGTCCGCCAGCTGGTAGATGGCCTCCAGGTGCTTGCGGGAGGCGATCTCCGGCACCACGCCGCCGTAAATCGTGTGCATATCCACCTGGGAGGCAATGGCGTCGGACAGCACCCTGCGCCCGTCCTCCACCACCGCCACGGCGGTCTCGTCGCAGGAGGATTCCACGGCCAGCAGTCTCATACTGTCCCCTCCGTTTCCGTCCGGAAGTCCAGCGTCATAATCAGGGCGTCCTCTTTGGGGTCGTCATAGTAGTCCCTCCGGCGGCCCACCTGGGCAAATCCGTGCTTCATATAGAGGTTTTTAGCCGCGATATTGGACGACCGCACCTCCAGTGTCAGGAAAGACAGGTTCTGTGCCCGGCCGAACTTCAAAAACACCCCCAGCAGCGCCGAGGCCACCCCCTGCTTCCGGTACTCCTGCCGGACGGCAATGTTGTTGATGTAGCCCTCTCCGGCCACCACCGTCAACCCGGCATAGCCCAGCACCACGCCGTTGCTGCCGTAGGCCACGATGAAGGAGGACAGGGGATTCTCCAGCTCCTCCTCCAGCATCTCCAGCGTCCAGGGGTGGGAGAAGTTCTGGGCCTCGATTTGGGCCACCTGCTCCGCGGTGTCCCTGTCCATGGGCAGCAGGCGGTAGCCCACCGGCTCCCGCTTGGCGATGCTGGCGTTATATGGTACAAAATTCATGGCGATTCCTCACAATTCTGCCTGTTCAGGCCATCAATGGGCGTCCGCCCAGCTGTGGCCCACCTTGGCCTCGGCCACCAGGGGCACCTTGAGAGAGATGACCTGTTCCATCTCCTCCTCCAGCAGCCGGGCCACCTGCGCGCCCTCCGCCTCCGGGCACTCCACGATCAGCTCATCGTGGACCTGCAGCACCAGCCGGCCCTGCAGGCCCTCCGCCTTCAGCCGGTTCTGCACCCGGATCATGGCCAGCTTGATGATGTCCGCCGCCGTGCCCTGAATGGGCATATTCAGCGCCACACGCTCCCCGAAGGAGCGGAGGTTGAAGTTGCTGCTCTTCAGCTCCGGCAGCCAGCGCCGCCGCCCCGCCAGGGTGGAGACGTAGCCGTCCGCCTTCGCCTGCTCCACCACAGCCTTCTGATAGGCCCGGACGCCGGAATAGGTGGCGAAGTACCGCTCCATATAGTCCTTGGCCTCCGCCACGGTGACGTGGAGGTCCTGAGACAGGGAGTAGGCGGAAATGCCGTAGACGATGCCGAAGTTCACCGCCTTGGCGGCGGAGCGCATTTCTCTCGTCACGTCCTCCAGAGGGACGCCGAACACCTGGGCGGCGGTGGCGGTGTGAATGTCCACCCCCAGGCTGTTGAAGCCCTCCTGCATGGCCTTGTCGTCGGCGATGTGGGCCAGCAGCCGCAGCTCGATCTGGGAATAGTCCGCATCCACCAGCACGTTGCCGGGGGCGGCGATGAACATCTTCCGCATTTCCGCCCCCAAAGGGGTGCGGACGGGGATGTTCTGCAAATTCGGCTCCACCGAGGACAGCCGCCCTGTGGCGGTGACGGTGTTCTGGAAGGAGGTGCGGATGCGGCCGTCCGGCTCGATGACCTTGGTCAGCCCGTCCACATAGGTGGATTTCAGCTTGGTCAGCTGGCGGTACTCCAAAATCTCCCCGATGATGGGATGGTGGCCCTGCAATTTCTCCAACACCTCGGCGGAGGTGGAGTAACCCCGCCGGGTCTTTTTGTAGGCGGGCAGTTGGAGCTTGTCAAACAGAATATGCCCCAGCTGCTGCGGGGAGTTGATGTTAAACTCCTCCCCCGCGTAGCCGTAGATGGCGGACTGCGCGGCGGCGATGCCGGTTTGCAGCATCTCCCCAAAGGAAACCAGCGCCTGCCTGTCCACCAGCACACCGGAGCGCTCCATCTCCGCCAGCACCGGGCAGAGGGGCATCTCAATGTCGGTCAGCACGCCCGTCAGGCCGTATGCCTCCAGCTTCTCCCCCTCCGCCTGACAGAGGGCGGCGATGAGGGCATTGTCCTCATACCAGGCGGTCTGATCTTTCAGGTCGTCGGACAGCGTTTGGAAGCCGTCGTCGGCCTTCTTCTGGGCCCCGGACTCCATATCCCGCTTGAAATAGGTCATGGCCAGGCGGTGCAGGTCGTAGCTCCCCGCCGTGGGCTCCAGCAGGTAGGCCCCCAGGGCCGTGTCAAAGACGAAGCCCTCCGCCGGCAGCCCCTGCCCCAGCAGCCGGTTGCACAGCTCCTTGACGCAGTGGGCCGCTTTGCGCACCTCTTTGGAGAACAGCGCCCGGAGCAGGGCGTTGTAGTCCCCTTGATGGCGGCTCCAGCGGATGTCGCAGAGACAGGACCGGGTTTCGCTCTCCTCCCAGCTGACCGTCAGTTCGTCCAGGCCATCTCTGGGCAGCACCACCACGTAGTCCGCCCCCTGCCATTTGGGGAGGACGGCCCGGAACTGCTCTTCCGTCAGCACCTCCACCACTTCCGTGTGAACCTCCGGCTCCTCCTGGGCCTCCACCGGGGACGCCTCCGGCGGGGTCAGCCCGAACCGTGCAATCAGCTTGGAGAACTCCAAATCCAAAAACAGGGCGTAGAGCCTGTCGTTGTCATAGCCGCGGCGCAGCGTCTGCTCCGGCCCAAAGTCGATGGGGGCGTCGGTGCGGATGGTGGCCAGGTCGTAGCTCAGTTTCGCGTCCTCCCGGCCCTCGTCCAGCCGTCTGCGCTGGGCGGGTTTCAGGGGAATCTCGTCAAAGCGGGCATAGAGCTCCTCCACGCTGCCATACTGCTGCACCAGCCCCATGGCAGTCTTTTCCCCAATGCCCTTCACGCCGGGGTAGTTGTCCGAGGCGTCCCCCATCAGGGCTTTCAGGTCGATCATGTGGATGGGGTCGAAGCCGTATTTCTCCCGGAACACCTCCGGGGTCATGTTGTTGGTGGTGGTCTGGCCCATGCGGGAGGTGACCAGCTTCACCGTGGTGTGTTCTGTCACCAGCTGGAGGGAATCCTTGTCGCCGGTGGAGATGACGCAGTCCCACCCCGCCGCCTCACTCCGCCGGGAGATGGTGCCCAGCAGGTCGTCCGCCTCCCAGCCGTCCAGCTCGTACATGGGGATGTTCATAGCCGCCAGCACCTCTTTCAGCACCGGCATCTGCTGGGCCAGCTCCTCCGGCATGGGGTGGCGGTTGGCCTTGTACCCCTCATAGGCCGTGTGCCGGAAGGTGGGGGCCTTCCGGTCAAAGGTGACGCACAGCCCCTCCGGCTGCTCCTCATCCAGGAGCTTGAGCAAAATGGTCAAAAATCCGTAAATGGCGTTGGTATACCGCCCGTCCCGGGTGGAGAGCAGCTTCACACCGTAAAAGGCGCGGTTCACAATGGAGTTGCCGTCAATGGCCATCAGTTTCATGGGTTCACGTCCCAACATCAAAAATCATAGACAGTAATAGTATAGCACACCTTTGAGCGGTTTACAACGCGGGGTTTGCCGCCCGGCGTCACGAAGTACCGGAACTTCCGGCGGATAAAAACTGCCTGCACCGGAGCAATGCGCTCCGGTGCAGGCAAGCCTTGCCGGGCAGGCAGACCGGCTCACTGCTGGATCTCCTGCATTTCGTAACACTCCAGGATGTCGCCCACCTTGACGTCGCTGAACTTCTCCAGGGTGATGCCGCACTCGTACCCGGCGGCCACCTCCCGGACGGAGTCCTTGAAGCGCTGGAGGGAGGCGATCTCGCCCTCGTAGATGACGACGCCGTCCCGCACCAGCCGCACCTTGGCGGAGCGGGTGGCCTTGCCTTCCAGCACATAGGAGCCGGCCACCATACCCACGTTGGTGATCTTGTAGACCTGGCGGACCTCCACCCGGCCCAGCTCCACTTCTTTGTACTTGGGGGCCAGCAGGCCCTTCATGGCGGCCTCGATTTCCTCGATGCACTCGTAGATGACCCGGTACATCCGCATATCCACCTTGTTGCGCTCGGCCATGCTCTTGGCCACCGGCTCCGGGCGGACGTTAAAGCCCACAATGATGGCGTTGGAGGTGGAGGCCAGCATGACGTCGCTCTCGTTGATGGCGCCCACGCCGCCGTGGATGACACGGACCCGCACCTCGTCGTTGGAGATCTTCTCCAGATTCTCCTTCACCGCTTCCACGCTGCCCTGGACGTCCGCCTTAACGATGATGTTCAAATCCTTCACGTCGCCGGCGCTGATCTGGCTGAACAGATCGTCCAGGCTGACCTTCTTGGCCACGGGGGCGGCGGCGGCAGCCTTCTGCTCCTGCTTGCGCTGCTCGGCCAGCTCGCGGGCCATGCGCTCATCGGCCACGGCGTAGAAGTCGTCCCCCGCACCGGGCACCTCGGACATACCGGTGATCTCCACTGGCACGGAGGGGCCTGCGGTTTTCAGCCGGCGGCCCCGGTAGTCGGTCATGGCCCGGACGCGGCCCACGGCCGTCCCGGCGATGATGACATCGCCCACCTTCAGGGTGCCGTTCTGCACCAGCAGGGTGGCGATGGGGCCGCGGCCCTTATCCAGCCGGGCCTCGATGACGCTGCCCTTGGCGGCCCGGTTGGGGTTGGCCTTCAGCTCCCGCATTTCGGCCACCAGCAGCACGTTCTCCAGCAGCTCGTCAATGCCCTGGCCGGTCTTGGCGGAGATGGGCACCACAATAGTGTCGCCGCCCCAGTCCTCGGCCAGCAGGTCGTACTTGGTCAGCTCCTGCTTCACCTTTTCCGCGTCGGCACCGGGGAGGTCCATCTTGTTGACGGCCACCACAATGGGAATCTCCGCCGCCTTGGCGTGGTTGATGGCCTCGATAGTCTGGGGCATGATGCCGTCGTTGCCGGCCACCACCAGGATGGCGATGTCCGTCACCATGGCGCCCCGGGCCCGCATGGCGGTGAAGGCCTCGTGGCCGGGGGTGTCCAGGAAGGTGACCATCTTATCCTGCACCTTCACCTGATAGGCGCCGATGGCCTGGGTGATGCTGCCCGCCTCGCCGGAGGCCACGCTGGAGGAACGGATATAGTCCAGCAGGGAGGTCTTGCCGTGGTCCACGTGGCCCATGACCACGATGACCGGGGCACGGGGCACCAGGTCGGCCTCGGCGTCCTCCGTGGTGTCGATGAGCCGTTCCTCAATGGTGACCACCACCTCATGCTCCACCTTGCAGCCCAGCTCCTCGGCCACGATGGCGGCGGTGTCGAAATCAATCGTATCGCTGACGGAGGCCATGACCCCCTCGGCAATCAGCTTCTTCACCACCTCGGCGGCGGACTTCTTCATCCGGAGGGCCAGCTCGCCCACGGTGATCTCATCGGGGATCTGCACCTTCACGGGGGCCTTCCGGGCGGCCTCCTGCTGCATCCTGCACAGGCGCTGCTGCTGCTCCTCCTGGCGGCGCTTGGCGGACTGCTTGCCCGTGCGCTGCTGCTGGGAGCGCTTGGAGGAAATCTTCTGCTTGCCGCTGACCATCCGGTCCGCATGGTCCGGGGCCAGCTCATCCAGGTGGGCATCGTAGCGGCCCAGGTTCACATCCACGTTGTTGCGGGTGTTGACCACCTTCTTCTGGGGCACACGGCTGGCGGCCTGCTGGGCCTTGCTCTCCCTGGCCTCCTTGGCCTCCTGGGGCTTCGGGGCCTCCGGCTGTTTGGCCGGGGTCTGGGCCTGGGGCCTGGCAGCGCTTTTGGCGGGCGCTTTCGCCGTCTTGGGCTGCTGCTCCGCAGGGGCGCTCTTTGTCCCCTCCTGCTTGCCGCCCTTGGCGGGGGCGGGCTTCTTCGGCTTCTTCTGGGCCTGGTCCTCCTGGGCGGGTTTGGCCGGGGCCGCCTCGGCGAACACCTCCGCCAAATCATCAATTTGATTGTTCAGCGTCAGGTAGTCAAAAAGGATGGCAAGCTCGCTCTCGCTCAGCACCGCCTGGGTGCTGCTGGGGGCGGAGGCGTATTTGGTCAAAATCTCCTTCACCGCGTTGTTGCCGATTGCCTTCCCGTTCAGGGTGAAATCCTTCGCTACCTCGCGAACCCTATACTTGTTATCCATACTAAAATCAGCCACCTCCTACAATCCATACCGCCCGACGCCGCCCCCGGTTTGGCGGCAGCGCCTGCGATATTGCGTGAACTCCCAAAGGGAGCGGTACGTTCAGGAACGCCTGGAAGGGGCGGGTCACCGCTTCTTCCGGGGCTTCTCTTTTTTTCTGCGGAGCAGCTTCTCCTGCCGGGCGGCTGCCGCCTCCGCCAGGGGCGCATACTCCGGCTGGGCCTGGGCCACGAGAGCGGCCAGACGGGCGGCGAATCCCCCGTCCTCCACAGCCACAGCCGCGCAGGTCTCCCAGCCCAGGGCGCCGCCCAGGGCGGCCCGGCTGAGGGCCACCTGCATCAGGGGAATCCGGTCGCCGCAGGCGTTGGTCAGCTTCCGCAGGGAGCGGGGGGAGCAGTCCTCTGTCACCAGCACCAGCCGGACCTTGTGGGCCTCGATGGCCTCCAGCGCCAGCGTCTCTCCGGCGGCCAGCTTCCCCGCCCGTTTGCACAGCCCCAACAGGGACAGAAACCGGCTATCCATCTCCGTCCCTCTGGGCCATTTGCGCTTCCAGCGCGTCATAGACCTCTGCGGGGATGGCCACCTCAAAGGCGCGGCCCAGGGCATTGGACTTTTTCGCCTTTTTCAGGCAGGCCGGGTTGGGGCAGACGTAAGCGCCCCGTCCGGGCTTCTTGCCCCGGAAATCCAGGGACAGCTCCCCCTCCGGGCTTTTCACCACCCGGATCAGCTCCCGCTTGGGCTTCATCTCCCGGCAGCCGACACATTGCCGCATGGGGATTTTTTTTGGCATGAGGCTTCCCTCCTCCCGTTGGGCGCAGCGGGCTGCGCGTTATTCTTCAGCTTCCTCCGGCGCGAACAGGTCGTCGTCCTGTTCCGCGGCGGCTTCGGCCTCATCGGCCAGCAGGGCCTCCGCCTCGTCCTCCGTCGGTTCCTCCTCCGGCAGGGCGTCGGCCTGGGCGTCCTCCTCCTGGGCGGCGGAGAGGCTCTTAATGTCGATTTTGCAGCCGGTAAGCCGGGCGGCCAGGCGGGCGTTCTGGCCCTCCTTGCCGATGGCCAGGCTCAGCTGGTCGTCGGGCACCACCACGCGGTAGCTCTTCTCCTCCACCATGGTGACGCTGAGCACCGACGCGGGGGCCAGGGCCGCGGCAATGTAGGTGCTCATATCCTCGCTGTACTTGATGATGTTCACCTTTTCGCCGTGGAGCTCCTCCACAATGGCGCTGACACGGGCGCCACGGATGCCCACACAGGCGCCGATGGGGTCCACCTCCGGGTCATTGGACCAGACGGCCATCTTGGTGCGGCTGCCGGCCTCCCGGGCGATGGATTTGATCTCCACAACGCCGTCGAAAATTTCCGGCACCTCCAGCTCAAAGAGCCGCTTCACCAGCCCCGCATGGGTGCGGGAGATCACCACCTGGGTGCCCCGGGTGGTGCGGCGCACCTCCACCACATAGACGCGGATGCGGTCGCCCTCGCTGTAATACTCGCCCTTGACCTGCTCGCTGGCGGACAGCAGGGCGTCGGTCTTTTCCTTCCCCGCCGTCAGTCTCACATGCAGTGCCCCGGTGCGGGGGTCGGTGCGGGACACGGTGCCGGAGAGCATCTCCCTCGTCTTTTCGTTGAAGGCGTCGAAGACCATGTTCCGCTCCGCCTCCCGGATGCCCTGGACGATGACCTGGCGGGCGGTCTGGGCCGCCACCCGGCCGAAGTTCTTGATTTTGATCTCCTTCTTCACCACGTCCCCCAGCTGGACGTAGGGCAGGGCCCGGCGGGCGTCCTCCAGGGAGATTTCGGTGTCCGGATTGTCCACTTCCTCCACCACGTCCCGGCGCACCACCATGCGGATGTCCGCCTTTTCCTCGTTGAAGATCACGGAGACGTTATCCGTGATTTTGTCGTGGTCATGCTTATAAGCGGTGATCAGGGCCTGCTCGATCTTCTCCAGCATATAGGACTTGGGGATACCCCGCTCCTCTTCAATCTGATCCAGCGCCGCAAAGAACTCCTTTGCGTCCTCTTCCGGCGTGGGGCCCTTTTTTACTGCACGTTTTGCCATGTCACAGCTACACTCCTATCTAAGTTCAATTCTTTAAAAGTCAACATAGAGGCGCACCAGCGCCAGCTCCTTTTTGGCAAAGCGCACCGCCTCGCCCTCAGGGGTCTCGATGGTCACGTCCCCCTGGTCGTAACCGGTCAGGGTGCCCCGGTACTCCTTGCTGCCGTTCAGGGGGCGATAAAGGCGCACCTCCACCTCCTGCCCCATGCAGGCGGCGAAGTGCTCCGGCTTTTTCAGCGCCCGGTCGCACCCGGCGGAGCAGACCTCCAGAATATAGCTTCCCTCGATGGGGTCCGCCTCATCCAGGGCGTCCCCCAGGGGCCGGTGTACCTGCTCACACTGGTCAATGTTCACACCGCCCTCGCAGTCGATATACACCCGCAGGTACCAGGTGCCCCCCTCCCGGACATATTCCACGTCCCACAGGGTGCAGCCTGCCGCCTCAATGAAGGGGGCCGCCAGCTCCGCGGTCAGTTCCGTCACTTTTTTCATCATATCCTACCCTTCGACGCCGCAGGCCCGCAACGGAAAGAACCCCGCTGCCTGCGGAAAAATCTCAAAAGAAAGAGCGGAGCCGAAACTCCACTCTTATCATTGACGCTACCTTAACAATCCTATTCTAGCACAAACCCCGCCGCAATGCAAGGGATTTCTTTCCGCAGTATAAATTTCGTCTCTTTTCAGGGAAAAGGACGGATTTTCACCACCGCTTTGGCGGTTTTGCCCAGCCGTCAGCCGTTTTCGCCCCCGGTTTCCGTGGGAAATACCGCCCAGGCCAGCCGCTGCGCCGCCTGCCCGTCCTCCAGAGGATTGAACCGGCGGGTGAAGCGGGCATACCGCTCGTCATAGCTGCGGTCCGTCCAGGCGCCGCGGATGGCGGCAATCAGCGCCTCCTCCGTCTGCACGATGGGGCCGGGCAGCTCCTCCAGACCCAGGTAGAAGCCCCGGATGGTGTCCCGGTAGTCCTCCAGGTCGTACATATAGAAGATCTCCGGACGGCCCAGGATGGCGTAGTCAAAGAACACAGAGGAGTAGTCGGTGATCAGCGCGTCCGCCACCAGGTACAGGTCGTTGATGTCGGGATAGTCCGACACGTTGCGGATGAAGCCGCCGTACGCCGAGAAGTCGAAGGCGCCGGCCACCAGATAGTGGGCGCGGAAGAGCAGCACATAGTCCTCTCCCAGCTCTCTCCGCAGCCGCTGGAAATCCACCTGCGGGGTGTAGCGGTAGCCGCCCCCCTGATGCTGGTTGTCCCGGAAGGTGGGGGCGTAGAGCAGCACCTTCCGCCCGTGGAGCTGCTCCTTCGTCAGCCCCAGACGGCTGCGGATGGCCTCCAGCTCCGCCGGAGTGCAGTTTTTCAGGAAGTCGTTCCGGGGATAGCCCAGCTCCAGAATCGTCCCTTCCCTGCCCCTGGCCTTCAAATTCCAGGCGGAGGTGAACACCTCCGTGGCGAAGGGGGACGGGGACAGGAGCCAGGTCAGCTTGGCGGCGTCCAGGTCGTACTTCTGGCGAATCTCCGCCAGGCTGTTCATGCTGTTGGCGTTGCTCTCCTCCCGGATGTCGTAGCCCAGCCGCTTCAGGGGCGTGCCGTGCCAGCACTGGACGTACACCTGCCCTTTTTTCGGCCAGATGTGATCCGCCACCCGGAAGTTCAGCACCCAATATTTGGCCTCCGCCATTTTTCGGTTGTACGCCTGGCTGCCGTAGGCCACCACCTCCGTCCGGGGCATGGCCGCCACCTGGGGGAACCGCTCCGGCTGCTGAAAAGCCCAGACAAAGCGGTAGCCGTCATACCGGCGGTCGGCCAGCATGGCCTGATACACCGCCCGGGGGCTGTCCGAATAGCCCTTCCCGCCGAAGGTGCAAAACAGCACCAAATCCTCCTGCATCACGCAGCCCCGGGTCTGCTGCCAAAATTGGAGGCGGCGCAGGGCTGTCACGCCGTCCCGGGCGGCCCGGCGCATCGGCGTCCAACGCTCCACCAAACCGTAGAGGGTGTTTTTCAGTCCGCTCATGGCCGTTCCTCCCTGTTTCCCTTCCGCTCCCCTGCCGCCAGCAGGGCGTCGATGACCCGGTCGGCGGCGTGGCCGTCCTCCAGCGGGGCAAATTTGGCGCAGAAGGCGCGGTATTTCTCATCGTAGGCGGCGGCAGACATGGCCTCCCGGATGGCGGGCACCAAATCCTCCTCCCGCTCCACAATGGGGCCGGGCAACTCCTCCAGACCCATGTAGAAGCCCCGAATCTCGTCCCGGTAGGCCGCCAGGTCGTACATATAGAACAGCATGGGCTTGTGGAGGATGGCGTAGTCAAAGAACACGGAGGAGTAGTCGGTGATCAGCAGGTCCGCCGCCAGATACAGATGGTTGATGTCCGGATAACCGGAGACATCGCAGACAAAGCCCTCGAAGCTGGCGAAGTCAAACTGATTGGCCACCAGATAGTGGGCCCGGAACAGGACGACATACTCCTCCTCCAGGGCCTGGCGCAGCTTCTGAAAGTCCAGCCCCAGCGCGTAGGTGAAGCCGCCCTCCTCTGTGCTGCGCTGGTTATCCCGCCAGGTGGGGGCGTAAAGGATGACTTTTTTGCCCCCCAGCCTGTCCAGCCCCAGCCTGGCCCGGATGGCGGCCACGTCCCGGGGGGTGGCGTTCACCAGAAAGTCGTTTCTGGGATAGCCCACCTCCAGCAGGGCAGACTCCCGGTGGTGCTTCTGCAAATCCCAGGCGGAGGAGAACTTCTCCGAGGCGAAGGGGGAGGGGGACAGAAGGTAGGTCATCTTCTCCCGGTCCAAATCGAACTTCCGAAAGACCTCCTCCAGAGAGTTGTACACGTTTCCCCCCAGGGAGAGGTCATGGCCCAGCCGCTTCAAGGGCGTGCCGTGCCAGCACTCGATGTAGACCTGGTCGGCCCTGGGATAGATATACTCATTCACCCGGTAGTTGAACACCCAGTATTTTGCCGTCCCCAGGGCGGCTTCATAGGCCGGGGTGAAGTATTCCACCACCCTGGTGCGCCTGTCCTCCACCGGGAAGCCCACGGACGCGCCGTACGCCCCCCGGTACCGCTCCGCACCCTTGAACACCCAGATAAACTCCCAGTCCTGAAACCGGGGGTCGGTGCGCATCCGCTCGTAGATGGCCTTGGGGCTGTCTGAATAGCTCTGGCCGGAAAAGGTGCAGAACACCGCCTGCTTCGGGTTGGTCCTGGCCCCGGCCGTCCGCAGGCGATAGGTCAGCTTTGTCCCCTGGAACACCGCGGCCCGCAGCAGCCGCCGTGTGGCCGGGAACCGGCCCGTCACCTGGCGGTACGCCTGCTGCAAGGCCCCTCTGACGCTCTTTTTCACCGTTTTATCACACTCCTGCTTCTCTTACACGCCTGCCAGCGTCTGCCGCAGCGACGCGGGAATCTGCTCCAACAGAAAGGCCGTCACCTGCCGGGTGTTGTTGTCCCCCGCCGTCTCGATGTACTTTTCCCGGAAGCGCCGGAGGGCCTCCCAGGGGTAGTCCTCCCCCTTCGCCAGGGCCAGGACCCCCTCCGCCGTGACGGAGCAGGCGTCCGACAGCTCATAGAGGGGGTCTACATTTAACCCCTGGTTCTCCAGATAGCTGTCATGGTCAAAGAGGTAGAAATAGATCTCCTTGTCCAGCAGGCTGGCCTCCAGGGAGGAGGCGGAGTAGTCGGTGATGACGCTGTCGCACACCTTCATCAGGTCGTAGGTGCCCCAGCCCGCCGGGGTTTTCATCTCTTCCGGCAGCTGGAGGTTGGACAGGGGGTGGGGCTTCACCAGGAGGGCCACCTCCGGGTCCCCGGCGGCGGCTCGCACCAGGGCGTCCACCCCATCCTCCAGCCCGTCTCGGAAGGTGGGCAGGTACAGCAGCACCTTTTTCCCCGCCAGGTCGGGACGCGCGGCCTCCAGCTTTTCCCGAAGGCCCCGATAGGGGCGCTGGATGTAGTCCACCCGGGGCATCCCCTTCACCAGAATCCGCTCCGGCGGGACGCGGAACCCCTGGGCGTAAATGGCCTGGGTGGCCTCGCTGGCGCAGAGGATGTAATCATAGTTTTTATGCATACACATGGCCTTCGCCGTGGCGGCGCTGTGGCCGTAGGGGGTGTCCAGGCACTGATAGCTGAACTTCTTCACCGCCCCCAGAGCGTGCCAGATCTGAATCACCGTCAGCCCCTTCTTTTTGGGCAGGACGCTGAGCTGGATACAGTAGGTGTCAGTGATGGCCACGCTGGCCGTGGCGATGTGGTACAGCGACCGGAGAATCAGCAGACAGTAGGAAAAAACCGAAACCGATTTTGTCATTTTTTTGCAAAAATAGACCACCTCCGTCTCCGGCGACTGACGGTTCAGCTCCTTTTCAATCAGCCGGAAATCCAGCGGCGGCGTGTCCGCCTCCCGGGAAAGCATGACCACTTTGTTGCGGGGCTTCAGCGGAAGCAGCGGTATGTAAAGAAGGCGCAGGCCCCAGCGTGCGAGAAACAGAAAAAAACGCAAGGCATATTCCTCATTTCATGTCGATTGATGTTATTATGACCCCAGGCGGTCTGTTTTGTCAACAGAAAATGTGTGGAAACACCGAAAATCTAACTTGATTTTCCATCACGAGTGTAGTAAACTGGTAAGGAATCTGTAAAAAGTGGGCGAAAGGCGTCTCGCTTGAGAAAGGATACCGGGCTATGGCAAAGAAAAACTACCCACAGCGAAAGAGCGTCCTGAAACGGGTGCTGCTGATCCTTCTGGCGCTGATTCTGGTCCTTGTGGTCGGCGCGGCGATTTTTGTGAACTATGAGCTGAGCAAAATCGGTCAGCTGGACGCGGAGCCATATGTGGAGGAGGAAGGGGCCGAGGAAAGCGAAGCGGATGAGGCCACCGAGTCGGACACCATCAGCGAGGAGATTCTGGAGTGGGGCGAGGCCAACGTGGTCACCCAGGTGGACGGCGTGTGCAATATCCTGCTGATCGGCGTGGACTCCCGCTCCGACGACGACGCCGGCCGCTCCGACAGTATGATTCTCCTGAGCATTAACACCATTACAGAGCAGATTTCCATGGTCTCCCTCCTGCGGGACACCTATGTACAGATTCCGGACTACCTGAACAACCGCATCAACGCCGCCTACCGGTATGGCGGCACGGAGCTGCTGGACGCCACCATCGCGCTGAACTACGGGATTCAGATCGACTACAACGTGCAGATCGACTTTGACGGCTTTGTCGATGTCATTGACACCCTGGGCGGCGTGGACATTGAGCTGACCGAGGCGGAGGTCAATTACCTCAGCGGCGGGGAGAACGGCGAGTATGAGGCCTATCTCCGGGGCGGCGTCTCCACCGATCTGGTGGTGGGGATGAACCATCTGGACGGCGAGACTGTGCTGGACTATGCCCGTATCCGCAAGATCGACAGCGACTTCAGCCGCACCGCCCGCCAGCGCAAGCTAATCACCGCCGTCTTTGAGGAGATGAAGGGGGAGAGCATTTTCGCCCTGCTGCAGGTGTACGACGCCATTGCGGACGACCTGGCCACCGACATGACCAGCACCCAGATCATCAGCATCGCCGCCTCCGCCTATGCCATCTTTGATTCCGGTCTGGCCTCCTACAGCCTGCCCCAGGCCGGGATGTATGCCAGCCACATCATCCGCGGCATGGACGTGCTGGTGATGAACGACTGGGATGAGGTGCGCAGCACTCTCTATGACTGGCTTTACGGCGACACGGACGAGGAGGAGGACGGCAGCGCCTCCTCCGGCGACCTGCCCGCGGAAAGCTCCGCCCTGACCGCAGAAAGCTCTGCCGTGACCGATGAGTAGCGGTTTCCCTTCCATACAGACTGCCGACAGCGCAGTCCGCTTCTCCCTCCGGAGGAACGGGCTGCGCTGCTTTTTTGGAAGGATATGGGAGGGGGACGTTTTCCTCCCAGCGCCCCGGGGCGAAAGCCCCCGCGCCTCAGCGCTGGCAGCGGGTGCCATGCCAAAGGTGTCTGAGTTTCCCAACCCCGGCGCCGCTTATTTTCCCTGATTCCAGCCATATTAAACACGGACGCGATGCGGAATGGAGGAATCTTATGCGGAAAAAACAGAAAAATTTGCGTTGGCACACGCTGGCAGCGGCCCTGATCGGGGCGGCGCTGCTGGTCGGCATGGGGACATGGGGGATCGCCGGGCCAAACCAGAGGGCAGCCGCCTGCACGGTGTCAGCCGAGCGGCGCTGCCTGGTGCCGGTGGGGCGAACGGTGGGCATTAAGCTGTTCTCCCACGGCGTGCTGGTGGTGGGCTTTTCAGAGGTAGAAGGGGAGGCCGGCACCGTCTCCCCCGCTGAGGACTGCGGTTTGAAGGTCGGCGATATTATAACCGAAATTGGGGATGAATATGTCAACAGCATTGCGGATGTGACCGAGGCGCTGCAAACCATCGGGGATGAGGCCGTCACCATCTGCGCCCTCCGGGACGGCAGGCGACTGTCGCTGACGGCGGACTCCGTCCCCTGTCTGTCGGACGGCACCTATCGCCTGGGGGTTTGGGTGCGGGACTCCATGGCGGGCATTGGCACCGTCACCTACTACGAGCCGGAGACCGGGGCCTTCGCCGCCCTGGGTCACGGCGTCACCGATGTGGACACGGATGTTCTGATGCCCCTGCGCAGCGGCTCCATCATGCCGTCCACCGTCACCGGCGTGGTGAAGGGGGCCCAGGGCTCCCCCGGGCAGCTCTACGGCAGCTTTGACCTGGAACAGACCCTGGGCAGCCTGTCCGCCAACACGGACTGCGGCGTCTTTGGCACGGTGGACGGGGAGGGCTTTGCCGGTACGGCGCTGCCGGTGGCCGGCCGCAGCGAGGTCTCCACCGGAAGGGCCACCATCCTCAGCAACATCAGCGGGGACGAGGTGCGGGAGTACACGGTGGAGATCCTGCGGGTCTACCCGGAAAGCCTGTCCGCCACCCGGAACCTGATGATCCGCGTGGTGGACCCCGTCCTGCTGGAGGAGACCGGAGGCATTGTGCAGGGGATGAGCGGGTCGCCCATCCTGCAAAACGGGATGCTGGTGGGGGCGGTGACCCACGTTCTGGTCAACGACCCCACCTGCGGATACGGAATCCTGGCCGAAACCATACTGGACGCGGCCGGGTGAGCTATGGCGGCGGGTCGCCATGACCCTCTGGGGCGGCGGGCTGACGCCGGAATGAGTTTGACCTCTCGCCCTCCCTCCGGGGAGGACGGGAGGTTTTCCGCTGTTGCGTCAACGGTGCGAACCGCTCCAAATTATGTAATATGCCGCAGTCGATGCTGCGGCATGAGTTTTACTCCTGTTTGGGAGTTTTTTCTTTTTCGGTGTTCTTTCTCTTGTAGGAGTTGGTGATGATCTGGCTGATGTGTTCCAATTTTTCCTGGAAAGTGCCAACAAAAAATTCATCGTGAATCCGAACGGTGGCCGCTTCGGTCTGCACTGTGAGGCCGTAATAAACCTTGCAGGCAACAGGCAGGTCTTCGCCGTTGTTGCGCAGCCGCCGGGCAGCGATGGTGTGCTGTCCGTCAAAGACATAGAACTTGCCGTCACGGCAGCTGACCTTCGGCTTGTTGGCGATGCGCTCGTCAAAGTTCTGGGCGATTCGTCTCACACGGGCCACACTCAGGCTCCTCTGGTAGCTGGCGTGGGGAACACGGAGGTCAGCCGTACTGATTTCCATTTCCTCATAAAACAAACCTTTATCTGTCATTGTGGTATTCCTCCCGTTTCTAAATTTATAATATAGCTTTTGGGTTCCTGCATAATCGCAATGACCTGTTCCCGATAATCCGCATCTGTGAGCAGAGGCGGGGACATCTCAAAGCACCGATTGCAACCTCGTATCATTGTGGCGGTCACTCCGTGGAGGGTAGCAAGCATAGAAGAACCAGACACTTGGCACGTTAAGTCCCAACGTAATTTAACTCAGGTATCTAATTGTTCTCGAAATACTTCAAGCAGAGAAATGAGATTGCCAACGTTTTCTTTGAGATGCACTTCATTTTGTCGATGGTTTTTTCCTGTAATGAGATAGTCCAACGAAACAAAAAACAGGTCAGCTATCTGGACATAAATTTCAATAGGCAGCCCTCTTTTCCCAGCTTCAGCCTTGCTTAACACACTTCTGTCCATGTTAAGAACATCAGCAAGCTGTTCTTGCGTATATCCATGTTGCATACGAAGGTTAGCGACACGCCGACCGCTTTCTTCAAAATCATAAAACATAAAAACCTCCATTCATGTTGCGGAAAAGCAACTCTGAATGGAGGCAGTAAATTGGCAGACATACTGACGGGAGATGCGTAGAAACAAAAAGAGTCCGGCAGATGGCGCAATTCTCCTGTGGAATTGCATTTCCGTCTGCCGAACTCGTCCGGCTCACTGACCGGTGCAGCTCTTACGAACAAACTTTTGACTCCTGATTTACGTCCCTGGGGGTGCCGGCCCGATTCGATGCATCTACAGTATGTCTCAATATATTCAGTTGTAGGGTTATTTGGCTTTACTGTCGCTCACTTTTTGCAAGCAGCCAGTGACAGCTTTATGGTTAGTTCATAGTTGTTTGCATCCAATCAACCATCCAAAAGTTTTTGCACTTAGGGCACTGGATTACGCCACCGACGATGGTTTTTCCACTCACCAGGCGTGTACAGCAAAACGGACACGAGGATGCAAGCGGTATCCCCGGATGTATATTCTGCATTGGTCTGCCCTCCCCCATATAATTTCATGGGAAGTCATCTGTACTGCTCAGCGGCGTCCCCATGTGATATGTATATTATACTCTGGGGATAAATTCTTGTCGATACCACAAAAGCCTCACGGAAGCCTCATTTCAGCCTCACGGGAGCCTCTTTTCAGCCTCACGAGAAAAAAGAGAATTTATGGCATTTCTACGCCCAGCAGTTCGGCTAATTCGTGCTGCTGAGATGTAGAAAATCTCTCCTGATCGATCTGGTACTTTTCGAGAGCAAAGCTGTGTTTTCCAAGCCCTTCAAGTGCCTTAATATCCCAGTAGGCCAGTTCTGTATCCTCGCTTCGGGTAATGGAGAGCGAATTGATAAAGCTGTGCATTTCCTCAAACTTTTCCAACTGATACATCAGTTCGAGGGTTGTGTTCTGCACGTCCTTCTTTTTCTCATCATACCCATGTACAATGTGTTCAATCCCTGTGTGCTTCTGCCTTGGAAGAACTGTGGCGGAAAGCCTGTCTAACAACTCCAGATATTTTTTCAGGCGTAGTTCAAATCCATTTAGCAGGCCAATATATACCTCATTTTCTGCCAGTTCACCCTTACCAAAAGAGATACTGTCTGGAAGATGAATACCATGCTTCTGGATTTCTGCTGTCAGAACATAGCTCATCACCCGCGGATTGACAACCACGATAAAATCGCTGCAATCATTGTATGCAATGCCGAGCAATGACCGAAGCCCTATTTGATTCATACGGCGGGATTCTTTTGACCTGGCAGGAAGTAGGGATGACAAATCCGGGGTTGAAAAAGAACGCACTATCCCCATCGTGGTATTTCATGGCGACATCCGCAGCCACGGACATAAGCTCCTCTATCGGGCATCCGGCCGAAACTTTTTCCATAATAATGGATATTGCTGTTTGCAGATCTATACAGGCAGAGGGATTTCCCTCAATCTCACGTTCTAATACTGATTCCTCTGGTGCTATCTGTTCTCTTTCATTCTTTCTCATGGTGCTTTCCCCCGTTCAAAAAAACACAAAACTGTCCAGTCCTTATTAGACCGACAGTCTTGCGATAACAAATAATTACAACGAACACCGTTCTAAAGCGGTCATCTGTATTTGATTTTGACAACTTATTGCTCTTATGCTCCATCTCTGCAATTTTTCTGCCGCTGCATAAATAATGCGGATGCCCGTATCGCTCATTTTATCCAGAAGTTCCCTAGTTGCTGCCGCTGTGTATCCTTCTCCGGCGGCGAATCAAATAAGTATTGATCTACAGATATATGGTAGCGTCGTACAAGTTCAATAAAAATCTGTAAGCTTGGATGTTGCCCTTTGTTTTCAATATTTGCAAGGTAACGTGAGGAGATGTACATTTCATCGCCCACCTGTTTCCTGCTTTCTTTTTGTTCTGTACGGGCCGCTTTGATTGCGGCTCCGATTGCGCTGAAGTCAAATTTTTTAACTGGTCTCTTTGCCATACGCATTTACCCTTCTACATTTTACTGTTCCTCTTTTCCTTTGAATATGTCTATACAATTCATGCAATTAGCTATTATAATTCATATCCTTTGGAACTAGGTAGCAGGGGATGAATGGATGTCTCCGATTAGATGAGCAAGCAGCAAGTAGTGACGAGGAGGATTTTCTCCATCCAAGTGTGCTGCCTCTGGAGTAGCAAAACAAATTACTTAGACAGTTTTCAGGTTCCAAGCATATATCAGGAAATGTCTCTTGAAAATTTTAGATTTTGTTTCTCAATTCCAAATTGCATTTTTAGAAGTTTGTGATAAAATTATAAATGAAGTTGTAACTAAGAAAGTGTCTTCAAAATTGTGAGTAGGAGGGTAACATCATGGCGATGAGCTATAACAAATTATGGAAGCTGCTGATTGACAAAAACATGATGAAAAAGGATTTGAAAGAACAAGCAGGTCTTTCCAGCAACGTGATCGCTAAGATGGGAAAAGGCGGAGATGTTTCTACCGAGGTTCTCAGAAAGATTTGTATTGCACTTGACTGTGACCTTGACGACATCGTAGAAATAGTCAGGGACTGAGTCCGTTTTATGGGACAGCACATATGGTAAACTAACAGTGAGGTAAGGCGGAGATTTACGCTCGAATATAGCGGGGACTGATGAGATGAAACTATTTGATAACATACAGAGCATCGTCAAAGATGACATGGTAAAAACAATCACGAAAGGCAGCCGCGTCTCTGTTGCGGCAGCCTGCTTTTCCATGTACGCATATTCCGAGTTAAAAAAGCAGTTAGAATCCGTGGATGAATTTCGTTTCATCTTCACGTCTCCCACCTTCGTGGAGGAGCAGGCTGAAAAACAAAAGCGGGAGTTCTATATTCCCCGGCTCAGTCGGGAAAGCAGTCTCTATGGTACGGAGTTTGAGATTCATCTGCGGAACGAGATGACCCAAAAGGCAATTGCCAGAGAGTGTGCTGACTGGATACGCAGAAAAGCCACATTCAAATCCAATGTCACCAGCGAGAACATGGGCGAATTTATGACCGTTGATGCCTGCAAGGAGCCAGTAGCTTATATGCCACTGAATGGGTTTACAACTGTCGATATTGGCTGTGACCGGGGCAATAACATTTACAACATGGTCAACGGCCTGGATGCCCCCTTCGCCACCCAATACGTCCAGCTATTTGATGCTCTCTGGAATGACAAGGAAAAGATGCAGGACGTAACCGAAACTATCATTGAGAATATTTCAACAGCCTACAACGAAAACTCCCCCGAATTCATCTATTTTGTGACACTATATCATGTGTTCAGTGAGTTTCTGGACGATATTTCTGAGGATGTACTTCCCAATGAGGCTACCGGTTTCAAGGAAAGCGCAGTCTGGAATATGCTCTATGGATTTCAACGGGATGCTGCGCTTGCCATTATTAATAAACTGGAGCGATACAATGGCTGTATTCTGGCTGACAGTGTTGGCCTGGGCAAGACCTTCACGGCACTGGCCGTGATTAAATACTATGAGAATCGAAACAAGTCTGTTCTGGTACTTTGCCCGAAGAAACTGGCGGAAAACTGGAATACCTACAAGGGTAATTACGTGAATAACCCGCTGGCGGCAGACCGGCTGCGGTACGATGTATTGTTTCATACCGATCTTTCTCGTAAGGGTGGGACATCCAACGGAACTGATCTTGACCGCCTGAACTGGGGCAATTATGACCTTGTGGTGATTGATGAGTCTCATAATTTCCGCAACGGTATTGGCACACACAGCAAAACAACAGAGAACCGCTATATGCGACTCATGGACAAAGTAATCCGTGCCGGAGTAAAAACGAAAGTGCTGATGCTTTCCGCCACGCCGGTCAATAACCGGTTTGTTGATTTGAGAAACCAGCTTGCCATCGCATACGAGGGCAACCCGGAACAGATGGACAGCAAACTGAATACCCAGAAACCCATAGATCAGATATTTAAGCAGGCACAGACGGCGTTTAACGCTTGGAGCAAGCTGGAGCCGGAGAAGCGTACAACGGATGCACTGCTGCGCACCCTGGACTTCGACTTCTTCGAGCTGTTGGACAGCGTGACGATTGCCCGTTCCAGAAAACATATCCAAAAATACTATGATACATCGGAAATTGGCAGCTTCCCAAAGCGATTGAAACCAATTTCCAGGCGGCCCAAGCTGACAGATTTGAAGTCTGCCATCAACTACAATGAGATTTATGAGCAGTTGATGCTGCTGAATCTGTACATATACACCCCATCCAATTATATTTTTCCAAGTAAACTGGATAAATATATGGAATTGACCCATAACAAGGGGCAAAACCTGACCCAGCAGGGACGTGAAGCCGGTATCCGCCGGTTGATGAGCATCAATCTTCTGAAGCGACTGGAAAGCTCTGTCCATTCATTCCTGCTCACGCTAAACAGGATAAAGGCTTTGATCGACCAGACCATTGAGACGATTGACCGCTACGAGAAGTACGGCGCAGCCGAACTGAACGCTTATGAAGCCTCCTTTGACAGCGACCTGGACATGGATGACAGCAACGCCGATTATTTCACCGTAGGGAAAAAAGTCAAAATTGACCTCGGTGATATGGATTACATCTCCTGGCGCAAAGACCTGGCAGCGGATTCGGAGGTGCTGGAACTGCTGACCATGATGATTGCCGACATCACACCGGAGCATGACAGCAAGCTCCAGGGGCTGAAAGCGCTGCTCACTGAGAAAATTGAGCATCCAATCAACGGTGACAACAAAAAGGTACTGATATTCTCTGCCTTTTCCGACACGGCAGAGTATCTATATGAGCATATCAGTCGATTTGTAAAGACCCGATATGGACTGGATACTGCTGTCATCACCGGCTCTGTGGAGGGGAGAACAACCATCAAAGGACTGAAAGCCACGCTGAACAATGTCCTCACTTGCTTTTCTCCTGTCAGTAAGGGGAAAGCTGCTCTGATGCCGAACAGTTCTGCCGAGATTGATATTTTGATTGCAACAGATTGTATTTCCGAAGGTCAAAACCTCCGGGACTGCGACTATCTCATCAACTATGATATTCACTGGAACCCTGTTCGCATCATTCAGCGGTTTGGACGGATTGACCGTATTGGCAGCAAAAACGCCCGCATCCAGTTGGTCAACTTCTGGCCCGACATGGATTTGGACGAATATATCAACCTGAAGGACCGGGTGGAAACCCGGATGAAAATCTCTGTTATGACATCCACCGGCGATGACGATTTGATTAACCCGGAGGAAAAGGGCGACCTGGAATACCGGAAGGCTCAGTTAAAACGCTTGCAGGAAGAAGTAGTTGACATTGAGGATATGTCTGATGGTATCTCCATCATGGATTTGGGGCTAAATGAGTTCCGCCTTGATCTGCTGGAGTATGTAAAAACCCACGAAGATATAGAACGGAAACCAAAAGGGCTGCACGCAGTCGTAAAGGCTGGTGACGGTCTGCCGGAAGGCGTGATCTTCGTCCTGAGAAACATCAACAATGGCGTCAATGTAGATAACCGGAACCGGATACATCCGTTTTGCATGGTATATGTCAGCAACGATGGAGAAGTGATTTGCGACTACCTGAACCCCAAAAAGCTGCTGGATGAGATACGGCTGCTCTGCCGGGGGAAAAGCAAGCCCGACATGGAACTGTGCCGTCGCTTTAACGAGGAGACTGACGACGGCAGAGATATGGAAGAACTGTCCATACTGCTCAGTGATGCAATCAACTCTATCATAGATGTCAAAGAGGAAAGCGATATTGACAGCCTGTTCTCTGCCGGGGGGCTTCTGCATTGATGTCCAAAGTGAACGGCCTGGAGGATTTTGAGCTGATTTGTTTCCTTGTGGTCAAGGATTAGGGGGTGCGGTATGCTCGGATTACCAAAATCAACAGAATTTAACAGGCGTATCCCGAAGCAGAAATTCTATGAGAATCTGACCATCACGCCTGCGCTGAAAAAGCAGTTTGTGGACGCCATAAAAATCATCTACTGGCGGAACAAAATCGCTGCCACCACCATGAACCTGGCCCCCGGCAAGGTTGTCACGGAGATTGAAGTCTTTGAAATCCGCCTGAACACACAGGGGTTGGACGAGGCCGTTCTGCGGCAAATTGACCGTGAAATACCTTACCACATTCTCTTCCTTTTGGAGTATAATAAGCAGTATCAGGCGTGGATCGGCTATAAGGAGGCCACCGCCGGAACGGATGCCTTCAAGGTCAGCGGCTACTATCATACGGACTGGATGGATGAAAGCGATTTGCCCCTGAAAGTGGACGGGCTGAACCTGGATGCCGTCTATGAAAACTTCGTCCGGCAGTTGGCCGGAGACGCTCTGCAATCCGGCGAGACGGAGGAATCCCTGCAGGAGGCCGTCCGGCGCAGTGAGCAGCGGGCGCAGTTGGAAAAGCAGATTGCGGCGTTGCAGGCGAAGATACGCAGGGAACGGCAGCTGAACAAACAAATGGAACTGAACGCAGAACTGAAACGACTGAAACGGAAACTGGAGGAACTGTAAATGGATAAAATGCGTATGGAAACCCCCGACCTGACCGCCCGGAACGTGGAGCGCATCGGCGCTCTGTTCCCCAACTGCGTCACGGAGACCGTCGGCGCAGACGGCAAGCCGAAGAAGGCCATCAACTTTGACCTGCTGCGTCAGATGCTGTCCGGGGACGTGATTGAGGGCGATGAAGCCTATGAATTTACCTGGGTGGGCAAAAAGGCCGCCATTGTGGAGGCCAACAAGCCCATCCGTAAGACCCTGCGCCCTTGCCCGGCAGAGAGCGTGGACTGGGACACCACGGAGAATCTTTACATCGAAGGGGATAACCTGGAGGTGCTGAAGCTCTTGCAGGAGAGCTATCTGGGCAAGGTGAAGATGATTTACATTGACCCGCCCTACAACACTGGAAATGACTTTATCTATCGGGACGATTTTGGCCAGTCCTCTGGGGAGTACGCCGTTGAATCCGGGCAAATTGATGAAGACTCTGAGTTTAGGATGTTTAGGAATACTGACAGCAATGGACGGTTCCATTCTGATTGGTGCAGTATGATGTATTCACGATTAATGTTGGCGAGGAATCTTTTGTCTGATGATGGCATTATTTTTATAAGCATAGATGATGCAGAAGTATTTAACCTTCGCAAAATTTGCGATGAAACATTGGGGGGCGTATAATTTTGTCGCTTGTTTAGTATACGATAAGAATCGTAAGAATGATGCAAAATACTTTTCTGTAGGTCATGAATATATGCTTGTGTATTTCAAAAATGCCCGTGTAATTTACGACAAAGGCATTATTTTTCGGGAGCCGAAGGAAGGAGTCGAGGAAGTTCAAGCAGAGTTCAATCGACTTAGAAAGTTGTATGCGGATGACTGGGATAAAATTAATGAGGGCTTAAAAGCTCTTTACGCATCTTGGCCTAAAGATGATGAAAGAAAGCCCCTGGCACGATTTACGAAAGTTGATGAGCGCGGTCCATACAGAGATGACGGGAATATAAGCTGGCCAGGTGGAGGAGGCCCCAAATATGATGTTATCCACCCAATAACGGGTAAACCATGTAAATGCCCAGATGCCGGATGGAGATTTCCTTCGATGAAACGGATGCAAGAGGAAATTGATAGTGGTCGGGTAGTATTTGGACCAGATGAAACTACATTACCCAGGATTCGTAGGAATTTATTTGAATATGATGCTCAAGTGATGCGAAGTGTTCATTTCAGCTATGCTCAAACATCAACTGTTGAATTCAACAAAATCTTTGACAATCGAAGGATATTCGAGAACCCCAAAAGCTTTACTGATATTAAGGCCCTAATTAACTACGTTACCTCACAAGAGTCAGACTGTATTGTTATGGACTTCTTTTCTGGTTCTGCGACAACAGCACATTCTGTGTTTATGGCCAATCTTGCAGACAATGGAAACAGAAAGTTTATCATGGTGCAGCTGCCTGAACCCTGCGATGAAAAGTCAGAGGCGTACAAGGCGGGTTATGCCAATATCTGCGAAATCGGCAAGGAACGCATCCGCCGCGCCGGCAAAAAGATCAAGGCGGAGAACCCCCCCCCGAATTCTACAGACCTGGATATTGGTTTCCGTGTGTTCAAGCTGGATGACAGCAATATGCAGGATGTCTATTACAGCGCCGACGAGTACAGCCAGACCATGCTGGCCGGTATGGAGTCCAACATCAAGCCTGACCGCACCGATTTGGATTTGCTGTTCGGTTGTCTGCTGGAGTGGGGCCTGCCCCTGTCCATGTCCTACCACAGCGAGCAAATCGACGGCTGCACCGTCCACACCTACAACGACGGCGACCTGATTGCCTGCTTTGACCGGAATATCCCGGACAGCGTGGTCATGGAAATTGCCAAACGTCAGCCCCTCCGGGCGGTGTTCCGGGACGCCTGCTTTGCCAGCAGTCCGTCCAAAATCAACGTGTGGGAGCGGTTCAAGCTGCTGGCCCCGGATACCCGTGTGAAGGTCATCTAAGGGGGCGCCGGTATGAAACTGCAATTCAAGCACCAGAAGTTCCAGGCGGACGCCGCAAAAGCCGTGGTGGATGTGTTCGCGGGGCAGCCCTATCTGACGCCCACCTACATGATGGACAAAGGCTCCGGCTATATCCAGTCATCCCTGACGGAGGACACGGACTTCACCGGCTGGGCAAACCAGCGCATTGTGCCGGAGCTGTCCGACCGCATCATTCTGGAGCAGCTGCAAAAGGTGCAGCGCACCAACCAAATCAAGCCCTCCGAAAAGCTGGAGGGCCGGTACAATCTGACCATCGAGATGGAGACCGGCGTGGGCAAGACCTACACCTACATCAAGACCATGTATGAGCTGAACAAACACTATGGATGGAGTAAGTTCATCGTGGTGGTGCCCAGCGTGGCCATCCGTGAGGGCGTTTATAAGTCCTTTCAGGTGACGCAGGAGCATTTTTCAGAGGAATACGGGAAGAAAATCCGCTTCTTTATCTACAACTCCGCCCAACTGACGGAGATTGACCGCTTTGCGTCCGACAGTTCTATCAACGTCATGATTATCAATTCCCAGGCGTTCAACGCCAGAGGGAAGGACGCACGGCGCATTTACATGAAGCTGGACGAGTTCCGCTCCCGCCGCCCCATCGACATCATTGCCAAGACCAACCCGATTCTGATTATTGACGAGCCGCAGAGCGTAGAGGGCAAGCAGACGAAAGAGCGGCTCAAAGAGTTTTGCCCGCTGCTGACCCTGCGCTACTCTGCCACCCATCGGGCGGACAGCATTTACAACATGGTCTATCGGCTGGACGCAATGGAGGCGTATAACAAGCGGCTGGTGAAGAAAATCGCTGTAAAGGGCATCACGGAGTCCGGCAGTACCGCCACCGAGAGCTATGTCTATTTGCAGAGCATCAATCTCTCCAAGGCAGACCCGACGGCTACCATCCAGTTTGACTTTAAGGGCGCTGCCGGTATCCGCAAGGTGACAAAAACTGTCGGCATTCGCTTCAACCTGTATGACAACTCCAACGGCATGGAGGAGTATCGGGACAACTATGTGGTAAAGGCCATCGACGGACGGGACAATTCCATTGAGTTTCTGAATGGGGTCAAGCTGTACGCCGGGGACGTCATCGGCAAGGTCAGCGAAGACCAACTTCGCCGCCTGCAAATCCGGGAGACCATTCTCTCCCACATCGAGCGGGAGCGGCAGCTATTCTATAAGGGAATCAAGGTGCTGTCCCTGTTCTTCATCGACGAGGTATCGCATTATAAGCAGTATGACGCTGCCGGTCAGCCGGTGAACGGCATTTTTGCGCAGATGTTCGAGGGGGAATATCAGGATGTGGTCTCCACCCTGCAAATGGGCATGGGCGAGGACGCTTATTTCCGCTATCTGGACGCTATCACCCCTGCGTCTACTCACGCCGGTTACTTCTCCATCGACAAGAAGGGCCGTATGACTAACAGCAAGCTGGGCGACAAGAAAGAGCGGACTTCCGACGATATTGACGCCTACGACCTGATTATGAAGAATAAAGAACTGCTGCTGGACAGAGACCCGAAGCGTTCCCCTGTTCGTTTCATCTTCTCCCACTCTGCCCTGCGGGAAGGCTGGGATAACCCCAACGTGTTCCAAATCTGTACTCTGAAACAGAGCGGCAGTGATGTACGCAAGCGTCAGGAGGTGGGGCGTGGCCTGCGCCTCTGCGTCAACCAGGACGGTGAGCGTATGGACACCAACGTGCTGGGGAATGATGTGCATAATATCAACGTCCTGACCGTCATTGCCAGCGAGAGTTACGATTCTTTCGCCAGGGGTTTGCAGACAGAGCTTGCTGACGCCGTGGCAGACCGGCCCCGTGCTGTCACCGCCGACCTGTTTGTGGGCAGGGCCATCAAGGACGAGAACGGTAACGAGCAGATCATTGACCGTGATACGGCTCAGGCCATCTATTTTGATATGGTTGTCAACGGCTATGTGGACAGGAAAGGCACCCTCACCGATAAGTATTATGCGGACAAGGCAAATAATGAAATCAAGGTGGCCGAGGAAGTGGCCGACAGCGCTGCCTCCGTCATTGACATCGTGGATTCCGTCTATGACAGCCGAGCCATGCAGCCGGAGAATGCCCGCAGCAACAATGTGGAGTTGAAGGTAGACCCGGACAAGCTGGCCATGCCCCAGTTCAAGGCACTGTGGGAGCGCATCAACGGCAAGTCCGTCTATATCGTGGATTTTGATACGGATGAGCTGGTGCAGAAAGCCATTGACACACTGAACCGCAAGCTCCGGGTGTCAAAGATTTTCTTCAAGGTGGAAAGCGGTCAGATGGACGAGATTAAGTCCAGAGAAGCTCTGCTGAGCGGCGCTTCCTTCGTGAAGGAAAGCTCCTCTACACGGGACTCCCAGACAAAGATTTCTGCCAACCGTGGGGTCAAGTATGATTTGGTGGGCAAACTGGTGGAGGAGACCGGCCTGACCCGGAAGGATGTAATTGCTATCCTGACGGGAATTGATAAAGTCGTGTTTAACCAGTTCAAGGACAACCCGGAGGAATTTATCATCAAGGCTGCTGCCCTCATCAATGACGAAAAAGCTACCGCCATTATCGAGCATATCACCTACGATATGCTGGACGAACATTACGGCACGGAAGTCTTTACCGATCCCACTATCAAAGGCAAGCTGGGCGTCAACGCTATGAAGGCAAAGCATCACCTGTATGACCACATCGTCTACGATTCCAGCAATGAGCAGAAGTTCGCCACGGAGCTGGACACCAACGATTCCGTTGCCGTCTATGTGAAGCTGCCGGATGGGTTCTACATCTCCACACCGGTGGGACACTACAACCCGGACTGGGCGATAGCGTTCAAGGAAGGAACTGTGAAGCATATCTACTTTGTGGCGGAGACGAAAGGTTCAATGCGTTCCATGCAGCTGCGGGACATCGAAAAAGCCAAGATTCACTGCGCACAGGAGCATTTTAAAGCAATCAGCTCCGGCAGTGTGGTATATCATGTGGTGGACAGCTATGATGCGCTGCTGAGATTGGTAACAAGCTAAACAAATAAATTTCTTCTGAGCTCCAGTTTTTTTCCTTTGCAACTGGAGTTCGGGAGAAGATTGCAACAGGCAGAAAATCGTCGAGCGGAATCGTATCCGCATGGATTTACAAGAGAGAGAGTTCGCTATGGGGAATGAGTACATCGTAAGCAAAATGAATACATACCTTCACGAGGCAGCAAGTGCTTTGGCGATATGGTTGGACGGAATTTTGCCTAGAGCGGCTGATTCCTGGTGGGACGACTGTGTTCTAAGCAGTTTGAGCTATACGCAGCGAGAAAACGCAATCGAAAAAGGATTTTCTAAGCTTTCAGATTTTGACCTTGCAGCATTACTTCGCATTGCCAATAAATCCTGGTATGATATGCGAACGGTTGCTTATTTGCCCGCCTCAGAGCGAGAGGTAATTCGTGAAATGATGCAAGTGCGCAATCATTGGGCGCATTGTAGCGCAGAATTACCCGGAAAAGATGATGTTCTTAAAGATGCAAATATCATTTCACGCTTTATTTCGCAGGTCAATGGAGATCCAGCTGTTTGCAGAGACATTGAGCAGTTTGTTGAATATGTAGAACGTCCGGATAGCATGAAAACAACTGTTCGTATCATTGATTCAAATCCGATTCGGAAGCAATCCGAATCAAATTTAAGTGATGAAATACGTGAAAACAGTCTGGTCTGTTTAGTGGGTTCGCCGGAGACACAGGGCATTGTTCACGCAGTGAAAAACCTCGGCCCAGTTTCAAAATATGAGGTTTTTATCAACGGGAAACTTAACACCTATTATACCGGGCAGATTATATTAGCAGAGGAATCTACAGGATATAATTGGGTGAGTGTCAACACGGTTCAGAGTTGTCTGACTGCCTACCAGATCAATAACCCATCCTCACAGAACCTATATTCACTCAATTCAGCCCGCATTGATTTTGTTCCCTATCAGTTCCGGCCCGCATTGAAAATTATTCATGCAGATGAACCCCGCATTTTAATTGCCGACAGCGTAGGTGTGGGCAAAACGATTGAGGCCGGGTTGATTATCAAAGAGCTTGAAGCCCGAAATGATTTAGAGCGAATTGTAATCATTTGTCCTCGCCCTTTGGTCGCAGAGCGAAAATGGGAAAATGAAATGAAACGGTTTGATGAAGAATTTGTTTCCTTAGACGGAGCAACCCTGAGATAAATCATTTCGGATACAGATCGTGATGGTGAATGGCCCATTCGCTACAGCAAGGTAATTATTCCATACTCTATTATGGATGATCGCTTGTACAATGGAACTGAGCGGGGAAAACTGCGCTCTTTTGCGCTTTCTAAGTTAGACCCTGAGCCGCATTTTGACCTTGTTATCGTAGATGAGGCACACCATATCCGGAATGGGAGCATGCCCCGTTCAAGCTGGATGCATCCAGAGAATTTGTTGACCCGCAAGGCCAAAATCATTCGGGAGGAAATCTCTGGTTTCAGGAAACGGTTGAATACATGGCGAAACTCATGGACTATGTTTATCAGGACTGGGCCAAAATCTGCAAACAGGAGATTCTGCGTTATTTGCCGTCTCGAAATGACAGCTTAATCGCAAAAAACAACGGCAAGGAAAACTGTTTAAGGGTTTTAGATGCTTTTAAGGGCGCCCATTACTTAAATCTCCCACTATTCATGAGTGTGGAAGGTACATACAAACGGGCTTCAGAAGTATTTTGTTTTGACCCGAATGAGAAAATCAAAGAGCCTGTAAAAGTTACCAGACTGCTGGGAGTATCAAAGGAACTGTTTTTAGCGCCGGAAAAGGTATCTGTAAAAAATATGGTATTACTGTTGAGCAGAATGTTTGCAATCGTTTGTTTCGTCGTGCTGTGCAGGATTCCAGCATTACAAATGAGGCCCTGGAATATTTGAATGCAACCGGATATGAATATAGAGAAGATCAATTTCCGAAGGATGAAGCATTGCATTTCAGTGCGGAACAAATTGAATGTATGATGCGACAGCGGGGCCTTGCCCACATTCTTTCTCGTATTGCGAACGAAGCCATTCGCAACAACCGCAGGGCAAGATTCTATATTGATGGAGCGAGCACTAAACCCGTGAAACAAGCGATTCCGGTGGACTTCGAATTAAGCGAAACGCCCAGGATCGTGGAAACCTATATGCAATATTGTAACGAGGCTTGCATTTGCTTAGAGATTCCAGATAATAGTTTTCTCCCGTGTTATAATGGCATCGTACTCTCAAGCAACAATCCCATGGCTTCATTTGCCGCTTTTTGCTACAAGATGGATCCTCGTGACACATTTGCTATTAGAATGAAACTCCGGGGAGCTTCTAATGAACTGAATCAGTGTATTGAAAATAACTCGGGCACTGCTGCAGAC
>JAJQBL010000156.1 GCA_021203325.1 Clostridiales bacterium | reverse complement strand
AGTGGACGCCTACCGAGGAAGGCAGCTACGAGTTCTATGTGGAAGTGAAGGACGAAGCCGGAACCACCGTCCGCAGCAGCGCTGTGACAGTGGAAGTGGCAGCCACAGAGTAAGCATTATAAGACACAGCGGCACATTCGTGTGCTGAAAAGCGATGGCTCTTGTATCGGGTTTACAGACTCCGATACAAGAGCCATATGCTTTCACAAAATGCATTGAAGGCAAGCGTCAAGGTTCACAGATACGCCTTCTGTGTATGTTGCAAACCAAAAATACAGAAAGTTGCACCTGCCTTTTGCAGGTTATTGCAAACCTGGTTTACAGTGGAAAAGCTGCGGCAGCCATATGGAATTTTCTGAGTTAAGATAGAAAATCCATTGCAGACATCACCAAAGTTCAGTAATCTTATCTTGTTGCGCCAACAACAATACAGGATAAGGAGGAAGGAGCATGTTTACAGAAGTGCATTCTTTCATCCCCCCCCTGCAATAGCTCTGCCACTATTGCAGTGCATTCTTTCTTTTCCCTGATGTGCAAGGTATGATTTACGAACCCACATCTTTTCGGATAAATAATGCTATATTTGCCATAAATCGTATGGGGAACGCAAAGACAGGCGGAGCGCTGTAAAAGCGTCCGCCTGTCCAGCCCAAGGGAAGCAATTGGGGGAAAACGTGTTTTTTTAGCTGAGGATAAAGGGAAACCGACAGAAAATCAGCGGTTATGCTTCAGCGTTCTTGCGCTTCTTCAGCCAGCGGATGAGCACGATGGCTTCAATCGCCAGCAGAACCACGACGGCGATAATGTCGATGGTCAGGAACAGCTTGTTCATGCCGCTCATGCCGCTGTCCTCAGTGGCGTTAGTGTATTAGCCGCTGTTGCCGACCACATACAGAATATTCTTGCTGGCCTGGCGCAGATCCTGCACGATGGTGGCGCTCAGGTTGGAGAACTCGTTGTCGCCGGTGTTGACGGTGAAGCCCAGCATCAGGTCGTTGCCGTTGCGGACGCTGTGGTCAGCGATCATGTAGCCGTAGCCGCCGTCATAGTCGGTTTACACCATGCCCACAAAGCCCCACTCGTCACGGAGCACCGTATTCAGCAGGTTGCCGTTGGCGCCGCAGGGAACGGTGCCAATCCAGTTAATTGTAAGGATTGGAAAACAGCTGCGGCAGCAATGAATGGAAATCAATGCTGCCGCATCTGCTTTCTGTTTTATATTGTTTCGTTCCGATACCTGCTCTGCAGATATTCCCGCAGTATATCCGCTCCATGAGAGGCTGATTTTGGCGTCACCAGACAAACGGTATGCTCTTTCCCCAGCGGGATATGCCGGATTGAATTGTAGTGTACGATACGGGCCGAATCGTCCGTGATCGCATACCCGGTTCCGGCCAGAAGCCCCATACAGATAGAGTCGGCATTTGGGAGCATCTGTATTTTAGGCCGCCAGCCAATGTGTTGAAACAATTCATCGTTTGTGACGATGGAGTTGGGCAGTTGGTCATTTTTCAACACAAGCAAGGTCTGCTCTCGAAAACTGTCCAGCGTTACATTTCCCTGGGTACAGACGTCGTTTTTGTCTGAATACACGACACACTTTTCTACCGTAAACAGCTCTTCGATCTCCGCATCCGGCATAACACCGATATGACAAAAGCCGTCGATGGTAGCTCGAAATAAGAGAATCGCATCATACTGACGGCTATTCATTCCTTCGATGAGCTGCATAGCGCTTCCGCTGGCAAAGGATACATGGATGTTTTTGTAGCGGATCTGAAAATTTGATGCGCAGTTTTGTTTGCGGCAGAAAGAAGTCTCCCGGCGGGGAGACTTCTTTTCCAATACATCCGGAACCTATCGCGTCAGCTGCCCGGCTCCAATGGATAAACGGGCCAATTATTAAAATTCACTCTCTAATTCACTTTCTGCGCTGAGTTCATCGGAATAGGCAGGCGCTTCATAGTCATTCACTATTTGCGTTGCGCTGTTCCAGTATATCTGGCTGACGATGAAGGTTGCCAGCACAACGACCAGAGCAATAAGCGCAGCAGCCAGACAGGTTCGTACATATCTGCGCGCGCGAATGTGCTGCGCAACATCCTGTACATTCTCAGAAAGATGTTCATCCACAACATGTTGAGGGCTGCCAAAAATGTGAATCACATCGCTCACAGATTCCGGTGCTGTTTGGGCGTCTGAAAAATAGAGCTCGATCGTATCAGTCAGCTGCATAACGAATGCCTGCTCTGCTTTTCCGTAAATGGGTAACTGCGCTTTTATCAGTTGCAGGTACTCGGATATATAGGCGTTATTCATATTGCATTTCCTTCCGTCACTTCAATCAGTAAAACGTGCCTGCAGAGCTACACGTCAAGGTCAGCGAACACACAAGGGTGTTTACTACAGCGCCGTTTAATAATTGATTGACTGCCGCCGTTGCGACAGCGGTTCTGCTGGCATAAGACGCAGATTTACGTGCGATCTTCCAGTCAGAGGAATATACCTCTGCCACAACCGAGGCATCAATACATTCTGTCACTCCATTCCGGGAGGTAAAGGTACCGGTTACCTTAATGTACCACTGTGCTGTACCATCGCTGGCATAATAGGTGGATGTTTTGGACTTTGTCGTTCTGGTGGCCAGCAGGGCGACGCCAGAGGAATCTTCGTCGATCACATAACTCCCATCCTCGAAATACTCTACGCTGACAGATTCATTCGTACTGCCTATGGCGTTGATACAGGTAAGGGTCGCAAAAATCATACAAACGCTCAGCAGCGCTAAGACTATTTTTTTCATGGAAGGGCACCTCCTATTCGATTACCTCTAAATAATACCCGGTTCCAATGTTTATAAAATGCTGAAGCTCACCGGGCATCCTGTACAGATAAGTCAGACATAAAATAACAATCATCAGCAAAATCAGCAGGCTGCAAACAGCAGCAACCCGCCAGCGTCTGGTATAGATAATTTTCTCCCTGATTGCATTTCCGTCAAGCTTGGAGATATAGTTCCTGACCGCATTCTCCGGCGTTCCGAATTGCCGAACCACCATATCCGGAGCAATCTCGTCATCCCCCTCAAAAAATGATTCCACCGAAACCGTCAACTGTCGGATATAGGCCCGTTCAGACCTGCCCATGATCGGGAACTTTCGCTTTACCCTGCGTATGTACTGCCTGATACTACGTCTCATGATCGGTATCTCCTTCCTCTTGTATGGAAACAGAGGCATCTAAAAAGTCCAGCACAGAGATGACGCCCTGCTGGGTCTGGTGATATTGCTCTGAAATGGCTCTTAAATACACTTTTCCGCTGGGTTCAAGATGATAGTAGATTCGGGTCCTTTTTCGGCCAACCTTTCTGGTATATTCCGAAATATATCCCTCCTGCTCCATCTTATATGCAACTGTATAAAGCGTATTGGGAGAGATATTGAGAAGGCCCCCGGAGTGCTTTGTGATGACCTGCGTGATTTCATATACATAATTGTCGCTTTTTTCTAATATGGACAGCAGAAGCAGCTCGGTTATGCCAGATGTGAAAACGTTGGTGATTGCCATATGGAACCCCCTTTCAGATATACACTATAGTAGAATAAATCTATCTGTCTGTCAATATACCAATCATCAAAATAATCGTTGACAAAATGCTGTTACAATGGTATGATATTTTCATCAGAGCAAGGGGTGTACGCAGCGTTTGGTCCGCTGTGGGAGCAGCCTGTGGAGGTGAGTCCAATGTACAAATGATATGAATTTTGATGCATCTGTGCATCGTTCAACAAGTGCAGTCATCAACGGGCGTTGGAGGCCCTGATTTCAGTGAGACACGCTGCGGCAGCCCGGCTGCGGCAGCGTGTCAGGAGGTGGGTATCTATTTATGTTACGATATTTGGTAAAGAGAACCGTTTTCTCTCCTGCTATGATTGTGGGCGTTCTGGCGATGATGCTGGGTTTTTGCATATACAGCCGGTATGATATGGGAATCCTCTATGCGCTGGACTATTCCATCAGCCTGGGGTATCTCCCCTTTTTCCTCCCCATCGCGGCGGTATTCCCCGCCTGCTATATGCAGCGGTACCTGAATCGAAAGGGGGTTTCCCAGCTGATCCTGTTTCGCTCAAGCCGGCGAAGCTACATTCTGTCCAATCTTTTCAGCGCATATCTCTCCGGCATGGTGGTCGTGGCGATCTCCTTTCTTCTCTTCACCCTCGTCTGCTTTCTGAATCTCTGGCCGGACCCTGTCACGCTTCAGGTGGGCGGCGACGTGCTCTCCTATGTCGAATATGAGGGGGAGCTGCTTCCCTGGGACGTAGAGGTGAATTATGAGCAGGTAGGGTATTTTTATTGTATTTTGAATGACTCCGCTTTCTATTATGCATTTCCGTTCTTCGCAGAGCATCATGTGATATTCTATCTGGTCAAAGGGCTTCTCCTGATGCTGCAAGGTGGTATGTACACGATGATTTCCCTGGCCTGTTATGCGTTTTCGCAGAATCATTATGTCGCCCTGGTGTTTCCATTCCTGTGTTGGGTTGCGTTCAACTTTGCGGCAACCACAACACAATGTGCATGGCTGGATTCCGGTCAGCTGACACTGACGGGCGCAATGGCCAGTGAAGCACCCTATGGCGGTCTGAGTTATTTTGTCGTTTACATTGCCGTCGTGTTTCTGCTCTGCGGCGGCTTCTGGGGGATACGGACGATGGGGAGGTGCCGAAATGGGTAGCATGGTTTATTTTGCCTGGCATGAGCTGCGTCATACGGTTACATCTGTCCGCTTCTATGCCTCCATAGCCATTCTGGCCGCAGGGCTGTACAGTATCTTCGGCGGGGTCGGGGCCTATTTGGCAGACAACGAGCTCAAGCTCCAAATCACGGAACTGTTTACCCTTTATACGAACAGCGTTTTTGCGCAGCGGCTTATGCTCCTGGGCTCCCTCCTGCTGCTGGCGGATGCCCCCTTCATCCGGGAGGGATTGTCCTACCGTCTGCTGCGCTCCGACAAGATTCATTGGTATCTTGGTCAGCTGCTGTACTGCGCAATCATTGCGGCGATCTACCTGTTGGCTACCTTTCTCCTGTTGGCGTGCATGACCGGCGGTCACGTTACGATGGAGAACACCTGGAGCGAGCCTTTTCTGACCCTTTGCCAGGCCGCTGATATGGGGGAAGTCGTGGATTATGAGCTTGACATTATTATCTCCATGAACTATACCATGGGCATTCCCAACGGCGGCAGCCCCTATCAGATGCTTGGCCTGGCGTTCCTCTATGCCTGGTTTTTGGTGATGCTGAACTGCGTCATAGGAATGGTATTGAACTTGCGGTTCCGCACAGGCGTGGGAATGCTCTCCGCGGTGGCGCTCATCGTCCTGCGCATGGCGTCAATCCGGGGAGAGATCGATTACAACAATATTGAACCGGGTTACCTGGCGTCGGTGGGTTTGCGGGACGTCAGCGCCGGAACCGTCGGCTACACCTGCGCCTATTTTCTGATTCTGATTACAGTGGCGGCAGTGATTGCCTATCGGGCGGCGAAAAGGGCCGATATGCAAAGGATGGTATCTGAATGAACTGTTCCACGGTATTGGCCGGACTTTCCGAAGCGAAAGAGGCGTGGAACTGGCTGGCCGTCGTCCGGTACCTGCTGCTGGTTTCCCTGGTGTTTCTGTGTGCCGGAGCAGTTGCCACAAATGACGCAGACAGGACAAGAATTTTTTATCTGCCCCGGTACGGGTATCGGCGCTGGTGCCGGGTGGTCATGCTCCGCTCCGGAGGAGCTGTGCTGCCGGTGATTGCGGCCGGGTGTATCCTGGGCATTGCCTTCGGCGCAATCCCCTGGGAGGCGCTGGCCTCTGCTGCGGTATTAGCGCTGAACATGGTTCTGCTGGCCTGGGTGCAGGCTCTGCTGATCCTGTGGAAAGGGGCGAACGCAGGCGCTGTCTGTCTGTTTGCGCAACAGTTCCTTGCGCTGGGGCTGTCCGAGTATCTGCCGGGCAACTGGAAGCTGCTGCTCCCCGGAAACTGGGGAATGTTGGGACGCAGCAGTATCATCGTGGAAGATGGGTTTTCCCTTCCCCTCGCTATGGCGGTGGAACTGGCTGTTATGGCGGCGCTGTGGCTGTGCTTTTGGCGTATTGTTCGCCGGATGAAAAGGAGTGTGTAAGGAATATGGCATATATTGAGCTGGAAAAAGTAACCAAGAGCTTCAAGGGGCAGGAGGTCGTCAGGGAAACCACCCTTTCTTTTGAGGAAGGCAGAACCTACGGCATCACCGGCGCCAACGGCTCCGGCAAGACTGTTCTGATGAAACTGATCTGCGGCCTGATGGTGCCGGACAGCGGCACGATTCGCATCAACGGAAAGCAGCTGGGCAAGGATATGGACTTTGCGCCCAACGCGGGCATCATCATTGAAGCGCCGGAGTTCCTGCCTTATCGCTCCGGCCTCGCCAATCTGCTGGACATGGCAAAGATCCGCAATACAGCCACGAAACAGGACGTGATCGACGCCATCCAGGCGGTTGGCCTCGACCCGAACAGCAAGAAGCGGGTGGGCAAGTATTCCATGGGAATGCGCCAGAGGCTGGGCATTGCCCAGGCGATTATGGAGCATCCGGAATTGCTGATCCTGGACGAACCTTTCAACAGCCTGGACGAGCAGGGCGTAGAGGATATGCGAAAGCTGCTGCTTGACCTGAAGGAACAGGGGAAAACGATTCTGATCTCCTCCCACAATGCGGAGGATATTGATATTCTCTGTGATGAGGTCTACAAAATGGCCTATGGGAAGATCGCCATGGTTGGAGAACATAAGTAGCGGCAGGCAACTCTGCCATGAAGATTGCGAACCGGATGGTGAAGCAATCGATATAGATGAATACTGGGGTTTCGATTTGTTCGATGATATGGATATTATCATTTATTTATATACCAACATCTTTCTGCCAGAGGACCACCCATATCATTTTACTCATTGGGGAGACCAGCAGTTCTATGTGGGTTAATATTGTTTCATAATAAAACAGCTTTCAGTCGGCAAACACAGCTTCACGATCAAATATTGTGAAGCTCTAATAATTGCGACAGACGCAGGAAGCAAAAATTTTATTGCAAAAAAGCGGTAAAAGCGCAGAAATGACGGATACATTTTAAGACGAATTTGGTTTTAAAGAATTTTGCCAGATATTGCAGATGCGGCGTCGTGGAGATATACGGTTTTGTTTTCTGCCATCATTCACCCTCCTTACATTCCTTTTTCCATTCGGTACTGGACTTTGCCGGTCTCGTCAAAGTCCAGGAAGATGGTGGCGTCAAAATACCTGTCCAGCCACCGTGAGTAGCAGTCCTTCATGCGAACAGAACCGGTTTTCAGGAGCCGCTTCGCCACACTCTCGGTCATCTTCTTGCCGATGGCCTCGAAGTATCGGTTGCTTTTCCAGAGAGCAAAATTGCGGTGATTTCATCCATGAACGCCGCCGGAGAATACTCCCCCACGCTCGATTTTCAGCAGCTTTTCCTCCCAATCTGCTGTCATGGAGGCGGACTGGAGCTGTTCCGGCAGGACAGTGATGAGGGCATTGCCCTTTTCCGTGGGGATCAGGTTTTTGGCTTTCTTGCCGCCCTTGCGCTCCAGAAAGCCCCGTGTCACCAGACGTTCGATGATACCGGCACGGGTGGCCGGGGTTCCAATACCCTTGCGCTCGGCATCATCCGGCATCCGGCCCAGGCCGCCCTCTCTTGCCCCTGCGGGGCAATTCACCTTGTCGTCGGCCCAAGCTCGTTCCATGCTTTCCAACAAGGTGTCCTCCGTAAAGTGCGCTTTTGATTTCGTCTGCCCCTCCTTGACCTCGGCAGACGCCACCGGAAAGCTGTCACCCACCTGCATCATGGGAAGTGGGGTATCTGCTTTCTCGACCTTTCCGTGCTTCTCAATGGCTTTCCAGCCTGCTTCTGCTGGCTGGGGGACATCCGGTATAACGTCCCGTCCGGGTGCCGCTCAATGGGCGGGCCGTACCGTGAACCCTGTTCCACGTTCTTCACCTCCATCGCAAAAAATAAGCTCACACGAGGGTTTAAGTCGTGTGAGCTATGTATCAATATTCGTATTTTTATAATTGAATCCTTACTATGCAGGAGTTTTGCAGTCACACAAGGTATTGCCCGTCCTTCTCGATCAGCTTCCCATCCAACTCTACAGAAGCTCCTTCCAGAATACAGTCGATGTGCCACGCATCAATCATCACGCTGCCGCCAAAGGAGCCGTTGGAACCGATCCCGATATGGGCAGCGCCATACATATGCTCCCCTTCGCTGGGATTGACACGGACATCCGCTGTTCTGTCAAAGCCAAGGCCAAATTCCGCGATGCAGAGCGTCTCCTCCGGGCCATTTGGGAATTTTGCAGCAGCTGCGGCAAAATCTTCTGCATAGCTGCCGCCCTGAATGGACACGGCATAGCCGTCTTTGACCTGGAAGGTAACTGCTTCATCCATCAGTTCCCATTTGAGGGCAGTGTGGCAGTCAATGACCAGCGTTCCCTCGGCGGAACCCTCATCCACGCCCAGGTTCAGCGTTCCGGCAGGCAGAAGGATGAAGGAGCCAGGCTCGGTGCCGACGCCGCTGTGAGCCCAGCCTGCCAACTGCCCGACCCGGAAGTTCAGGTCGGTGCCGTTGGGTGCAGTCAGACGTACCGTGTGTTTCCCCAGGAACTGACTGCCGATTTTGTCTGTGACCCCGGCTATCTCGTAGAACTTCTCTTTTGTCTTTGGCATCATACGGCTCAGGAAATCATCGCTGTTGCCGTTCGGCAGGAGCAAAAGACGGCTTGACGGCTTGCGTCCCTCCCGTATCCGGGGCCAGGCGTCGGAGTGTAGCAGGCCACGGGTATAAATGGTGATGATGACATCCGCATCACAGCATACCGTCTCCACAAGCTCCGGCACCTTTTTGCCCGGCTCCGCCAGGTAGCTCAGACAGACAGGCGCAATTCCCCTTTGATACAGGTCGTCCTTCACGGCGAGATACAGGTCGTTCAGCCCATCCACCTTTTCTATGCCCTCTCCGGACACAATGACTACCTTTTCGCCTTGCTGAATCGCCAGTGCGTCCTCCGCAATCAGGGCAGCGGTATCCTTCCAATCAAGTTTGCTCATCGTTACACAACTCCTTTATTGCTCAAATTTTTCAAAGTAGCCTTTGTCGCGGAACGCGAACTCTTTGCTTTTCACCCGCAGGGAGACCGCAAAGGGAAGAAGAATCAGGCAGACGGCAATCCCCAGGAAAATGCCGATACCACCAATCACCTGCAACACCGTTACGGAATGACCCGTCAGCCACTTGAGCGCCGCTGTGCCGAGCGGTATCAATACACACCATGAAGTGACCAGTCCCGGCCCATAAACAGTCCTTTTCCCGTTCTCATGGTAGCGCCGGTACATCAAAATGCCGCTCCTGGTGTGGTTGATGGTCTCGCCCAATCCAAAGAACAGCACCAAAGTGACCGCACTCGGCTCGATGACCTGTGTATTGACCGTCAGCAGAATCAGCACGATCTCGGCACCCAGGTTTGTGACCATATTGGTGCAGCGATTTTGCGGATAGACCATCGGCTCCTTTGAACCAAAGCCCAGGTTGTTCATATAATAGAAGCCGGCCGGGAAGGAGTTTTCCTCGAAGATGTGCATGGGGACGGCGATGGCCAGCATACAGACCAGCTTGCGGCTCATCTCCCAGGCATCCCAGTTCCAGACCAACGCACAGGCCATGACGACGCCCAAAAAATAGACTGCATACAGCCACATCTGGTCGCACCATCTGCTGAATCCTTTTTTCATCTCAAACACACCTCTTTTTCTGAGTATAAAAGTTCAATAGAACGGTTAGGCACAGCTTTTATCATACCTTATTATACGCTCAATAAATCAAACTACAAACAACAGTTTTCCTGTTTTGTCGCGTTGAGAGTTGCCCCTGGCAGATACCCGTCAGTTTGCGAAACGCTGCGTAAGAAAGCAAACCCTTTTGTCCACCTGTTCCAGAACATACGGAGCGTTCTCCGCAATGTCATAACCGTGCATGGTATTTCGGGTCTCGTTCAGCGTGACCTCTATGCCGTCTTTGCGGTAACGCTGTGCGATCTCGATTCCCGCATCGTGGAGGCAGTCAAACTCCGTTATTTCCACATAGGGGTATCCGTGAATTTCTGCATGGATTCCGTATCGGGGCTGCTGGCAGCACCCGGATAAATCAGCATCTGTCCGTCCGGCATACGAAGCCCGTTCTCTCTGGCCAGCAGCATGACCGACATGGCAAGGTCAGCCCCGGCGCTGTCGCCGCCAACAATCAGCTTCTTGAAAGGAAACTGTTCCAAAGCCCAGGAGTAAGCTGCAAAGCAGTCCATAACGGGGATTGGAAACTTATATTTGGGAGCCAGACGATACTCTACGAACAGCGCCGCACAGTCGGCGTTCAGCGCATAGGTCTGAGCGAGATTTTTATGATAGGCGGCGGCTTTGATGAGAAAGGCTCCGCCGTGATAATAAATCAAAAGATCTCAAATTGCAATAGCAAGTTGCAATAGTTTTTTCAGTGATGCTCGTTGGCA
>JAJQBL010000076.1 GCA_021203325.1 Clostridiales bacterium | reverse complement strand
CGGGTAACGGAGTGCAAAGCCCTTTAAGTTGATGACATTGCCCTGAAAGGGGAGGTGGCGCGAAGCGCCGGAGGGGTGTCTGACGGCTAACAGCCGCGCTCCCGGTCAAAAATCTCCCACAGCGCCGCCTCGCTGCGCTCCGGGTGGAGCTTGTCCGCCCGGTCGGCCACCAGCTCGTCAAAGCTGCCGATGACCCTGGCGGGTACACCGGCCACCACCGTACCGGGGGGCACGTCCCTGGTGACGATGGCCCCCGCCCCAATGACAGCGTTGGGCCCGATGCGCACGTCGGGCAGGACGGTGACGTCCGCCCCGATGAATACGTTGTCCATCACCTCAATACAGCCGTAGGTCTTGGTATAGTTCCGGTCATACAGGCCGGACAGGAGAATGTCGATCCGGTCGTGGCAGATGAACCGGACACCGGTGGCGATGACCACGTTGTTGTGCAGCTTCAGCAGCCTGGGGTCGCCGGGGTAGTTCCGGGAATAGTAATAGACGTGCTGACCGATCTCCTTCAGCACCTGATGCTTCCGCAGGTAGTCCGCCCGGCGGAAACCGTCCCTCAGGGTGGCGAAGCGAGTCTTTCTCAGCAGCGTGCGGCAGCGGTTCAGTCGTTTTCCCATGTGCGTCGCTCCTTTTCCCCGGGCAGAATCATTCATCTTAAAGTGATTTTACCATTAAAAGAGGAGGATTGCAATGGAAGATTCAATTTGTTTGGAAATTTTATGAGGAAAAGAGAGCGCCTTCGCCGGGGCGGGCAAAGCAAGACAAGGCTTCTTTTGAAAGAAAATGTCATCAACCTAAAGATATTGCCTATCTTGGGTTAAGGAGCGTAACGTACCCTTACAGTCAGATTTCCACGACCGAAGGTCAACAAAATTGCCGCCCGTTCCGCCGTAAGGCAGGAACGTGGGCGGCAATCCCCGCCAGCCGCCATCGGCGGCAGCTTTGGTGCGTAACAGGTTACTTCGTCTGTTGCCTGATAGACCACTTGGAGGTCGGGCGGCGCGAAGCCCAGCGGGATACGGGGAGATTCTTAAGAGGGGGGCCACAGGTCCCCCTCTTGAGTCGTCCTCTTTTGCTACTTTTCTCGACGAATCGAGAAAAGTAGGCCATGCCCTGGCAAGGGCAAACACGCTATTTCCTTCCAATATCCTCATCTAAGGACACCAGCCCAACCGTGAGGGCAAAAACCTGTTTTCTTCCCCCCCACCTTGCCCTGAAAGGGTGCCGGAGGGCCGGTCTACTGTTCGCCACTCACCGGCCACTCATCGCCGAAAATCTCCCGGAGGGTGGTCATGCTCGCCCGAAGCTCCGTGCAAAGCTCGTCCGTCAGATAGGGAATCTCCTCCCCGGACTCGTAGGCCTCCAGGACGGCGGGCACGTCCATCAGAACCAGCGTGTCGATTTCGTCGTGGCCGGGGTTCAGCAGATACAGCGGCTCATAGGAGACGCCGGTGATGGAGGTGGTGCCCTCCTCCGTTTGGGTGACCTCCAGGTTCAGCACCGCGGTGATATAGGTGTTGTCCTTGCTCATGTCGGAGATCAGGTTGCCCAGCGAGTAGCAGACAAAGCCGGTGGCCTCGTTGCCGTCCACATCGGTGACGGTGCGGTATTCCATGGGCTGGGGGACGTGGGAGTGCCCGCCCAGCACGGCGTCCGCCCCCCGCTCAATGAGATAGTCCGCCAGCTCCTCCTGATAGCTGCTCTGGGTGGTCTGATGCTCCGTGCCCCAGTGCATCATCACGAAGATCAGGTCGGTGCCCAGGCTGCGGGCGTAGGCCAGCTCGCTGTCCAGCTTCTGGGTGTCCAGCTTCATGGCGGCCTCGCTCTCGTCGGAGGTGGTCAGGTTATAGCGGTTCACCAGGTACGACTCCTTGACGGTCATATAGTTCACACCGCAGGTGTAGTCCAGGAAGGCGATGGAGATTCCGTTGACCTCCTCCACCACGACGCCCATGGTTTCGTCAAAGGCTTCCTGGCTGGCATAGGTGCCCACATGGTCGATTCCGGCATCGTCCAGCACCTCGATGGTGCGCCGCAGGCCGTCGCTGCGGGAGTCCATACAGTGATTGTTGGCGGTGGAGAGCAGATCAAAGCCCAGCGCCTTCAGGGAGTCGGCCAGGTCGTCCGGAGAGCTGAACATGGGATAGCCGTTGACGGTGCCGCCAAAGGTGGTCTCCAGATTGGCCACCGCCAGGTCCGCGTCCTGGAACCAGGTCCCGGCGTAGGTGAAATACTGGGTGAAGCCATAGGAGCCCGTGGCGCTGTCATAGGCGCACTCCGACACGGCGATGGTGATGTGAAGGCTGCCGTCCTCCGGTTCGGCGCCGGAGCTGTCCGACACGGCGGCAGGCTCGGCCTGCTGACCGCCGTCGGACACCGTCTCGGAGCTGCCCGCATCGGTGTCCGGCGCCGGGGCGGCCCTCTGTGTGGACGCCCAGCACTCCACCAGAATCACAAAGAGCAGCGCCAGCGCCGCCAGACCGCCGCAGAAGGTCAGCAGCATCCGGTTCTGTCTGTTATAGCCCTTATCGTCCTGACTGGAAGTATGCCGTGCCATTGCAATCCCCCATCCTTTCCCAATCTGTTTTGTTGGTTCTGGGAACATTTTAGCACGTTTTAAGTAAAAAGCAAGAGGAACGGCGTTTTTTGTCGGAAACACCGGCAGGCTGACCGCCGGGACGCTGCGAAGGAAAAATTCTCACGGCCGTCACAAATTGTTTTTATTTCTTTCAGCTACGTTTCATGTTCGGCCATTATGATAGCGCCAGAGAGGGGACAAAGACCCTTTCCAAACGGATACGCCTCACAGATTCCTACACCTACCGATAGAAAGGAGTTTTTCCCATGAAAGCATTGAAACGCTTTGCGGCCCTGTTCTGCGCCCTGGCCCTGGCGCTCTCTCTGGTGAGCTGCGGCAGCACAAGTGAGTCCACCAGCGACACATCCTCTTCCCAGGTCGCGGCGGAGACCGCCCAGGACTACAGCGGCACCACCGTTGCCGGTCAGATCACCGCCATTGACGGCTCCACCGTCACCCTCCAGCTGGGAGAGCTGACCGAATCCGAAGGGTTCAGCGGCGGTGATATGGCCGACGGTCAGGGCGGCGGCGAGATGCCCAATGGCGAGGGCGGCGGCGAGATGGCTGACGGCAGCGGCACCGCTCCGGAGATGTCTGACGGCGCAGGCAGCGATATGGCGAACGGCGGCGGCACCGCCCCGGAGATGCCCGACGGCGAGGGCGGCGGCGATATGGCGGACGGCAGCGGTACCGTTCCGGAGATGCCCGACGGCGAGGGCGGAGATATGGCCGATGGCAGCGGCACCGTTCCCGAAATGCCCGACGGCGAAGGCGGTGACATGGCCGACGGTAGCGGCACCGCCCCGGAGATGCCCGACGGCGAAGGCGGTGACATGGCCGACGGCAGCGGCACCATGCCGGAGATGCCCGACGGTGAGGGCGGCGATATGGCGAACGGCGGCGGCAGCATGGGCGGCGGCGATATGTCGGGCGGCGGCATGGCCGGCGGCAGCAGCTTCACCGCCGGGGAGGACACCCTGGAGGTGGACCTCACCGATGTGACGATCTCCTTGTCCGACGGGTCGGAGGGCAGCGTCTCCGACCTGGCGGTGGACGATGTGCTTCAAATCACCTTTGACGAGGACGGCGCGGTTTCCTCCGTCACCGTGGTGGCGCTGACCGGTGACATGGGCGGCGGCGTGGTGTCCGAGGCCGGCTCCGGCTTCAACGGCGGCTCCGCAGAGGTGGATCAGGGCACCGCCGCCACCACCCTGGACGCGGACGGGGACTACTCCGGCGGGACCTACACCTCCACCGGGGACGATGAGAACGCCCTCCGGGTGGACGGGGCCACCGTCACCCTGGACGGCATCACCGTGGACAAGTCCGCCGGGGCCACCTCTGACACCGAGACCGGCGACTTCTACGGCATGAACGCCGCTCTGCTGGCCACCGACGGGGCCCAGGTCACCATCACCAACGCCACAGTCACCTCCTCCGCCCAGAACGGCAACGGCGTGTTCAGCTACGGCGAGGGCACCGTGGTCAATATCTCCGACTCCACCATCACCACCACCGCCGACAACTCCGGCGGCATCCAGACCACCGGCGGCGGCACCACCAACGCCTCCAACCTGACGGTGGAGACCTCCGGCAGCTCCTCCGCCGCCATCCGCTCCGACCGGGGCGGCGGCACGGTGAACGTGGACGGCGGCACCTACACCACCAACGGCTACAACTCCCCGGCGGTCTACTCCACCGCGGAGATCACGGTGAGCAACGCCACCCTCACCGCCAACAACTCCGAGGCCCTGGTGGTGGAGGGGGAGAACTCCATCATACTGACGGACTGCGATGTGTACGGCAACATGAGCGACACCCAGGGCACCAGCTCCGATGAGAACGTCCACAGCGTGATGATCTACCAGTCCACCTCCGGGGACGCAGAGGAGGGCACCTCCGTCTTCTCCATGACCGGGGGCACCCTGACCAGCAACAACGGGGACGTGTTCTATGTCACCAATACCCACTGCATTCTGACCCTGTCCGGGGTGGACATCGTGAACAATGAGACAGAGGGCAACCTGCTCACCGTCGCCGGCAACAGCGCCAGCCACGGCTGGGGCAGCGCAGGCTCCAACGGCGCTCAGGTGGAGTTCACCGCCGACGGCCAGACCCTGGAGGGGGACATCGAGGTGGACACCATCTCCACCCTGGACCTGACCCTGACGAACGGCTCCACCCTCACCGGCACCATCAACATCGTGGAGAATGAGGAGGGCGGCGCCGCCGTGGAGGACAACGCCGTGGTCATCATCGACGCGGGCTGCACCTGGACCCTCACCGGGGACTGCACCATCACCAGCCTGACCAACAACGGCACCATCAACTTCAACGGGTATACCATCACCCTGGCGGACGGGACAGTGCTCAGCGAGTGAGGAAGGCACAGGCAATGTCATCAACTTAAAGATGCTATCTGTCTTAGGTTAAGGGGAATCACATAGCCGCACAGTCAGATTTCCACGACCAAAGGACAACAAAATTGCCGCCCGTCCCGCCGCTTAGCGGCAGGGACGTGGGCGGCAATCCCTTCCAGCCGCCATCGGCGGCAGTCTCACCAGTTAGAAGTTACTTCGTCTGTTGCCTGACAGACCACTTATAAGCTGGACAGCGCGAAGCCCCAGCGGGATAGAGGGAGATTCTTAAGAGGGACGCACAGCGGCCCTCTTAAGCCGCCCTCTTTTGCTGCTTTTCTCGGCGGAGCGAAAAAAGCAGGCCCCGCCCCGGCAAGGGCAAACACCTATTTCCTTTCTCAATCCCTGTCTAAGGAGAAAGCATCGTCCGGGCGCCGGAAACCACCGGCATAGTGCGGAGGCGGTCAGCCCCCTCCATTGACAAAACCACTATTTACAATTCGTTTACGATTCAAATATTGACCTTTCTTCCGGAATGCGCTATCATAATGTCATTGAACCCCTCTGTCTGATAGAGGAAAGGAGATTTCCAACCATGCGTAACTTTTTGGATAAGATCAGTTCTGCGTTGCGCAAATTTATGTATGGCAGATACGGCTCTGACCAGCTCAACCTGTTCCTGATGGTGATTTGCCTGGTGATGTGGCTGCTGAGCGCACTGATTCCGGTGGCGGTGGTGCAGACCATTCTGGGCATTCTGAGCTATGCGGCCATCCTCTATGCAATTTTCCGTATGATGAGCCGGAACTATGACAGCCGCCGGAAGGAGAACGACTGGTTCCTGGAAAAGACCGGCCCCATCACCAGGGCCTTCAAGCGGATGCGCCGCCAGATCGGCGATAAGGATTATAAGTACTTCAAGTGCCCCAGCTGCGGCCAGACCCTCCGGGTGCCCAAGGGCAAGGGGAAGATTCAGGTGACGTGCCGGAACTGCGGCACCAGCTTCCAGCAGAAAACTTAATCGCCTGCAACGGCTCCGGAGGCGGATTTCCCTCCGGAGCCGGTTTCTTTTTTGGGGGACGGACACGGAAATCAATTTTGAAATCCGTTTCGCATAGGAACCCCTCCACCGGCTGCCGCCGGTCCCCCTCTGCCGTCAAGCGGCATTTCCGGCGCTTCGCACCTCCCTACCCCTTCGGGGGAGGCAAGAAAACTGTGGGAATCACCACGTCATTGGCGCCCCTGAAAGGGTAGGGAGCGCAGCGGAAATGCCGCTTGACGGCGGAGCTGTCGGCGTAGCCGACTGAGGGGTTTCTTTTTGCGGGACAGACGGCTTTTCTTGACAAAATTGGGGAAGGCTTTTATAATGTGTATCAGGAACCACAATCCGGACGCGGCGAGAGAAATGGGGCGTGGATATGGTGGAGCGGGCCACAATCGAACAGTTTATCCATTCCATCGGAAGCTTTGGCCGGTACCGGGACAGGATGCCCCTGCGCCTGGCCCAGGGGGAGCCGTTTGTGCTGAACTACCTGTACTGCCACGGCTCCGCCCAGCCCAGCCAGATCAGCGTGGCCATGCAGGTGTCCACCGCCCGTATCACCACCATTTTGAACGGCCTGGAGAAGCGGGAGATGGTGGTGCGCCGGCCCGACGAGACGGACCGCCGGAAAATCAACGTCTGCCTGACAGAGCAGGGGCGGGCCTATGTGGTCCGGGACCGGGAGGAAATGCTGGAGGTCCCCTCCGAGATTCTGACCCAACTGGGCCCGGAGGATACGGCGGAGATGCTCCGCCTTCTGGACCGGCTGACGGAGATTTGCGACCGGCTTCCCCCCAGAAAGTGACAGCGCGGGCGTTCCGGGGCGTCATTTCCGGGGAAATCCCGCCGCCGACCCGGAAGGATCTGCTTTTATCTTTTTCGACTGGAGGATTGCACTGCGAAGGAACAGAACAAACAGCGCGGCCGGATTATCGCCGTCTGCGCCGCCGTCATTGCGCTGAGCCAGTTTCTGCTGTACCTGGGCACCAGGACGCTGGAATCTGAGCTGAAAAGTATTTTTGTCCACCCCTTCCGGGCGGAGTGACAGAAAGGCCCGCCGGGCTGCTGCGCAGAAGTGTGCGGCGGCCCGGTGTTTTGCTTTCCTGGCGGCAGGGCGCCGCCCGGCAGCGCCGATAAAATGAACTGCGGCGCTTTACCTTTTGGGGAAATCAGTGTATAATGGTTGCAGAATGGACAGTTTTGCTGTCGGTGTGGTGTGTCCCTCCGATTAGGATATGAGGCTTCCCCATCCTGTAGGGGCGCTTTGTGCGCCCGGCTTCGTTTTCGTTACGAAAAAGCCTTCCGGTGTTGCGATACGCCTGTAGGGGCGGCCCTTGGCCGCCCGCCGAAACCCATTGCTTACCCCGGGCGGCCAAGGGCCGCCCCTACAGATACGGATGCAAAAAGCGGGAATACAAAAAGCAATCATCAACCACATCTATACAAAACATACTGCCCGAAACAGCCGGTTTTCCGATTGAAAACTGCTTCAAAGGTGCAACCGGGCGGGCGCACAAAGCGCCCCTACTGGATAACAGAAAACTTTTCATTCCGGATACCCCGGGCGGCCAGGGGCCGCCCCTGCATACATCTATAAAAACAACCGCCGCGGAGCGGCGAGAACACCCATCGGAAAGGAGGCCGGCCCACCCATGCAAAAATTATTAGAGCTGCACCAGGACGCGGTGGTGCTGTCCCCCGGCACGGTGGACGCACTGATCGCCAAGGGCAGCGGCGATGCCGCCCTCCTCTACCTGTACCTTCTGCGGCACAACGGCTACTATGACCCTCAGGAGGCGCTGCGGGACACCCACTGGGAGCGGCTGCGGCTGGACAGCGCCCTGCTCCACCTGCGGGAGCTGGGGCTGGTGGGCCAGGAATCCGCCCCGCCGCCCCTGGAGGTCGTCCCTGCCGTGCCGGACAAGGAGAACGCCCCGGAGTACTCCACCGCCGACATCACCGAGGCGCTGGAGCAGCCGGACACCGAGTTTTCCCAGCTCCTGCATCTGGTGGAGGGAGCCCTGGGGAAGAAGCTGGGGGTTCGGGACCTGAAGCTGTTGTATGAGTTGCTGGACTATCTGGCCCTGCCGCCGGATGTGATTCTGATGCTGGTGCAGTGGCAGATCGAGTGCAGCGAAAAAAAGTACGGCCCCGGCCGTCGCCCCTCCATGACCGCCATCCGCACGAAAGCCTACTACTGGAAGCAGCGGGGCATTGACACCTTGGACGCGGTGGACGCCTTCCTGAAACAGGAGCAGCTGATGCAGACCCAGATAGGCCAGCTGCTGGCATCCTGCCGCATTGTGGGCCGGGAGCCCACGGACGGGGAGCGGCAGCATTTGAAGCAGTGGATTTCGTGGGGCTTCCCGCCGGAGACGGTGGCCTACGCCTATGACATCACCGTCACCAACACAGGCCGCTTTTCCTGGAGCTACTGCAACAAAATCCTCCAAAACTGGCACGAGAAGGGCCTCCACACCCTGCCCCAGGCCCGGTCGGAGCGGCAGAACGCCCCCCGGAAAGGGGGAAAGCGGGCCGTCCCCATCGCCCCGGCCCCCGCCCAGCCCAAACCGGAGCCGACGGCGGAGGAGAAGGCCCGGCAGACGGAGCAGTCCGTCAAACAGACCCAATGGATCATGGACTTTTTAAAGAACGTCCCCCAGGACGGGGCTTCAGAGGGGACGCACTGAGGGGAAACTCCCCGCCCGGAGGAGGGCCGCCATGGCTGCTTACAACACCGAAATCATCCATAACGCCACCGCCCGGTACGAGGCCCGGCGGATGCGCCACGAGGAGGAGTACGCCCGCCGCAGGGAGGACGTGTACCGCCGCCTGCCCCGGGTCCGGGACATCGACCGGCAGCTCCGGGCCACTGTGGCCCGGGCCGCCACCGCCGCCCTCCGGCAGGGAACCGACCCTGCCCCGGCCATCCAGGCCCTCCAGGAGCAGCACACCGCCCTGAAAAAAGAGCGGGGGGCGCTGCTCAAGAGCATCGGCTACGCCGAGGACGCTCTGAACCAGCAGCCCCTCTGCCCCAAATGCGGCGACCGGGGCTGGAAGGGCAGCCGGATGTGTGACTGCCTGAAGGCCCTCTGCGAGGAGGAGAAGGTGCGGCAGATGACCAGCATGATGAACCTGCGGGGCCAGTCCTTCCAGGACTTCCGGAAGGACTACTACCCCCAGGAGTATCAGGCCCAGATGGATGCCACCTATCAGTTCTGCCTGGCCTACGCCGGCAGCTTTCGCACCTTCCCGGTGCGGAACCTGTTCTTCACCGGGGAGCCGGGGCTGGGGAAAACCTTCCTCTCCGTCTGCATCGCCAGGGAGGTGGCCGCCCAGGGGTGCAGCGTGGTCTATGACTCCGCCATCCACATCTTTGACCGGATGGAGGCCGCCAAGTTCTCCGGCGACGAGGAGGCTCAGGAGGCCGCCGACCGGTACCTGTCCTGCGACCTGCTGGTGCTGGACGATTTGGGCAGTGAGCTGACGGTGCCCTCCGTCCGCTCCGCCCTGTATAACATCGTCAACACCCGGCTGCTGGATGAGCGGCACACCATCATCTCCACCAACCTGACACTGTCCGACCTGAACGGGCGGTACTCTCCCCAGGTGTACTCCCGCATTGTGGGGGATTACAAAATCTTCCAGTTCTCAGGCACCGACATCCGCCAAAGGCTGAACCGCCTGGGCAATGACACCGGCCGGTGACCCGGCACTCCAACCACCCTAATTTTTTCACAGGAGGAATTTTCGCTATGGGTATGATTTGTCCCGATTGCAACACCGTTATGCTGGGCGGACGCATCCGCACCAACGCATCCAGCACCTCCTTCCCCAGCCTGCAATGGGTGCCGGAGAGCGACTTCAAGGCCGCCGGAGGCTGGCGGGAGCTGGTGTTCAACACCCGGAAGCACAAGAAGGCGTATCTCTTCGACGTGCAGAACGAGGGGTGGTACTGCCCCACCTGCCATAAAATCCACGCCATTTTCCTGGCGGAACCGTAACGGGGGGACCGTTACACAAAAAAAACGTGCCGCAGGCACGTTTTTTTGTAATGTGATGGGGTAGTGGTTGGTGGCTGGACCCCTCCACCGGCTGACGCCGGTTCCCCGCCCTGAAAGGCAATGTCATCAACTTAGGATACAATCTATCCTGAGTCGAGGAGAATAGCGTACCATTTCAATCAGATTTCCACAACCAATGGGCAACAAAATTGACGCCACGTTCCGCCCGCCTTCGGCAGGGCGGAACGGGCGGCAATCCCCGCCAGCCGCCATCGGCGGCAGCTTTGGTGCGTAACAGGTTACTTCGTCTGTTGCCTGACAGACCACTTGACGGTTGGACAGCGCGAAGCCCCCCGCGGGATAGGAGGAGGGTTCTTAGGGAGGAGCGAGGCCCCGAGCTCCTCCCTGAGCCGCCCTCTTTCCCCCATTTCTCGGCGGTGCGAGAAATGGGGCCCGCCCGGAGGGCAAAGCGTAGTTCCTTTATCAAACCTTGTCTGAGGAAAAATTCCTTTCCGTTGATAACATTGCCCCGCAGGGGCGTCCCGCCGCTAACCCATCAGCACCTTCACCCCGATGGCAATCAGGACCATCCCCCCGGCCACCCCCGCCGCCAGGCGGAACCCCTTCCCCAGACTG
>JAJQBL010000129.1 GCA_021203325.1 Clostridiales bacterium | reverse complement strand
ATAGTTTCCAACGAAGCCGGCGATCATGATGATCGCCATCACGGCAGTCAGCACCGACCACTTGACTACGCCGGTACCCTTCTTCTTTTCTTTTTTTGCCATTTTGGATTTCCTCCAATCCTGTCATAGTATCAAATTCGTCTTTGCTTCCCCGGGGAACATCCTCCTTTCCACACTGGGCAGCGGCCCCCGCCCCGTATACGGGGGCCGCCGCGTTCTATTCACACGCACCAAAACAACCCTTAAAAAAGTGCGCAAAATAGACGATGCTCTGGGGTTTCGTCACACCCAGTTCCCGCCGTTGCCGTCCCCGGCCTGGAGCTTGTAGCGGGGGTTGGGGGTGTCCACCCTGTGGAAGGCAGCGGTGTCCTCGCAGGCCCCGGCCACCACGCGGACGGAAATGTCTCCGTCCATGGGCACGGTGAAGCGGAAGATCTTGTCCCCCTGGGCCTCGGAAACCTGCCTGTCCCCCACATAGAGGACGACCTTCGGCTGGTTGGAGTAGACCTTCAGCTCGGTCTGGCCGCCCACCCGGTTCTCCTGCCGCTTGCCGCAGATGTGGACGAAGGGCTCATCGCTCCAGTAGGCTTCGTAGAGGTAGAAGCTGTCCTTCTTCGTCTTGCGGTCAAAGGTGACAAGGCCCTTGTGGTTCATCCCCGGCTCGCCGCCCTGGTCCCGGGCGTCCGCCGCGAAGTCGAACATATTCCAGACGTGGGTGGCCCACATGAAGGGCCGCTTCTCGAAGCATTTCAGCATATACTCGTGGTAGATGGCCTGATACTCCTCGGACTGGTCGCCCCGCTTGGGATGGTCGCTGTGGAGGTTGGGCATGGCCTCGCAGCCGTACTCCGAATAGCCCAGGCAGCGGTTGGGATACTTCCAGTGGAAGAAGTCGATCCACAGGTCGTTCAGGAACAGGCCCGGCACATACCAGCCCAGGTACAGGTTCCAGCTGACCACGTCGGTGATATGGGCCACCTTGTTGAAGGGGCCGCACATGGCGTAGCAGGCCAGGGTGGTGAACCGGGTGGGGTCCATCTTGTGGCACAGGTCGTTCAGGACATGGTGGTTGTCCAGCATATCCGCCTTGTCCTTGGTGCTGATAGTGATCTCGTTGGAGACGCCCCAGCAGACGATGGAGGGATGGTTGTAATTCTGCACGATCAGCTCGGTCATCTGGCTGATGGTGTTGGCACGGCCGTTGGGCATATGCTCCGAGATGTAGGGAATCTCCGCCCAGACCACCATGCCGTACCGGTCGCAGAGGTCATAGAAGTACTGGTCATGCTGATAGTGGGCCAGACGGATGGTGTTGACCCCCATCTCCCGGATGATGGCCATATCCGTCTCGTGATGCTGTTTCGTCAGGGCGTTGCCCAGGCCCTTCCAGTCCTGGTGGCGGCTGACGCCCCGGAGGGGATAGGCTTTGCCGTTCAGGAAGAAGCCCTCCTTGGGGTCCACCCGGCAGGTGCGCACGCCGAAGCGGGCGCTGACCTCGTCCACGGCCTCACCGTCCACCGTCAGGGTGGCCACCGCCGTATAGAGGTAGGGGTCCTTCACCCCGTTCCACAGGTGAACAGAGGGGATGGTCAGGGTCACATCGTCCCCCTTGCCGGAGGCCACCTCGGCCCCCTCGCCGTCCAGCAGCCGGACGGACACGGCGGCGTTTTCACCGTTGTGCCAGGTCTTGACCTGCACCCTGCCGTTGGCGCCGTCCACCTTGGGGGTGACCTGCAGCCCTTCGCCGCCGAAGTAGTCCAGGTCGAAGTGAACCTTATTCACCACCCGCAGCAGCACGTCCCGGTAGATGCCGCCGTAAAAGGTGAAGTCCGCCTTCTGGGGATAGACCCGGTCGTTGACGCTGTTGTCCGCCTTGACGGTGAGGGCGTTGTCCGCCTTTAGCGCGTCGGTCACGTCCGCCCGGAAGGTGGAGTAGCCGCCGTCGTGGGTCATCACGGTGGCCCCGTTCAAAATGACCTCCGCCGAGGCGTTGACTCCCCGGAACTCCAGATAGACCCGCTCGGTGGCCGGGTCATAGTCCGGTGCGGGGAAGGTCTTTTCATAGACGCAGGTGCCCCGATAGTAATCGTTCCCGCCGTCCTGTCCGTCGATGTTGTTCCAGGTGTGGGGAACGTCCACCGGTACGGCGACGCCGTCTTTTCCGGTGAACTGCCAGGATTGATTCAGGTTGATTGTTCTTTTCATATCTTTTCTCCAATCCTTTTTTTGCTGATGCTCCGCATCCTACCCAGCTTTTGTAAAATAATTATAGCTTTTACCTTAAAATTTTTCAAGGTCCCTGCCCGAAGTGGTTGTTTTTGTGGCGTAAGTGGTCGTATTGCACAAAAAAAGCCGGTAAGGAAGGAGAGGATTCTTCCTTACCGACAATGAATCTGTTTTTCTATGCGTCTTTCGTTTCCTCCGGCAGGGGGATGGTGATGCTCAGATAAAAGAAGTTGTCTCTGGTGTCGATCACCGTTTCGCCGCCGTACTTCGCCACGGTGGAGCGGATGCTGCGGATGCCGTAACCGTGAAAGCCGTCCCGCTCCTTGGTGGAGACGGGCAGGCCGTCCTCAAAGCTGGGGGCCTCCTTCATGGGGTTGGTGACGCTGATGACCAGGAACCGCTGCCGGACGTGCACCAGCACGTCAATGATGCGCAGATGGGGCTGCTCGAATTTGGAGACGGCCTCGATGGCGTTGTCCATGGCGTTGCCCATGATGGTGTACAGGTCCACGGGGTTCATAAAGTCCACGCTGGCCCCGTCCACCACGCAGTTCACCGTGATGCCCTTGCGGTCGCACTCCAGCTGCTTCTCTGTCAGGACGGTGTTCAGCGTCTCGTTATTGGTGTTGACGCTCAGGTCATAGCCGTGGACGGAGTCCTCGATCTCCTGGAGGGCGCTGCGCTGGCGCTCACTGCTCTCCATGCTGCGGACCGCCGCCAGCATATGCTTCAGGTCGTGGTACTTCTGATTCACCCGGGCGATGTTCTCCTTGGAGAACTCATACTGCCGCTTCTGCTGCTGCCACAGCAGGTTCAGGGTGTCCACCTCCTGCTGGAGGGCGCTCTTTTTGAACAGGGCCGTTTGCAGGTACAGCAGGGTGATGCAGTACGCCTGCACGATCAGAATCAGGAGGCTGCCCAGGGTCAGCTCTGAATGGCCGTAGTAAACGCCCATCAGCACCATGAAAATCATGTAGAGCATGACGGCGGAGGTCAGCTGCCTGGGCCCCACATGGTCGTTGCCGTACACCGGCAGCCATTTCCGCTCCGTCAGGGCCAGCGCCACACCGGCGATACAGATGACTGTCATCAGAATCCCGACGCGATACGCCACCCCGTCCAGCACCGGGAAGGTCAGATGGAGGTAGGGCAGGTCATAGATCTCCTCCAGCAGCGCAACGCACAGGGTTGACCAGACGCCGAAGTACAGGGCGATGCTGGCCTTCACCTTACAGCAGGCCAGCGTCATCAGCGTGGCGGAGGCCAGCAGCTCCACAGGGGCAAACCAGCCGCTTTGCTCCGCCGCCAGGCGCAGCGTGCAAAAGCAGAGCAGGCCATTCAGGAGCAGGAAGGCCGCGGCCCACAGGGGGAAGCTCCTTCTCCGGGGCAGGGGCAGCAGGAACACCAGGCAGAACCCCCAGCAAAACACATAGGAGCAGAAACTTGACCAATAGGTTTGCTCCATCATGTGTTGCCCCCCATGTACCGCGTCACCGCCGCCATGAAGGCCGACCGGTTCCGGCGGCTGATGTCCAGGGGCGTCCCCGCCACAGTCACCACGTTCTTGTCCACCTGGGACACATAGGCCAGATTCACCAGGCACCAGTTGCTGCACCGGCTGAAATAGTAGGGCTCCAGCTCCTGCGCCGCCTTCTGCATCGTCCCCCGCAGGGCAAACTCCCCCTGGCTGGTGTGGTAGTGCAGGATGTGGTTCTGAATCTCCACATAGTAGATTTCCCTGGTTTGCAGCACCTGGATGCCGCTGGGCAGGGTCAGGACAATGCGCTTCCCCTCCCGGCTCTCCGCCCGGCGGATGGCCTTGGTCAGCTTCATGGCGAACACGTCATAGTTCAGCGGCTTCAGGATAAAGTCCAGGGCCCCTACCTCGTAGCCGTTGATGGCGTACTGGGCCATTTGGGTGATGAACACCAGCACCACCTGCTCGTCCACCTGCCGGATGCGCCGGGCCGCCTCCATGCCGTCCATGTCCGGCATGGCGATGTCCAGCAGGATGATGTCATACTCCGGCCGGTAGCCCTCCACCAGCGCCACCCCGCTGGAGAAGCAGGTGACTTCCATCTCCACGGAGTAAGTCTCCTCATATTGCCGCAAAAATTCCGTCAGCTGTGCGCGGTGTTCCGCCTCGTCCTCCGCAATCGCGATCCGCAGCATGCCATACATACCCCCTCATCCGAAAAAACGTTTTATCAGTTCCTTTCTGACAGTTTAGCATAGGAAGCGTCAAAATGCAAGCCTTTCGGATGGGGCGCCTCCGGGTCACTCCGCGGCCTCCTCCGCTTCCGCCTCTGTCTCCTCCTCCGCTTCCTCGGCGGGGGCGATCTGCTCCACCAGGGTCAGGAGGATGTCCGCAAAGCCGGTGAAGCTGGTGTCCGTCTGGGACAGGGAGAAGTACAGCGTGCCGTCCTCGCCGCTATAGGTGAACTCGCAGTAATAGGTATCCTCCAGCAGCCACACGTTCAGGTCGCTGAACTTGCTGTCGGCATACTGAATGCCCCCGGCGTTCTTGCCGTTCAGGAGGCCGGACAGGCCCTCATAGTCCTCCTTCCGCGCGGACATCCGCAGCTCAATGACGGTGCCGTCATAGGCGTAGTCGATCTGTCCGACGGTGCCGTTCAGGACGGTATAACTCGTGGCCTCCGCCCCCGCAATGTTCAGCTCCTGCATGGCAAAGCCGGTGTCTTCGCTGATGGCATCCGCGGAGGCGCAGATCACCTCGGCAGGGGCGGCGGACTGCTCCGCCTCGTCCCCGCCGCCGCAGCCGGTGAGGGCGCCCGCCATCAGGCATAGGGCCAGGAGCAGCGCCCAAACACGCCCCTTCACGGGCCGCCTCACAGGGTCGCCAGGAAGCGGTGGAAGGCGGCCTTCCCTGCCTCCGTCCGCTTGAACACGCCCGCGTCCTCCAGCACGCCCACAAAGACCTGGCCGACCTCTTCCCGGAGGATACGCATCCGGTTGCCGTCGGTCATCTCCGGGTGGCGGGCCTGCACCTCGTTGGCCCAGACGGCGTGCTTGGCGGTTTTTTCGTCCGCCATCAGGTCTCGGCCCTCGGAGATGGCGTCCTCCAGCACCTCCAGCTCCTCCTTCAGCCGGGCGGGCAGCACCGCAAGGCCCATCACCTCGATGAGGCCGATGTTCTCCTTCTTAATGTGGTGCTTCTCGTCATGGGGATGGAAGATGCCCAGGGGATACTCCTCCGTGGTACGGTTGTTCCGCAGCACCAGGTCCAGCTCATAGTCCGCCTCTCTCCGGCGGGCGATGGGGGTGATGGTGGAGTGGGGCGTCCCATCCGTCTCGTGGAGAATGTTCGCCGCCGGGTCGTCATAGCCCCGCCAGGCCTCCAGAATGTGGGTGGCCAGAGCCACGACCTGCTTCGGGTCGGCCCCTCTGAGGCGAATCACGCTCATGGGCCACTTCACCAGGCCGCAGGTCACCCCCTCATAGCCGGAGACGGTGAACGCCTCCTCACAGGGGGCCTTGGCCATGGCAAAGGTGTAGTGTCCGCCCTGATAGTGGTCGTGGCTCAGCACGCTGCCCCCCACGATGGGCAGGTCCGCATTGGAGCCAACGAAGTAGTGGGGGAACAGGGTGACGAAGTCCATCAGGTTGTTGAAGCAGACCTCGTCAATGTGCATGGGCACATGGTCCTTGCAGAGGACAATGCAGTGCTCATTATAATAGACGTAGGGGCTGTACTGGAGGAAGTAGTCCTTTCCCCCCAGCTCCAGGGGAATGATGCGGTGATTCTGCCGGGCGGGGTGGTTCAGCCGGCCCTGGTAGCCCTCGTTCTCCGCGCAGAGCTGGCACTTGGGGTAGCTGGTGCTCTTGGCCTTCCCCGCCGCCGCGATGGCTTTGGGGTCCTTTTCCGGCTTGGACAGGTTGATGGTGATGTCGATGATGCCATACTCCGTCTCCACCGTCCACTTCTGGTCTTTGGCGATGCGGTCCCGGCGGATGTAGTTGGTGTCCCCGGAGAAGGTGTAGTACCAGTCGGTGGCGGCCTCCGGGCTCTCCTCGTAGAAGTTCAAAAACTCGTCAATGACCTCGGAGGGCTTGGGGGTCAGCAGGCCCATCAGCTTGGTGTCAAAGAGGTCCCGATAGGTGACGGAGTTGCCCTCGATGACGCCGTTTTCATAGGCGTAGTCGCAGAGCTTATCCAGGATGGTCTGGATGGGGGGAAGGCTGTCCACCTCCACCAGGCCGTCAAAGCCGTCCAGGTGCAGGGCGGCCAGGAGCTGGTTCGCCGCCCAGATGCGGTCCACCTCCTCCAGCCAGTTCTTTTGCACCGCGTATTCTACCAACTGAGAAATTTCAAGTTCCAGCATTGTGATACCCTCCTTAATTATTGCAGTTCCGCTTCACCAATCAGGGTGCAGCCCCCCACCGGACGGATGGCCGTCACACGGCAGGCTCCCTCTCCCAGCAGGGCGTCCATCCCCGCCCGGAAGCCGGGCACCTGTTCCACCGGGACAAAGGCCTGAATGGTGCCGGCAAAGCCGCCGCCGTGGACCCGGAAGGCCCCCTTCCCCGCCAGCAGATGCTCCGCCATGGCAAGTGCCACCGCCACAGGCTGGGAGGCGCTGTCCCGGAAGGTGGCGATGTTCTGTAAGTACATGAAGGAGGAGCGGCCGGACTCCGACACCAGCGCCAGGAACCGGTCAAACTGCCCCGCCTCCAGGGCGGCCACCTGCTGCTCCACCCGATGACAGTCGGAGAAGTAGTGAATGGCCCGGAGCACCGCCCGGTCGCCGCACTGCTTCCGCAGGTCGGGAATCGCCGCGTAAAACGCCCCCTCATCCACCTGAGAGAGAATCTCCTTGCCGAAGCAGGCCGCCACGGCCCGCATCTCGGCGGGCATTGCCGCATAGTCGGCGGTCATGTCCGCATGATCCGCGCCGGTGTCCACAATGCAGAGGGCGTAGCCCTCTTTGGCAAAGTCGAAGTCCACCGCATGGTAGACGGGGTTGTCGGCGTCGGCAAAGTCAATGGTGACCACGCCGCCCATGGCGCAGCCCATCTGGTCCAGCAGGCCGGAGGGCTTACCGAAGTAGACGTTCTCCGCATACTGCCCGATCTGGGCCACCTGGGCCATGGAGAGGGCGCCGCCGCAGAACATGGCGTTGGCCGCCACGCCCATCAGCACCTCAAAGCAGGCGGAGGAGGACAGGCCGCTGCCCCCCGGCACGTTGGAGGTCACATAGGCGTCAAAGCCGCTGACGGCATACCCCAGCTGGCTGACCCTGGCCAGGACGCCCCGCACCAGGGACTGGGTGGTGTTCTCCTCCGACGTCACCTTCTCCAGCTGATTGGTATCCACCGTGATCAGGCCGTAGCCCTCCGACCAGATGTTGACCAGGGCGGAGCCGTTCCTGGCGCAGACGGCCAGGGCGTCCAGGTCCACGCTGCCGGTGAGCACCTTGCCCCCCTGATGGTCGGTGTGGTTGCCCCCCAGCTCCGTCCGGCCGGGAGCGGAATAGACGGCCACCTCCGTCTCGTCCCCTCTGGAAAAGGCGGCCTGAAAGCCCTCCGTGGCGTGCAGGATGCGCTGCCGCAAATCGGCCACCTCCCCGGATGGCCGGCAATAAAGATAGGACAGGCGGGCGTCATATGCCCCGCCTGTCAACTGCTCCCGCAGCGCTTGGATCGTCAACATAGCTGTTCCTCCTGTATGATTGTTGCGCAGGCGGCTGCCATTCCTCAGCGTCCCCGTCCGCCGCCTGCCGGGGCTGTGTTTACCGTAGTTTTATTGTAACATATTCCTTTCATGGGGACAAGCGGGAAACATCTCTTCCTGCTGTAAAATTTCATCTGATTGTGTCAAAATAAATCGGACAGAGGGCCATCCCGCCGTCAGGCGGCCCTCTGTCCGATGGGATACATTTAAATTTAAAGAACGTGCTCCAGGATATAGCTGACCTCCAGGCCCTGCCTGTGCCGCCAGCGCACATAGTTCACCACGTTGCCCAGAATCACGATGGTCCCGCAGAAGTACAGCCACATCATCAGCAGCACAATGGAGGCCAGGGAGCCGTAAATCATGGAATACCGGTTGGACAGGGTGATGAAGAAGGAGAACAGCCAGGTGAACAGCGTCAGCGCCAGCGACGCGAAGAGCGCGCCGCTGACCACCGGCGGGTGGTTCTTCCCGCCGGGGGAGGTGATGCGGTAAATGAGCATCAGCAGCAGCATGGCCAGACCGAACATGATGCCCGCTCTGGACCAGTTCCAAAGCCTTGTGGGGATGGAGATGGAAAAGAAGTCGTTGACCGCCTGAATGAACCAGCTGCCCGTAAAGACGATGATCATGGTGAAATAGATAAACAGGATGAGCAGCACAGAATACAGCACGGAAAACAGGATATACTTCACGCCCCGCAGGCTTCTCTGGCAGTAAATTTCGCCGGAGATGGAGATCAGGCTGCGGAACGCGGCGGAGGAGGCCGTCAGCATGGTGATCAGCCCCGTGATCAGCAGGGCGACACTCAGGTTGTTCAGGACGTAGGACGCATAGTCCTCCAGCAGCTCATAAATCTGCTCCGGCAGCACAGCCGCGATGACCCCCAGCACCTGGGTGTCGCTGATGGGCAGCACGCCGATGATACCGATCACCATGATCAGAAGGGGAAACACCGTCATCAGGGCGTAATAGGCAAACTCCGCGCCGGAACGGGAGATCCGCCGGTCCAGAAAGACGTTGACCACGCAGTAGAGGAACCGCACCGGGTAATGCCGCGCGGCCATCCGCTCCAGCCAGCTGTTCACCTTCTTCTCCATATCAGCACCTCTTTTCTGGGGGCACCTGCGCTGTGCCTTCCCCGGTATGATATGCGCCCCGCGGCCCGTTTATCACCGGGCGGGACAAATAGCAAAAACCGCCTGCAAATCGGGCAGACGGCTTATGCTAACCAATCAATGGCTCATGCTCAGTCAATCGCGTTCAACCGGATGGTCATCTGGCTCTTCTTGTGAGCGGCCTTGTTCCGATGAATCAGGCCCTTCGCGGCAGCCTTGTCAACGCACTTGATTGCGGCTTTGTAGGCGGTGGCGGCCTCAGCGCGGTCGCCTTCGTCAGCCTTGGCATCAAAGTTCTTGATCAGAGTCTTCATTTCAGACTTTGCAGCCTTGTTCTGGGCATTCTTGCTCTGGGCAACCAGAACACGCTTCTTCGCGGACTTGATATTGGGCAAATCTAACACCTCCTGTACCAGCATCGCAGGCGCACCAAATTTGCACCTGTGCAGTCACATATTATACCATGAAAGAAATCCCTTTGCAACTGGTTTTTTCGTTTTTTTGTTGGGAGATTTCATAATTTTCGGCACCGCGGGCAAGACTGGTCTGAGGTGACTTTGACGATGAGACGGTATGATTCAGACCTGATCGACGAGGCCAGGGAGCTTTGGCGCACCCAGGAGGGCGACCCCGGCGACCTGCCCGGCATCCGCTCGGAGGAGCGGGCCTGGGGCCCCTTCTCCCTCAGCGAGGTGGAGGTGCTGACTCCCCAGGGGGCGGAGCAGGTGGGCAAGCCGGAGGGGCTGTACCTGACCCTCTCCCTGGAGGCCCTGCTGCCCCGGCGCACCGCCCAATTCTCTCAAGCTGTGGAAGCTGTGGCGGAGCAGGTGGAGCGGCTTCTGCCGCCGGAGGCGGAGCAGGTGCTGATGGTGGGCCTGGGGAACCGGGCGGTGACGCCGGACGCCGTAGGCCCCCGGACGGCGGACCGGGTGCTGGTGACCCGGCATCTGGTGGAGCAAATGCCGGAGGTGTTCGGGGCCTTCCGGCCCGTCTCCGCCCTGGCGGCGGGGGTGCTGGGGGCCACCGGTCTGGAGAGCGGCCAGGTAGTACAGGCCGTAGCCGGGGCGCTGAAGCCGGACGCCGTCATCGCGGTGGACGCCCTGTGCGCCCGCAGCGTCCGGCGGCTGGGCTCCACGGTGCAGCTCAGCAACACCGGCATTGTCCCCGGCAGCGGGGTGGGCAACGCCCGCTTCGCGCTGACGGAGGAGACGCTGGGGGTGCCGGTGGTGGCGGTGGGCGTCCCCACCGTGGTGCGGGCGGAGGTGCTGGCCGCCCAGTGGGGCGGTCAGCCGGAGGGGCAGGAGGACCTGGCCTCCCTGCTGGTGACCCCCAAGGAGATCGACGCGCTGGTGGCCGACGTATCCAAGCTGCTGGGCTACGGCATCAGCATGGCCCTGCAGCGGGGGCTGAGCCTGGAGGACCTGGAGGCGCTGCTCAGCTGAGCAAAAAAGGCCGGCCTGCACGTTGCAGGCCGGCCTTCTGTGAAACTCTGATTACATCAGCTTGCGGAACATGGTCTTGAAGTCCTCAATGCTGGCCTCCTTGGGGTTGCCGGGGGCGCAGGCGTCGGCGGCGGCGGACTGGGCCAGGAAGTCCAGATCCTCCTCCTTCA
>JAJQBL010000069.1 GCA_021203325.1 Clostridiales bacterium | reverse complement strand
TCTTAAGCCGCCTTCTTTCCCCCATTTCTTGGCGGAGCAAGAAATGGGGCCCGCCGGGAGGGCAAACACCTGTTTTCTTTATCAATCCTTATCAAAGGAGTATAAACTCCTTAAATTGATGACATTGCCAATGCCGGAAAACCGCGTCATGCCCGGTCGGCGTCGCAAATCACGGCGAACTTTTTCAGCGCCCCGGGAATGTCGATGCGCTGGGGGCAGAGCCGGGCGCAGCGGCCGCAGGCCACGCAGCGGTTCGGCAGCTTGTCCTCCGGCAGCTCCCGCACCTTGCGGTGGGCGCTGCCGCTGTCGTAAACGCTGATGTCGTTGTACAGCGCCAGCAGGTCGGGGATGTCCAGCCCCACGGGGCAGCCGTCGCAGTAGTGGCACTTCGTGCAGGGCACGTTGACGGTGCGGTGGAACAGGTCGAAGGCGCTCCACAGGGTGTCCAGCTCCCCCTGGCTCAGAGGCTCCAGGTTGGAGAAGGTGGTCACGTTGTCCTTCGCCTGCTCCAGGGTGCTCATGCCGCTGAGCACCACCTGCACCTCCGGCAGGGTGCGGACGAAGCGGAAGGCCCAGGAGGCGACGGACTGCTCCGGCTCCGCATCCTTCAGCATGGCGTCCGCCTCCGGGCACAGAGAGGCCAGCCGCCCGCCCCGGCAGGGCTCCATGACCCAGACCTTCAGACCGTGGGACGTGATGATCTCATACTGGCGCCTGGCGTCCTGGAGGGTCCAGTCCAGATAGTTCAGCTGGATCTGGACAAACTCAAAGGTGTCCGGGTAGCGGTTCAGAAAGTCCTCCAGCATTTCCGGCGTGGCGTGGCTGGAGAAGCCCAGGTGATGGATGCGCCCCGCCCGCTTCTGCGCCAGCAGATAGTCCACCACGCCCATCTTGGGGTCGGTGTAGATGGGGAAGGAGCCGTCGCTCATGTTGTGGAGGAGGTAGAAGTCAAAGTAGTCCACACCGCAGCGGCGGAGCTGCTCCTCAAAAATGGCGGACACGTCCTCCGGCTGCTTCACATCCCAGCCGGGCATCTTGTCGGCCAGGTAGTAGCTGTCCCTGGGGTATTTGCGCAGGGCCTTGCCGATGAAGCACTCGGACTTGCCGCCGTGGTACATATAAGCCGTGTCATAGTAATTGACGCCGTGGCTGTAGACGTAGTCAATGATTTCCTGAGCCTTTTCCTCATCAATGGGGGCGCCCCGGTCGTCTCCGACGGTGGGAAGGCGCATATTGCCCATGCCCAGAATGGAAAGCTCCGCTTCCTGAAACGGGAGATAACGCATGGTTCTGTACACTCACTTTCTAAGTAGGATAGGGCCGGGGAGGGGCGGCAGGGCCTTCCTTCCCGGCTAACATACTATTATACCACAAGCGGACAACCTTTGCCAGAGCCGGAACAACATTTGCCGTCAAAAAAAGTTTGCAAAATGGCAAAAAATAATTTCCATAAGTGGCCGCGCTATGCTATAATAGGGGAAAGCAACGCAGCGGCTGACAGGCGGGGGCTTCGGCTCCCCGGAAGGAAACGGAGGCACAGCGAATATGACGCATTTGAAGGTTGTAGGTGCAATTTTGATCTTTGACGGAAAAATCCTCTGCATGAAGCGGAGGAAGGGCCAAAACGAGGCCACCAGCCTGAAATACGAGTTCCCCGGAGGCAAAATCGACCCGGGGGAGACCCGTACCCAGGCCCTGGAGCGGGAGCTGGCGGAGGAGATGGATCTGCACCTGACCATCCGGGAGGAGGACTTCTATCAGGAGGTCCATCACCAGTACGACAGCTTTTTCATCACCATGTATGTGTATAAGTGCTACCTGCCCTCCCCTGCATTTGTGCAGAAGGAGCATGTGGACCACCGCTGGCTGACCCCGTCTGAGCTGCCGGAGCTGGAGTGGGCCCCGGCGGACCGGTATGTGGCGTCCCGGCTGCGGTATGAGACGGTGTAGCGGCGGAGAAATTGGGAAAAGTCTACATAAGGCTCTGCCAAATTCCACAGAAAATAGTTGAATCTGCAAAAAGATAGTGCTACAATAATACTTGAAGAGTCCGCCAGACGGGGCGGCAAAGCAACTGTGGAATTTACAAAAGTAAAGGAGCGTAGATGAAATGAAACGTGTCGGTTTACTCACCAGCGGAGGTGACTGTCAGGCGCTGAACGCCACCATGCGGGGCATCAGCAAGGCCCTGTACAATATGTACGGGGATGAGGTCGAAATCATTGGCTTCCTGGACGGCTACAAGGGCCTGATTTATGAGGACTATATCAAGCTCTCCCCCGCCGATTTCAGCGGCATCCTCACCAAGGGCGGCACCATTCTGGGCACCAGCCGCCAGCCCTTCAAGGATATGCGGACGCCGGACGCCAACGGCCTGGACAAGGTGGAGGCCATGAAGACCACCTACCGCCGCCTGCGGCTGGACTGCCTCTATGTCCTGGGGGGCAACGGCAGCCAGAAGACCGCAAACCTCCTCAGCGAGGAGGGGCTGAACGTCATCGGCATGCCCAAGACCATTGACAACGACCTGTGGGGAACCGACACCACCTTCGGCTTCCAGTCCGCCATCGACGTGGCTACCAACGCCATGGATGCCATCCACACCACGGCGGCCTCCCACAACCGCTGCTTCATTGTGGAAATCATGGGCCACAAGGCCGGCTGGCTGACCCTGAACGCCGGCATGGCCAGCGGCGCGGACATCATCCTCATCCCCGAAATCCCCTATGACATCGACAACGTCATCAAGGCGGTCCAGAACCGCAACAAGCGGGGCCGCGGCTTCACCATCATCGCCGTGGCGGAGGGCGCCATGACCATGGAGGACGCCGGGATGAAGAAGAAGGAGTATAAGAAGCGGGTGGAGGATATGCTGCGGAACTATCCCTCCATCTCCTATGAGATCGCCGACCAGATCAAGGCGGGCACCGGCCTGGAGTGCCGTGTCACGGTGCCGGGCCATATGCAGCGGGGCGGCCAGCCCAACGCCTACGACCGGGTGCTGTCCAGCCGTCTGGGCACTTATGGCGCCATCCTGTTCAGCCAGGGTAAGTTCGGCGACATGGTGGCTATCCGCGACCATAAGATCACCAGTGTCCCCCTCAGCGAGGTGGCGGGCAAGTTGAAGACGGTGCCCATCGATTCGGACATCATCACCGAGGCCCGTATGCTGGGCATCTGCTTCGGCGACCGGTAAACGACCCTGTCATGGATAGAAAGTGATAAAACAGCGTCCTGCGTCAGGCGGCTTGGCCTGTGCGCAGGACGCTTCTTTATTCCTCGGGTGTGTCAATTTCAAAGACGGCATAGCCGCAGGCGTTGATGATGGTGGTGTCCCCATAGGGGGTGACGGCAGGGATTTTGACGCCGTAATTCTTGTGAATGTGGCCGTGGACGAAGTACCGGGGGTGGTATTTGTCCAGCAGGTCCCGGAAGGCCACAAAGCCCTGATGACAGGGGGAGTCAAAATCGTTGAGCTGATAGGCGGGGGCATGGGTCAGCAGGATGTCAAACCCCTTGTTCCGCCACAGGGCGAACCGGAGGCGGTTCACCCGCCGCTGCATCTGCTGCTGGGTGTACAGGTGCGGCCCCTCCCGGTAGCGGTGGGAGCCGCCAAGGCCCAGAATCCGGATGCCCCGGTAGCAGAAAATCTCGTCCTCAATGCACTGGCAGCCCTCCGGGGGCTGGAGGTCAAAGCTGGCGTCATGGTTGCCGTGGACGTACAGCACCGGGCACCGGGCCATGGTGACCAGAAATTCCAGATAGGATTTGTGCAAATCCCCGCAGGCCAGAATCAGGTCGAATCCGGCCAGGGCGCCCGGGGTGTAGTAGTCATAGAAGCGGGGGGCTTCCTCATCGGCGACGGCTAAAATCTTCATGGTGTTTCCGTTCTCTTCTTCTCTCTGGGTGTAGGGGTCTTAGAGCTGATTATCCTTGACCAGGCGGCTGATGCCCACCATGTCCACGGTGCCCTTGCTCTCGTCGGTCAGCTCGTCATAGGCGGGGATGGTACCGATGATACCGTCCACCAGCCAGTCCATGTTGATAATCTGCTCCACGCTGAGCACATGGTTCTGGCGGCAGTCCCCGTCAATGATCTGGCCGTCCTGGGTGCGCAGAGGCCCCCGGAAGGGGTGGAAGGTGCCGTTGCAGACCCCCTGCCGCAGCAGATCCACCAGCTGCTGGGTGCCGTGGGGCAGCTTGTCGGAGCAGACCACCTCCACCACGCCGGTGGACATCCCCCAGTAGTAGTTCAGCGCCTTGGCGTTCTTGGCGTCCTCGGACTGGAAGGTGCCCGCAAAGATGCTGCGGAGGATGTTCTCATAGTAGACGCCCCAGTGCCACATGGGGGCGGCCAGGTTCACCCGGCTGTCGCCTTTGACCTGCATCAGCCCCAGGTCGGTCAGCTTGCCCGTTTGCAGCATGGCCATGTCCTGATAGGAGATCAGCTCAATGCCCTGTTGGGTCAGGCGCTGGGCGGCGGGAACGGGATTGTCGGTGGACGACCACTCCAGATAGACCTTTGCCCTGGGATTCACCATCTGCACCCCCAGGGCGAAGGCGTTGACCCCGGCCATCATGCCGTAGATGGGGTAGTCGCACAGGTACCCCACTCGCCCGTCCTGGGACAGGGTGCCCGCAATGGCCCCGATGATGAACTTGGCCTCGTAAATGCGGGCATAGTAGGAGGGGACGTTGCGGTGGGACTTGTTCAGGGAGCAGTTCAAAATGGTGATATTGGGATGGTCGATGGCCGCCCGGAGGCTGGCGGGCAGCAGCCGAGGGGAGGTGGTGAAGAGGATGGTGTTGCCGTCGGCAATGGCCCGCTCCAGAATATCCTCCGCCCCCTGCTCCAGGGCGTCGAAGTAGGAGGCAGTGGTGATTTTGTCCTGGAAGACCCGCTGCACATGGTCCCGGCCCAGCTCGTGGGCACGGGTCCAGCCGGAGGTCTGGGCGTCCTTGTCGTGGATGAAGGCCACCTTCCGCTTCTTGGGGACGGGGGTCAGCACCTTGGACAGGAGGCTCTTCTTGTCCCCGGTGGGGTTCAGCTTCACGTCGATGGGGTCAGGCTCCTGCTGGAGGGTGATCTCCTTCCAGGCCTTGGTCACGGACTTCTTCAGCTCCTCCAGGCTCTGCTGGCGCAGCTGCTGATAGCCGAAGATTTTCATATAGGCCAGCATGGCGTCGCCGGTGGTGATGCTCAGCTTCCCGCCGCCGCACTGCCGGAAGGCCTGGTCAAAGTAGTAATAGGTGGTGCGGAAGCCCGCCATATCGTCCTCGCTCCACACCTCGTCGGGCCGCTTCCCCATCAGGCGCTGCAGGGTGGCGTAGCCGCCGGGCTTGGTCAGCTCCAGGCAGTTGATTTTGCTGTATTTATAAAATTCGACAAATTCGTAATAGAGCTCCACCGCCTTGTCGCCGTTTCGGACGGGCATGATGCGGGTGACTTTGCCGGGGATGGTCACGGCGTCAAAGAATTTCAGCACGCTGACCCGCTTGTTGCCCTCCTCCACATAGTAGCGGTTCATGTATTCATAGACCTTGATGGGCTCCCGGATGCCCTCCTTCAAATGGGCGCTGCAGAGGGTGCGCCACTTTCCGGCGAACTCGGTCTGACCGCCCAGCAGGGGCATAAAGTTCCGGGCGAAGGCGGCGGTGCGCCCTGCGGTCTTGGTGCCCACGATGCGGTCTGCCGGAATCTGCACAAGGCCCAGGTCTATCCCTTTGGGAAGGGCGTCCTTGCCCAGCATCTCGTCCAGGGCGGGCAGATAGGGATAAACGCCGCTGCCGACACAGGCGCGGTATTCCCTTTGGGCCAGCTTCTGTGCGTCCTTGTAATACTGTTCAGGCATGGAGATCATTCCTTTCCGGTTCCGTCGGCCGGGCGGAGCGCCGGCCGTGCTGCTTGGTACGGCCTTATCATAGCGGGTTCCGTTCCTTCCGTCAAGAAGAGAATGTGGAAAATTTCTCACAGAAATCGGCAAAAACACCGGCATTTTTGCCATAGAAAAACGCATAACAGGGGCTCTGCCCTGTTATGCGTTTGCATTTGCGCGGTTAATCGCCCCGCCCTCAGGCGTCCTTCTGGCTGTCGGAAATCAGGTAGCCCAGGGCCAGCAGGGAGTCGGCAAAGTGGACGCTCTCCACCGTGACGCCGCTGGCCCCCACATCCAGCTCCATATTGGTGAAGTTCCAGATGCCCTTCACCCCGCCGCGGACGAGCTGTTCCGCCATGGGCTGGGCCGCGCTCCGGGGGACGGTCAGCACCCCCACCTGAATGCTGTGGGCGGCCATGTAATCGCCCAGCGCCTCCAGGGGGTACACCGAAACCTCTCCAATGGTGGAGCCGATGAGGCCGGGGTCCACATCGAAGGCGGCCCGGAGGGTGAAGCCGTTGGAGGAGAAGGAGAAGTTCCGAATCAGCGCCCGGCCCAGGTTGCCGGCCCCCAGGATGATGGCGCTGTAGTGGTTGTTCATCCCCAGAATATCCGAAATCTCCCGCAGCAGGCCGGCAATCTCATAGCCGTAGCCCTGCTTGCCAAATTCGCCGAAGCAGCTCAGGTCCTGGCGAATCTGAGAGGCGGTGATGCCCATACTGCTGCCCAGGGCGGAGGAGGAAATGCGTTCATAGCCTTCCTGTTCCAGAAGATAAAGGGTACGGTAGTAGCGGGGCAGACGGCGGATGACAGCGTTGGAAACCTTCTCCTTTTTCATGGGTCGAACATACACCTTTCTGTGGCGCGGTACGCCGCCCAGGTTCGGCGGCGCAGTGGGGCACGATTCTTTTACGTTTATTTTAGCAGTTTTTAACAATCTCGTCAATATGCAGGCGGACAAACTTCTAGCAGAAAATAACGGAAAAGTGTTAAAAAAGTGCGCCGCCGGTGGGGCGGCGCACTGCGGCGCAGGTTGGCATGGGTCAGAAGTAGACCAGGGCGTCCTCCGGCGCCTTGGCCGGTTTGACCTCCGTGGTGTAGAGGACGGGGCCTTCGCCCCCCAGCACCTTCAGGTTCTTGATGCGTACTTTGGCGGTGACGGTGACCCAGTCCCGGTTTTTCAGACCCTTCTGCTCCTTGCCGTAGCACAGCATGCCCAAGAAGGTGGTGTCCTGGGCGCAGCAGACCATGGCGAACCGGCCCACGGCGTAGGAACCGTGGGGGAACTTCACGCTCTGGGCCACCATGCCGGAGAAGCGAACCGTCTTGCCGTCGTAGCGGTTGGGGTGGTCCATACAGTCGGTGTACCAGTAGCCGTAGTCCTCCAGGGACAGGTCCAGCACCGGCTTGGACAGGTCGAAGGGGCAGACGCTGCCGTCGTCGTACTCCGCCATCCGCTCACTGTCGTACTCCAGGTAGATCTCCGCCCGGCGGTTCAGGAGCTTGATGTTCCGCTGGCGCAGCAGCTTCGCCAGGGCGTCGTCGCAGCGGTTAAAGACGATCAGGTCGGAGAAGCGCAGCTTCTCCATCATCAGGCTGGCCATATTTTTGGCGTAGGAGTCAAAGGTGGGGGCCTCAACGATGGCGACGATTTGATAGAGATCCCAGTTCTGGGGGAAGGTGTCCTGGGTGTCCGCCAGCTGCCACATCCCGTTGTACTCCATGACGATTTGGGTGGGCCTGTACTTGTTGAAGAGTTTGGTCAGGTTCTCCCGGTTGAAGCCGTCCTCGTCCACGCACTCCGGGAACACGTTGTACCTGCCCAGCTCGGCGGGGTCGTATTCCTCCTCCCCCTCCTCGGTGATGAGCAGCAGGGTACGCTCCCCCTTGGTGAAGTCCTCACCGGTGAGCATGGGACGGATGAAGTTGGTCTTGCCTGCGTCCAGAAAGCCGCAGATCAGATAGACAGGAATCGGATTCGCTTGCATTGTTCGCACCTCGCTTTACAGCTGGAACAGGGCCTTGATGTCGTCCTCCTTCAAATCAGAGCCGATGACGCACAGGCGGCCGGTGTAGTCCGCGCTGCCCCGGCGGATGTCGATCTCACCGGGGACGAAGTCGTAGTGAATCCAGCCGCCGTCGGTGGCGGGCACGATACCCTTGGCCCGGAGGACAGCGCCATACTTGCCGGTGTCCAGCTCCTCCAGGGCGGTGCGGATTTCCGCCTCGGTGAACTTCCGGGGAGACTCCATGCCCCAGGAGGTGAACACTTCGTCGGCGTCGTGGCCGTGATGGTGGTGATGGTGGTGGCCGCAGGAGCAGGTTTCGCCTTCCTCGTGATGATGGTGATGTTCGTGCCCGTCCTCATCATCCTCATCGTGGTCGTGATGATGGTGATGCTCATGCTCATCTTCGTCGTCGTCATCGTCGTGGTGATGGTGATGATGCTCGTGTTCGTCCTCATCGTCATCATCGTGGTGATGGTGATGATGCTCGTGTTCGTCCTCATCGTCATCATCGTGATGGTGGCAGCACTCGTCCTCATCGTCATCCTCGCCGTTGTCGGCGGCGTGGAGCTGACGCATCAGCTCGTCGGCCAGGGAGTTGCCCCCGGCGATGGCGGAGAGCATCTGCTCACCGGTCAGTTCGTCCCAGGGGGTGGTGATGATGGTGGCCTCCGGGTTCTTCTCCCGCAGCAGGGCGGTGACCTCGGCCACCTTCTCCTCCGTCATATCCTGGGTACGGCTCAGAATGATGGTGCCGGCATGGGCCACCTGATCCAGGAAGAACTCACCAAAGTTCTTCATATAGGTCTTGCACCGCTTGGCGTTCACCACGGTGACGGCGCTGCCCAGCACCATGCCGGTCTCCTCCGCCACCCGGCCCACGGCGGTGGACACATCGGACAGCTTGCCCACGCCGGAGGGCTCGATGAGGATGCGGTCGGGGTGGTACTGGTCCAGCACCTCCCGCAGGGCGGTGGAGAAGTCCCCCACCAGGGAGCAGCAGATGCAGCCCGCGTTCATCTCGGTGATTTGGATGCCCGCGTCCTGGAGGAAGCCGCCGTCAATGCCGATCTCGCCAAATTCGTTCTCAATCAGCACCAACTTCTGGCCTGCATAGGCTTCGTTGATCAGCTTTTTAATCAGTGTGGTTTTACCGGCCCCCAGGAAGCCGGAGATAATGTCAATGGTGGTCATGATGAAAATCCTTCCCTTTGAGTATGAATTCTGAGTCTATTTTATCCCTTTGTCAGAAAAATGCAAGGGGCAGACTGTGAATATTTTGTGACAAAAAGTGCAGACCATGGTGAAATCCGCTGAACTTCCGCCCCTTTGCCGCCCTCATCCCTGGAACAGGGCGGCCACCAGCCGCTCCAGATGGTACTGATCCTCCGCGCCCATCAGCTCCCGGGCGGAGTGCATGGCGGCGATGGGTGCCCCTGCGTCCTGCACCTGCATGGGCAGGTAGGTGGCAGCGATGGAGCCCAGGGTGGCCCCGCCCCGGATGTCGGCGTGGTTCACGAAAATCTGACAGGGGATGCCCGCCTGGGCGCACAGGGCCTGCACCACCGCCGAGGACTCACAGCTGCCCATATAGGACTGGCGGGCGGCCTGCTTGACAGTGACGCCGCCGTTCATCTGCACCCGGTTGGTGGGGTCGGCCTTCTCCGGGTAGTTGGGGTGGCTGCAATGGGCCACGTCCAGGGACAGGGCGAAGCCGTCGGTCATGTCCCGCAGATAAGCCTCACGGCTCAGGCCGAAGGCGGCGTAAATGCGCTCGATGACATTGGGGAGGGCGCTGCCCGCCGCCCCCTGGCGGGTGCGGCTGCCCACCTCCTCATGGTCGAAGAGGACGGCCAGGTTGACGCCCCGCTCCCGCCGGGCATGGGTCAGGCCGTAAATACAGGCCTCCGCGGAGGTCTGGTTGTCCAGTCGGGGGGAGGACAGCATGGTCTCCTCCAGCCCCACCAGACAGCCCTGCTCGTACTGGTAGACGTACAGCTCGTAATCCAGAATGTCCGAGGGGTCCGCGCCGCACTCTCTGGCCAGGGCCTGCCGGAAGAAGGCTTCGCCCCCCAGGGCCTGCTCCAGCACGTCCACCACGGGGAGCATATCCTTTTGCAGGCTCAGGTTCAGGTTGTCGTTGGCGCTGCGGTTTAAATGAATGGCCAGGCTGGGAATGGTGGCCACCGGACGGCCGAAGTCCACAAAGACCCGCCGGGGGTGGAAGGGGTCGTCCCCCCGGAGGGCCACCTTGCCCGCAATGGACAGGGGCCGGTCCAGCCAGGAGTAGCGGAGCATCCCGCCGTAGCCCTCCACGTTCAGCTTGCCGCAGCCATTGGCATACAGCTCCGGGCTGGGCTTCACCCGAAAACAGGGATAGTCGGTGTGGGCCAGGGCCAGACGCAGGTTGCCGGAGTCCGCCATGGCCGAGCCGACGGTGAAGGCGATCAGGGTGGAGTCGTGAACAGGGATGTAATAGCCCTTCCCGTAGTCCAGCTGCCACCGGTCGGAGAAGCGCAGCGGGGTGAACCCGGCGGCGTCCAGCGCCTTCTGCGCGGTCAGCACGGTGTGGAAGGGGGTGGGGGAATCCCCGATCCAGGTGAGCAGCCGTTGGGCGGCGTCGAGACAGGGGAGATTGGTTGACATAAGATGTCCTCCTTGTGTGAATGGTTTCAGTCAGCGCCCATTATGCCCCGTTTTGTCGGAAAAGGCAACGGGTTTCGCGCCGCCGGACAGGCGCACCCTGGGGCGGGCCATACAAATTTTGAAAATCATGCAGATTTGGAAGATTA
>JAJQBL010000017.1 GCA_021203325.1 Clostridiales bacterium | reverse complement strand
GCGACTGGCAGTATTGGGCACAGTGCCCGTATTGCACCGATGATACCACCAGCGCGGCCACGACTTCCAGCGCCGCAACGACTACTACCACCACCACAGAGGAGGCACATGATATGGACACTTTGAGAAACGGCGACACCGGCCAGCAGGTCACAGTGCTGCAAAAGCTCCTGAATCAGCTGGGGAGCAGCCTGACCGAGGACGGTGACTTCGGCAGCAAGACCGAGGCAGCCGTGAAGAGCTACCAGAAGGGGCAGGGGCTGACGCAGGACGGGATCTGCGGGCCAAAGACCTGGGCGGCGATTCTGGCAGTGTGAGAGAAAACAGCCGGAGGCGCATCGCATTTGATGCTCCTCCGGTTCGCCGTCAATCATCCATACATTATAGTAATACAAAGGATCTTCCCACGCAGTCAAGGGAACCTCTTTTTACGTTTTGTCCGGCTCATCATAGGTATCCAAAAAGCTGTGTACCCCGTCGGCGTCCTTATAGGCCAGCACCGTACTCAAATTCACGTTTTCCAATGCGTGAAAGATGTTATACTCCACCTGGGGGTTCTTTTCCTTCAAGGTTCGAATCAATTCCTTCGTCTCCAGACGCTTGGATGCGCTGTCCCCGGTGCCCCGGACGCTGCACGTCTCCGTGAACTTGCAGGCGCACTGGAGGAAGTGGAGGTCGTTGTAGTCCCGCCAGCGCTTGATGTCCTCCTCCCGAATCAGGTACATGGGGCGAATCAGCTCCATCCCCGGGTGGTTGGTGCTGTGGAGCTTGGGCATCATGGTCTGCACCTGGCCGCCGAACAGCATCCCCATCAGGTTGGTTTCGATTACATCATCAAAGTGGTGGCCCAGGGCGATTTTGTTGCAGCCCAGCTTTTGCGCCTCTTTATAAAGGTAGCCCCGGCGCATCCGGGCGCAGAGGTAGCAGGGGGACTTCTCCACATGGAACACCGAGTCGAAGATGTCCGTCTCAAACACGTGGATGGGCACCGACAGCATCCGGGCGTTCCGCTCGATGATCTCCCGGTTGGCGGGGCTGTAGCCCGGGTCCATGGCCAGGTACTCCACCTCAAAGGGAAACTTGTTGTGGAGCTTTAGCTCCTGGAACAGCTTGGCCATCAGCATGGAGTCCTTGCCCCCGGAGATGCACACCGCGATTTTGTCCCCCGGCTGCACCAGTTCATAGGTCTGGATGGCCTTGGCGAATTTGCTCCACAGCTGACGGTGGAACTTTTTGCGGATGCTCTTTTCCACCTCCGCCGCCCGGTTCTCCTCCTGCATCAGCTTCTGCCGGAGCCAGCCGTAGTAGCCCTCCGGCAGATCGTAGACAGGATACCCCGCCTCCTGCAGCGCCTGGGCCAGCTGGCCGCTGACCGCCCCGCTCTTGCAGCAAAGCAGCGGTTTCTTCCCCTGGGGCAGTCGGCCGGGGTCGGAGCGCAGCGTCTCCAGGGGCAGGTTCACCGCCCCCGGCATGTGGCCGTAGGCGAAGGCGACCTCGTCCCGGATGTCAATGATTTGATAGTCCTCCGGGCTGGCCTGCCAGTCCTGTAATGTCACTGTCCAAGATTCCATGCTGCACCCCTCCAAAAGCTGCTGTCATTATATCAGCCGGAAAACTTTATGTCAACGCCAACCGCTGCCCGCCGGGATTCGGCAAATCTCCTTGCCAGCGCCGCGTTTCTGTGCTATGCTAATGGAAACAGGTTTAGAAGAAAGGAACCAATCGCATGAAAGTGTTACACATTGGCAAGGAAGGCAATATGGAGCGCTACACCGTCCCCACCCCCTTCATTCAGCAGCTGGAAAAGGTCAGCCTGCCCAACGGGCTGGACGCCGCCCGGTATCTGGAGGCCGCCGGAGATGCGGACTTCATCATCGCCGACGCGGTGGCCCCCGTCACCGGGGAGCTGATTCGGGGGATGCCCAACCTGAAACTGATTCACTCCGAGGGGGTGGCCTTCAACAGCTTCGACGTGGAGGCCGCCACCGCCCAACATGTCTACGTCTGCAACTGCCAGGGAATGAACGCCTCCGCCGTGGCGGAGCAGGCCATCCTGCTGATGGTGGGGATGCTGCGCAATGTGGCAAACAACGACGCCGCCGTCCGCGCCGGCAGGCAGATCGCCACCAAGGAGGGCTACATGAAGCGGGGCAACCTGCGGGAGCTGGCGGACTGCTCTGTGGGGCTGGTGGGCTTCGGGGACATCGCCCAGGCCACCGCGAAGCTGCTGCGGGCCTACGGCGTGGAAGAAATTTACTACTATAAGCGCCATCCACTGCCGCAGGAGGCGGAACGGCAGCTGGGGGTGACCTATCTGCCGCTGGAGGAGCTGCTGGGCCGGTCCGACATCGTCAGTCTGCACCTCCCGGTCTCCCCCGCCACGATGCACACCGCGGACGACGCCTTCTTTGCCCAAATGAAACAGGGCAGCTATTTCGTCAACACCGCCCGGGGGGAGCTGGTGGACGATGCGGCAATGGTGCGGGCCCTGGCCTCCGGCAGGCTGGCCATGGCCGGGCTGGACACCCTGAACCACGAACCGGTGCAGCCGGACCACTACCTCCTCCACCAGCCGGAGGAAATCAGCCGCAGGCTGCTTTTCAGCCCCCACATCGGCGGCATCACCGCCTCCAGCTTCCGCCGGGGCTATCAGATGGTCTGGGAGGACATCCAGACCGTGGCGGAGGGACAGGTTCCCCGCCGCGCCGTGAACCGCTGGTAAGGGCCTGTTCGTCCATTTGACAGGAATTTTCCGGAAAACCGTCTCGTTTTTTCCCATTCTGCCCCTTCCACACACCATTCGGATATGATAAGATGAAATGGAGCAAGTTCGGTTCCGCCTCAGGCGGAACAAATCCAACACCGGGAGTTGTGCAATATGAAAGAGTTTCAGCCCATGAAAGAGGGCAAGGTGCGGGAAATCTATGACAACGGCGACAGCCTGATTATGGTGGCCACCGACCGCATTTCCGCCTTTGACGTGATTTTGAAGAACAAAATCAGCCGGAAGGGTACCGTCCTGACCCAGATGTCCAAATTCTGGTTCGACTATACCAAAGACCTGCTGCCCAACCATATGCTGTCCGTGGACGTGGCGGATATGCCGGAGTTCTTCCGCCAGCCCCAGTTCAACGGCAACAGCATGATGTGCAAAAAGCTCACTATGCTGCCCATCGAGTGCATCGTCCGGGGCTATATCACCGGCAGCGGCTGGGCCAGCTACCAGAAAACCGGCGTCGTCTGCGGCATCACCCTCCCCGCCGGCCTCAGGGAGTCCGACAAGCTGCCGGAGCCGATTTATACCCCCAGCACCAAGGCGGAGATCGGCGACCATGACGAGAATATCTCCTACGAGCAGAGCATCGCCGTGCTGGAGAAGGTCTTCCCCGGCAAGGGTCAGGAATACGCCGCCAAGCTGCGGGACTGCACCATCGCCCTGTACAAGCAGTGCGCGGAGTACGCCCTGAGCCGCGGCATCATCATCGCCGACACCAAGTTCGAGTTCGGCCTGGATGAGGAAGGCAACATCGTTCTGGGCGACGAAATGCTGACCCCCGACTCCTCCCGCTTCTGGCCCCTGGAGGGCTACGAGCCGGGCCACGGTCAGCCCTCCTTTGACAAGCAGTTCGTCCGCGACTGGCTGAAGGCCAACCCGGACAGCGACTATAACCTGCCTCAGGAGGTCATTGACAAGACCATCGCCAAGTATCTGGAGGCCTATGAGCTGCTGACCGGCAAGGCGCTGGCGTAACTAATTTCATGAAGCGGCGTCCCCAAGGCGGATTCTTCCGCTTTGGGGGCGTTTTTTTCGGATGCGCTATTCACAGTCTATTCACAAATGTTTTAAGGTTTGTTCAAACTCCCTTTTGTCCGATTTGCTACAATAAAGATGTTCCAAGTATCCCATTTACTTGAATGATCTTCCTCTTTCTCTTCTTTCTTTTCAGGTTGCTCCCCGCTGGTTCATTCCGGCGGGGAGCAATCCTGTCTGTCAGGAAACGCCCGGAGCGCCGCATTGGCGCTCCGGGCGTTTGGACTTCTGGCTCTTCAGGCGGTCATTCTTCCGGCTTCTCCCCGTTGGCCTGGTCGATGAAGGCGTCCAGCCCGGCCAGGGGGTCTACGCCGCCGTCAGAGGATTCCTCCTCAGCCTCCGGCTCCGCCGCCGGCTGCGCGGGTTCCTCCTCTTCCACGGTTTCCATGTCCTCCTGGTCGGACAGCTCCCGAATCTTCGCCTCATTGATGGCGATTTTGGCCAGGGCCTCGTCAATGGTGGCGCAGACGCTGAAAAATTCCGGCTCCGTGGAGATGCCGTACTTCTCAGAGTACAGCCTGCCCAGCTCGGCGTAAGCCTTGCGCAGGGTGTCCTGCTCCCCAAGGTTGGCGGCCCGCAGCTTTGCAATGTTGGACAGGGTGCGGGCCTTGCTGGCGCCGGTCTGGGCCAGGTCGGCGCCGGTCTGGCGCAGATCCATCACTTTGGACTTGAGAGATTCCATATTCATGTTAAATGCCATAGGTGGCCCCTCCTTTTGAAACGATAAACGATGGTTTCCCATTCATGGTATCCCCCTTCCCCGTGTGAAGGCAAGGGGATACTGCGGCGCGTCACCCCTCCACGGTGACAAAGGTTTTCCGGGGCAGCTCCGCCCCAAAGGGCCCTGCGTCCTCAAAGCAGGAGCAGGCCAGGTCGGTGTTCAGCAGCCGGACGCAGCAGCCCTGCAGCATCCCCAGGGGCAGACTGCCGTCCGCCACAGCGTCCACCAGGTCGGAGATATTCCGCTCACAGCCGGGCATCTGCACATCGTTGCCCGCATAGACGCACATGGGCGAGGAGGAACAGCCGTATTTCCGGCCGGGAAGGCTGGAGAAGGCGATGGAGATCTGCTCATGGGAGGTGTACCAGTCCGTCATCACATACCCGGCAAAGCCGCACTCCTCCCTGGCGTAGCAGGTGAGGGTGTCGTAGCAGTTGGCGGCGTGGACGCCGTTGACCAGGTTGTAGGAGGTCATGATGGTCATGGGCTGGCTGGCCTCGATGGCGATGCCGAAGTTCCGCAGGTAGATCTCCCGCAGGGCCCGCTCGCCCACATGCTCGTTGACGAACATCCGGTTGTCCTCCTGGTTGTTGACGCAGAAGTGCTTGATGCTGGTGCCGATGCCGGGGTGCTTCTGGACGCCCGTCACGTCGGCGGCGGCGCACAGGCCGGAGAGCAGGGGGTCCTCGGAGTAATATTCAAAGTTCCGGCCGCACAGGGGGTTGCGATGGATATTCATGCCGGGGGCCAGCCAGACCTGCACGCCGAACTGCTCCAGCTCCGCGCCCACGATGTCGCCCATGGCCTCCACCAGCCCCAAATCCCAGGAGGCGGCCAGCAGAGAGGCGATGGGGATGGCGGTGCAGTACTGATAGTAGTCCACCTCGCCCTCCTGCTTCGGGGGCAGCTGGGAAACCAGGTCGCCAAACATCTCGCCGCCGGGCAGCAGATTGCCCGCTGCGTCGGTGCGGAAGTGGGGGGTCAGCCGCAGGCCGGCGGGGCCGTCCGCATTGGTCATGCTGCGCACGCCCCGATAGGCCAGCAGCGCGGAGGTATCCCCCGCCGCACCGGGGACGCCCTGGGCGGCGGAGCCGATGACAGAGCCTGCGTCCCGGGCCGTGCCCACGCACAGGTCGGCCATCTCCTCCACGGTGAGCTGGGCCACCAGCTGCTCCATGGTATAGGCCCCGGCCTTCACGTCCTCCATAGTGATGACGTGGTCCGTCTCCGGCGGCGTCAGCGGGGCGGGGATGCCGCCATAGGTCACGGTCTTGGTGGGGATTTGGGCGGCGTCCAACGCGATGACCTTCGCCGCCGCCTGTTCCGCATCCTCGGTGGGATAGGTGTAGGGGGCGACCCCGGCCCTGGACAGCTCCTCAAAGGGCTCATCCAGGGGGCAGATGTTTTTCACCTGCTTTGTCACCACCGTCTCCCCCAGCGTCAGGGCGGCGGCCACTTTGGTGGAGCGGCTGTTCCGGCCCACCCGGATATAGTAGGTTCCGGCCTCCAGCACATAGGCCGCCTTTGCCGGGTCATAGCTCTCCAGATTGGTCAGGGGGAAGGAGACGGTCAGCGCCTGTTCCTCCCCCGGCCGGAGGGTGCGGGTCTTGCCGAAGGCGGCCAGCACCTGGTAAGGCTTCTCCAGAGCGCCCTCCGGGGCGGAGGCGTAAATCTGCACCACCTCTTTACCGGGGTAGGTGTCCCCGGTGTTGGTCACCTTCACGGTGACGGAGACGGCTTCCCCGCTGACCTCCGTATCCACCGGCTCCACAGCGAAGGAGGAGTATCCCAGCCCGTAGCCGAAGGGGTACAGCGGGGCGACGTTGAAGGTGTCAAAGTACCGGTAGCCGACGTAAATGCCCTCTTTGTAATATTCATCGTTGCAGTTGCCGTTGTTGTGGCTGAACTCGGCGGAGGAGGGATAGTCCTCATAGTTTACCGCCCAGGTGTCCGTCAGGCGGCCGGAGGGGACAGACTTGCCGGTGAGAGCGTCGGCCACCACATGGCCGCCGATGTTGCCGGACTGGCTCACCAGCATCAGGGCGCTGATGCCGGGGATGGCCCGGATGGTGGCCGCGTTCAGGACGCCGCCCACGTTCAGCAGGACGATAACATTTTTATAGCATTGGCCCAGCACCGTCAGGTTCTCCACCTCGACGGGGAGCAGCTGATAGTCGCCGGGGGCGTTGCGCCGGTCCATCCCCTCGCCGGAGTTCCGGGCCAGCACATAGATGGCGGTGTCCGTGTCCGTGGCGGCGGCCGTCTCCGGGGTGATGGGGGCCAGCGCCTGGGGGATCAGCTGCTCCGACATGCTGAGGATCAGCAGATTGCTGTGCTCCCGCTCCGCCCGTTCCTGCAGGTGGGCCAGAAAGGCGCTCCGCTCCTCCTTCGCCATGGCCTCCTGCCGGTCCAGCCAGTCCTTGGTGGTGACGGTGAAGCCTGCCGCCTCCAGCCCCTGCTCAATGGTCACCACGAAGCGGGAGTTCACGTCGCCGGAGCCGGTGCCGCCCTTGACGGTGCCTCTGGCCCCGTTGCCGTAAAGGGCCACCTTGCCCACGGTTTTCAGGGGCAGCACCCCGTTGTTCTCCAGCAGCACCATGCACTCCCCGGCCAGGGCCCGGACGCGGTCCATGTGGGCCTGCTCCATCGGGGTGATCTCCGGGGTTTTTGTCGCAAAAATTCGATTCATGTCAGTTCCTCCAATTTATTCAATTCATCGTTCATAGTTCCTGTTTTGCTGCTCTTATTATAGCAAGGTTTCCATGGAAAGACCAGAGGTTTTTGCTTTTTTTGGGGAATTGACACAGCCGCCCTTCTCCCCGCGCATCCGCATCCGCCCCGCGATTTTGCACAAAGGCCCTGAAAATTTTTTCTTCCTTTTCGGCAGAAAGTTAGAAGCAACTAATTGACAAGCCGGGTTAGTTGTGCTAAACTTACAATGTAAGGTAAGCATAGGCTAACGCGATCAGTTATACAAGGGATGGTGAATCATGATGCCGCTGTCTATGGCAAATATTGGCGCAACATGGAAGGTCGATACGATCAAGGGAAAAGAGGAAACCAGACATCACCTGGAGAACCTTGGCTTTGTTCCGGGCTGCACCGTTTCCGTGGTGACTGTGCTGGGCGGCAACCTGATTGTCCGGGTAAAGGACACGCGGGTCGCCCTCAATCAATCGCTGGCCGCAAAAATCTGGGGAGAGGAAGTTTAAGCATGAAATCTCTGAAGGAAGTCGCCATCGGCGAAACCGTCACCGTCACCAAGCTGGTGGGCGAGGGTTCCGTCCGGCGCAGAATCATGGACATGGGTATCGTCAAGGGCGTCTCCATCTATGTCCGCAAGGTGGCCCCCCTGGGCGACCCCATTGAAGTCACCGTCCGGGGCTACGAGCTGAGCATCCGTAAGGGCGAAGCAGAGCACATTATGGTGGAATAAGGGGCATTTTGTGCGTCTGCTTTCCCTTTTGTGCTTTAGTTAGTCCATTCAAACCTTTTGAGGAAGTGAGGAAATTCGTATGGCAGAAGTAAAGATTGCGCTTGCCGGCAATCCCAACTGCGGCAAGACAACCATGTTTAACGAGCTGACCGGCGCCAGTCAGTACGTCGGCAACTGGCCCGGCGTCACCGTGGAGAAGAAAGAGGGCAAACTGAAGGGCCATAAGGAGGTCATCATCGAGGACCTTCCCGGCATCTACTCCCTGTCCCCCTACACGTTGGAGGAAGTGGTCAGCCGTACTTATCTCATCAATGAGAAGCCGGATGTGATTTTGAACCTGGTGGACGCCTCCAACCTGGAGCGGAACCTGTATCTGACCACACAGCTGCTGGAAGTGGGTGTGCCCGTGGTGGTGGCCCTGAACATGATCGACCTGGTGGAGAAGAACGGCGACAAAATCGACACGAAGAAGCTGTCCAAGGTTCTGGGCTGCCCCGTGGTGGAGACCAGCGCCGTCAGCGGCAAGGGCGTCATGGAGGCCGCCGAGGCCGCCATCGCCCAGACGAAGAAGGCCGCCCCTCAGCCCAAATGGTTCGACTCGGACATTGAGGCGGTGCTGGAGCAGCTGGAGAACGCCGTCCGCGGCAAGTGCGACCCCGCCCATGAGCGCTGGTACGCCGTCAAGCTGTTCGAGCATGACAGCAAGGCCATCGAAGCCCTGAAGCTGACCTCCTCCGCCCTGGAGCCGCTGAACGCCTCCATCAAGGCGCTGGAGCAGGACTATGACGACGACAGCGAGAGCATCATCACCTCCGGCCGCTATGAGGCCATCGCGGTGATGCTCCAGGGCGCCTATCAGAAGAAGCCCCAGACCATGTCCACCAGCGACAAGATTGACCGCATCGTCACCAACCGCATCGCGGCCCTGCCCATCTTCGCCGTGGTCATGTGGGCGGTCTACTACATCTCCATCAACACCATCGGCGGCATCTGCACCGACTGGGTGAACGATGTGCTGTTCGGCGAGTGGATTCCCGGCGCCATCGATGTGGTGCTGGAGGCCGTTGGCTGCGCCGACTGGCTCTACAGCCTGATTCAGGACGGCATTGTGGCCGGCGTCGGCGCGGTGCTGGGCTTCGTGCCTCAGATGATGGTGCTGTTCCTCTGCCTGGCCATTTTGGAGGACTGCGGCTACATGGCCCGTATCGCCTTCATCATGGACCGGATTTTCCGCCGGTTCGGCCTCTCCGGCAAGTCCTTCATTCCCCTCCTCATCGGCACCGGCTGCGGCGTGCCCGCCATTCAGGCCTCCCGCACCATCGAGAACGATAAGGACCGGAAGATGACCATCATGACCACCACCTTCATCCCCTGCAGCGCCAAGCTGCCCATCATCGCCCTGATTGCCGGGGCCCTGTTCCCGGATTCCTCCTGGGTGGCCCCCTCCGCCTACTTCGTGGGCATTGGCGCGGTCATCGTCTCCGGCATCATCCTGAAGAAGACCTCCCTCTTCGCAGGCGACCCCGCCCCCTTCGTCATGGAGCTGCCCCCCTACCATATGCCCCGGCCCAAGGGTCTGCTGATCCATATGTGGGACCGCAGCAAGGCCTTCATCAAGAAGGCGGGCACCATCATCCTGCTGTCCACCATCGTGATTTGGTTCCTCCAGAGCTTCGGCTTTGCTGACGGCAGCTTCGGCATGGTGGATGCGGAGGACTCCATCCTGGCCGCCATCGGCGGCGTCATCGCCGTCATCTTCCAGCCCCTGGGCTGGGGCCACTGGCAGGCAGCCGTGGGCGCCATCACCGGCCTGATCGCCAAGGAGAACGTGGTGGGCACCCTGGCCCAGCTGTACAGCGGCCTGGAGGAAGTCTCCGAGGAAGGCGAGGAGATTTGGTCCGTTCTGCCCATGTACTTCACTCAGGTCAGCGCCTATAGCTATCTGGTGTTCAACCTGCTGTGCGCCCCCTGCTTCGCCGCCATCGGCGCGGTGCGCCGCGAGATGGGCAGCGGCAAGTGGACCTGGATGGCCATCGGCTGGCAGTGCGGCCTGGCCTACTGCGTCAGCCTGGTGATTTACCAGTTCGGCTCCCTCCTCTTTGACGGCGCCAGCTTCGGCGTGGGCACCGTGGCCGCCATCCTGGTGGTTATCCTCTTCGTCTACCTCCTGGTGCGTCCGGCAAAGAAGTCGGGCAGCGAGACGCTGTCCAGCGTGGCCGCCCGGGAGCAGGCGTCTTGACCCCTGTTTACACCCTACCAACCCCCTATTCCACAGGAAGGAGCGTTCTTTATGGGAACCGCAGTTGTCTTACTGGTATTGATCGTGATTGTGGTCCTGGCCATCCGCTCCACCTTCGGCCTCGGAAAAAAGAAACATTCCGACGGCTCCGGCGGCGGATGCGGCAGCGGGTGCAGCAGCTGCCCCTATTGCGACAGCTGCAAGAAGTGAAGCGCTGACCGAACCCGGAGAACCGTATCATCTGCCCGGCGGCGTGACGGCTGAAACCGTCACGCCGCTGTTTTTTGTTTCGTGGGAGTATACGGTGTGTGTTTAGTCGTTTTCCCCTTAGATAATGTTTGTTATAGAGGCTTTGTCCAGCCTTACCTGCCGGGAAGCGGGGCCTACTTTTCTCGATTCGTCGAGAAAAGTAGCAAAAGAGGACGACTCAGGGGGAAGCTCGGGGCCTCGCTCCCCCCTAAGAACCCCTCTCCTATCCCGC
>JAJQBL010000098.1 GCA_021203325.1 Clostridiales bacterium | reverse complement strand
TAGGTCACGGTGCCGGCGGTGGTGCAGTCGGCGTCCGTGGTCTCATAGGTCACTTCCGCGTCAACGGTCTCGGTGTCTTCGCAGACAGAGCAGGTGCGGGTGACGCTGGCGGTGCTGTAATCCTCAGCCCAGGTCCAGTCGTACTCATAGCTGTGGCCGGTGGCAGCGTCCGTCTCCACGGTCATGGTGGTGGTGGCGGAGCCGATGGCGTTCTCATCGTCATCATAGACGGTGGCGACGGCGGTGTAAACGATGTAACCGGCCTCGGTGCAGGTGGCGTCGGTGGCCTCGCTGGTCACGACGGCCTCCACGTTCTCCTGAACATCGCCGCAGATGGAGCAGGTCATAACGGTGGCAACGCAGGAGTAAGTGCCGTCTTCGTTCTCAGTCCAGGTCCAGTCCTCATCCTCCACGACATAGTCATGGGTACCGGCCTCGCCCTGAACCTCATAGCTGCCCAGAATCATGCCTTCATAGTCGCTGTCCTCAGGACCAACGGCGTAGTAGGTGGTGGTCAGACCCTCGCTGCGCTCGCCGGAGACCTCAGAGGTCACGTCGCAGGTCAGTTCCTCATCCAGGGTGACCTCGATGGTGTCATCGTCAACCAGGCAGTCGCGGTTGTACACGGTGGTGGTGCCCGCATTGGTAATGGTCGTGCTGCCAGTGGTAGAGTCGGTCGAGACGTCGGCCACGTAGACGGTGTTCGTCTTCGTGTCGCCGCAGACGGAGCAAATCAGGTCGGTGACGGCGGCGGAATAGGTGCCGTCCTCGTTCTCGGTCCAGGTGATGCCGTCCTCGGTGGCCACATAGGTGTGACCGGCCAGAGCGGCAGCCTGCTCATAGGTGACCTCTACCTCGTCCTCATCGGTGTCCTCGTCGGTGACGGAGAGGCCGCAGATGGTGCAGACGTAGTTGACGCCGGTGTTCCAGTTGCCGTCGTCGTCCTTGGTGTAGTAGGTCTCGGCGAACTCCACAAAGTGATGCTCGCAGGCGGTGCCTTCGTCATAGACGCGCTCGACGTCGGGGTTGATCAGCCCCTCCTCGCTCCGCTCCTCGGTGAAGGCGTCGCGGCCGCAGGTGGCTGCCACGTAGACTTCCTCATACTCCAGGCTGGTGCTGGTGACGGTGCTCATGGAGATGGAGTCGGTGAAGTTGGCGCTCCACATGAACTCGTCATTGTCGTTCTCGTCGTCCATGTAGTCGCCCAGGTCATAGTCACCGTATTCGGACATATCGATCATGGACAGCCAGGAGCTGTAGCTGGAGTTGTAGTTGCTCTCCGCGAACTCCCAGCCATAGCTGGTCAGGTCGCTGATGTCGTCCTTGCCGGAGATGTAAGCGTAGTTGCTGGCCACGTCCACATACAGGGTATCGTCATAGATGGCCAGGCCGGCGATGGGCGGGTTGCTCTCGTAGACGTCATAGTTCTCTTCATCGTAGGTCACGGAGAAGGCCATGCCGCCGAAGGCTTCGGAGGTGTCCCGGACGGCGTACACATCGTTGTACTCCTTGACCTTGACCACTTCGCCGGTGCTGATGTCATAGGACAGGACGCAGTTAGCCAGGTTGAAGTAAATCACGTTGTTGTACAGGGCCATGGTCAGGGACAGGGCGGGATACAGTTCCTCATACTCCAGATGCTCCGCATACAGCTCGGCGATCAGGTCGTTCGCCTCCAGCGCGCCGGTGGAGGGGTTGTACACCGTGCCCTCGACCAGGTCGATCAGGGTGACAAAGTCGGTGGCGGTGTCCTTGTCGCTGCTGGTGGCGGTGTGATAGACGATCTTGTACTCGGTGTCGTCCTCATAATCGCTGTAGTCGTCCGCCACAGTGCTGGTGCCGCTGTCGCTCATGTAGTCGCCATACTGATCCATCATGTCGAACAGGTCGGTGGAGTCGTAGGCATAGTAGAACTTGCCGTTGCCGTCGCTATAGACGTTGCTGGCTGCAAAGTACATCCAGGTGGTGTTCTCATAGCTGGTGTCGGTGGCAACACCCTCATACAGGGTGTACAGAGCGCTGTAGTAACCATCGTACATTTCCCGGGCGGAGGTATCGCTCATCAGGAAGTACACATGGTTCATGTCGCCGATGGTCTCCACACGGGTGCGGTCCATGCTCTCGGTATAGGTATCGATGTAGCAGGTGTCGATGTAGTACCACTCGCCGTCGATCTTCACAGCGTTCCAGAAGTGCTGGGAGCTGAAGTCGGGGTTGGACTCGCCGTACATGGTGACGCTGGTGCTGTAGACGATCATGACGAAGTCCACAACGTAGGCGGCGTCGGTGCTGATCTCGGTGGTGGTCACGGTCTCGGTGGAGGTGGTGGTCATATAGACCGGGTAACCGGTGTTGTCGGTGGTGGTCTTAGACTCGTCATAGTCCTGGACGTACAGCAGGTTGCCCTCCTCGTCCGTGGCCTGGGTATACGTGCCGTCACCGTCATCGTCGGTGTAGTAGGGGTAATCCGTCACGGTGGTGCCGGTGGTCACATCAAGGGTGGTGCCCTCTTCGGCAACCGCCTCAGCCTCGCCCTCTTCAGGCTCGGCTTCGCTGGAGCTGTCGCCGCCCTCTTCAGGCTCGGCTTCGCTGGAGCTGTCGCCGCCCTCTTCAGGCTCGGTCTCGCTGGAGCTGTCGCCGCCCTCTTCAGGCTCGGTCTCGCTGGAGCTGTCGCCGCCCTCTTCGCCTTCGGAGCTGTTCTCGGTCACAGAGTAATAAGTGACGCCGTCCCAGTCGGTGCTGGTGGTGGTGACCTCCTCAGTGGTGGTCACATAGTTCAGCTCTTCCACGGTCTTCCAGGTGCTGGAATCATCAGCAGACAGGGTCGTGCCGTCCACAGCATAGACCTCAGGGTTCATCCACTGCACCAGATAGGTGTAGGCGCTGGTGTAAGCCATGCAGACGCCCTTGCCCAGGGCCAGCGCGCCAATCAGGCAGCCGTTCCACATGCCTTCCACGGCGGTGACCATCTGAGCCGCAGCATACTGGGCATAGACGGGGCCGTAGGTCTCGCCATAGGTATCCACCATTGTCTGATAATACATTTGGTAGAACACATTATACAGATCTTCATAATGCTCGCTGTTCACAGGCTCCGGGGCAGACATCATGTCATAGTCGTCGCTGGACATATTCATAATGTATGCCATGTCGAAGGAGACGTTGTCGGCCAGCCAGTCGTTCAGAACCAGCAGCTTCTGGGCGTAGGTGGTTGCGCCGGATTCTTCCACGGCGGAGAGAGCATCGTTCTTGGCGGCAATGATGTCGCTGCCATAATACTCAACGCCATACTTATTGCCGTACCAGAAGGTATAGATGGTGCCTACCAGCTCGTCATAGCTGTACTCACCGCTGCGCACCTGATCCACGGTGGCACCGGCCAGCACCAGCATGGAGCCAAGAGGGCCAAGTCCATCGTCGCTGTCCTCCTCGTAGGAGGTAAACCAAGGGGTTTGGCGACCCAGATAGCCCACGTTGTTGTTGTAGTCGGTCAGGTACTCGTTGTACAGGTACAGGACGGTTTGCCGCTCCTCCTCGGTCAGGCCGGTGGATTCGAGTTCCTCTTCCGCCTCGGCCAGCATGATGTCCGTCTCCTCGTCCTCATCGTCGGAGATGGTGGCGATGCCGTCGTTGGAGTTGGCTGCCGCTGCTGCCTCTGCCTCTGCCACAGCCACGATTGCGCTCAGCGTTGTACTATCCAGGGCATCCAGAATGCCCATAGAGCCGGCAACAGCAGAAGACGAATCGGAGGAAGTGGCGGAAGCGCCTGTCCCAGTCGTAGACGTAGTCGCAGACACAGTTCCCGTCCCCGTATCAGAACCATTGGTGGCCCAGGCGGTGGCAGAGAGCATGCTCAGCGCCATAGCCAGCGACAGGAGCAAGGCAGTCAGCCTTTTTGCTCGTTTCTTCATTGCTTGTCCTTCTTTCATGAGGGGCTGATTTCAGCCCAAATTTTGAGGGCCAACCAATGTGGCAGCCGCCGCCCCAGTATAACCCAATTTATTTCCACTGTGAAAGATACCCTCTTCACAGAAGAAACCGTAAGAGATGCCGCGCCCCACCGGCTGCGGCCCATTTGCAGGTGCAGACAGGAGGAAACGCCCGGCTTTTCGTTCATCCGCGCGATATGTCGGGCTTTGTACAAAAGCACAGGGGAATGGTTGCGGACATTATATCAAGATTTGTAACCCTTGTCAACTGCAAAAACGGCGGGTTTCGCCTTTCAGCGCCGCGTTTCGTCAAGGGGGCCGGCGTTTCCCCGTCCCTCCGGCGTCACCTTTACTATACCACAGGACAATCCGGAAAACATGGGAAATCAGGGGAGGAAAATCCGCAAAAATGGATTCACATGGAATCACGGAGCTCCTTCCGCAGCCGCTCCACCGCCCGGCGCTCGATGCGGCTGATCTGCACCTGGCTGACCCCCACCACCTGGGCCGCCCGCTGCTGGGTGTATCCTTTATAATAGCGCAGGAGGATGACGGTGCGCTCCCGCTCCGGCAGCCGGGCCACCGCCTCCCGGAGGGCCAGATGCTCCAGCACCCTGTCCTCCATGCCCTCGTCCCCCAGGGTGGTCTCCAGGGTCAGGCCGTCCTCGTTCTCCGCCTGGAGGGAGGAGACGGAGGCGGTGGCGGTCTCGGCGGCGGCGATCTCCTCCGGCGTCAGGCCGGTGGCGGCAGCCAGCTCGGTGACGGTGGGCTCCCGTTTGAGCTGCTCCCGGAGGGTCTCCGCCTCCAGATAGATGCGGGCCGCCTGCTCCTTCACCGTCCGGCTGACCTTCACCGCCCCGTCGTCCCGGAGGAACCGGCGTATCTCCCCGGCGATTTTCGGCACCGCGTAGGTGGAGAACTGGGTGCCATAAGCCGGGTCGTACCCCTTGATGGCCTTCAAAAAGCCGATGCACCCCAGCTGGAACAGATCCTCCGCCTCCACCCCCCGGCCGGTGTACCGCCGGACGATGGCCCAGACCAGCCGCTGGTTTTCCTCCAGAATCCGGGCGCAGGCGTCCCGGTCGCCCTTCCGGGCGGCGTCCAGCAGCGCCCCCTGCTCCACCGTCACACGGTTCCCTCCTGTGCGCGCCGGGCGATGCGCTTGGTCAGGGTCACGGTGGTGCCCTTCCCCGGGGTGGAGCGGACCCGGACGCCGTCGGTGAAGCTCTCCATAATGGTGAAACCCATGCCGCTGCGCTCCTCCCCGCCGGTGGTGTACAGGGGGGTGCGGGCTTTGGGGATGTCCGGGATGCCGATGCCCCAGTCCCGCACCTGCACCTCCACCATGCCGTCGGCGTAGAGCCGCAGCCGCATGGACACCCGCCCCAGCTCCTCCGGGTAGGCGTGGACGATGGCGTTGGTCACCGCCTCGGAGACGGCGGTCTTGAAATCGTTCAGCTCGTCCAGGGTGGGGTCCAGCTGGGCGGCGAAGCAGGCCGCGCTGGCCCGGGCGAAGCCCTCGTTGACGCTCCTGCTCATAAATTCCAGCTTCACCTGGTTTATCGGCTTTTTCATGTAGCGCTCTCCTCCTTCGTTTCCCGCTGATATGTGACGGACACCATCCGCTCCACCCCGGCGGCCCGCAGCACCTTCCCCGCCTGGGGCGGCACCGCCACCGCCCGGAGCCTGCCGCCGGACTCCTGCATTCTGCGGCAGGTGCGCAGGACGATGGCGATGCCGGAGGAATCCATAAAGGTGACGCCGCTGAAATCCAGCACCGTCTCGCTGGGGAAGCGGGACTCAATTTCCCGATCCAGCTCCAGCATGATGCTCCGGGCGGCGTGGTGGTCGATCTCCCCGGACAGGGATGCGTAGAGGGTGCGGCCCTCCTCCTTACATTGTACAGACATGGTCTGCCTCCTTTGTATTCCGCCGCGCCTTGGGCGCGAAAAAAATCACCCTGTACGGGTTTTCCCGTACAAGGTGATTATAGCCGTTATGCTGTGATTATTTTGTTAAATCCCGGCGTCTGGGGGAGCAATCCGGTTCTTTTTCGGCTCAGCCCAGGGCCGCCAGGGAGCTTTCCAGCTGGGCGATCTCCCGCTCGGTTCTGTCCAGGTTGTCCCGCTGCTGCTGGATGACGTTGGCCGGGGCCTTGGAGACGAACTTCTCATTGGAGAGCTTGTTCCGGATGCCGGTGAGGTACTTCTGCTTCTTCTCCAGCTCTTTGGTCAGGCGCTTACGCTCGGCGTCCAAATCCACCAGCTCCGCCATGGGCATGAACAGCTTGGCGTCCGCCGTCACCACGCTGACCAGCCCCTCCACGGAGGCGGGGGCCTCGGCGGTGACGGTGATCTCCGCCCCGGAGGCCAGCCGTTTCAGGAAGGGCGCGCTGCGGGTGAACACCTCCGGCTCAGCGGTGACAATGCGGATGTCCGCCTTCCGGGAGGGGGGCACGTTCATCTCCGACCGGCGGATGCGGACGGCCTTGATGGCGTCCATAATCTTCTCCATGGCGGCGGCGTCCTCCGGGAAGTCGAAGTCCGCCCGGCACTCCGGCCAGGACTGGAGCATCAGGAAGTCGCCCTCGTGGGGCAGGGCCTGCCAGATCTCCTCCGTGATGAAGGGCATGAAGGGGTGCAGCAGCTTCAGCGTCTCCGCCAGCGCATAGCACAGCACCTGCTGGGCCTGGGTCTTGGCCCCCTCGTCCGAGCCGGTGAGGCGGGCCTTGGTCAGCTCGATATACCAGTCACAGAAGCTGTCCCACAGGAAGTCGTAGACCTTCTGGGCGGCCACACCCAGCTCGAACTTCTCCAGGTTGGCGGTGGTCTCCGCGATGCAGGCGTTCAGCTTGGAGAGAATCCACTTGTCCTCCAGCTCCAGCGCCTCCGGCAGGGTGCATTTCTCGATGGTCAGGTTCATCCGCACAAAGCGGCTGGCGTTCCAGAGCTTGTTGCAGAAGTTGCGCATGGCAGTGACCTTTTCCTCACTGTAGCGCATATCGTTGCCGGGGGTGCTGCCCTGCACCAGCATGAACCGCAGGGCGTCCGCACCGTACTGGTCGATGACCTCTAGGGGGTCGATGCCGTTGCCCAGGCTCTTGGACATCTTCCGGCTCTGGCTGTCCCGGACGATGCCGTGAATCACCACCGTGTCGAAGGGGGCCTTGCCGGTGTAGGCCAGGCCGGAGAAAATCATCCGGGACACCCAGAACCCGATGATGTCATACCCGGTGACCAGGGTGTTTGTGGGATAGAAGTACTTGTAATCCGCGCTGTCCTCATTGGGCCAGCCCAGGGTGGAGAAGGGCCACAGGGCGGAGGAGAACCAAGTGTCCAGGCTGTCCGGGTCCTGGGTCAGATGGGTACAGCCGCACTTGGGGCAGGCGCAGGGGGCCTCCTTGGCCACCACGGTCTCGCCGCAGTCATCGCAGTACCAGGCGGGAATCTGATGGCCCCACCACAGCTGGCGGGAGATGCACCAGTCACGGGTGTTGTTCATCCAGTTCAGATAGTTCTTGGTGAAGCGCTCCGGGACGAATTTGATCTCGCCCTTCTCCACCGCCTCGATGGCGGGCTCCGCCAGGGGCTTCATCCGCACAAACCACTGCTTGGACACCATGGGCTCGATGGAGGTGTGGCAGCGGTAGCAGGTGCCCACGTCGTGCTTCAGCGGCTCCACGGATTTCAAAGCGCCGCAGGCCTCCAGATCGGCCAGAATGGCCTTCCGGGCCTCCTGGGCGGTCATGCCGGCGTACTTGCCGCAGTCCAGCACCTCCGGCTCGTTCTCCGCCAGTCGGCCGCTGGCCGCCAGCGCCTGATAAGCCGCCACATCCGCCGGGCCGGTCATGTGTCCGTCATAGGTGAAGCAGCGGACGATGGGCAGGCTGTGGCGCTGGCCCACCTCAAAGTCGTTGGGGTCGTGGGCGGGGGTGATCTTCACCACGCCGGTGCCCTTGGTCATGTCGGCGTGCTCGTCGCAGACGATGGGCAGCTCCTTGTTCAGCAAGGGCAGGATGACGTGGCAGCCGTGGAGGTGGGCATAGCGGGGGTCGGCCTCGTTGATGGCCACGGCGGTGTCGCCCAGCATGGTCTCGGGACGGGTGGTGGCCAGCTCCAGATACTCGCCGGTCTCCTTCACCTGATAGAGCAGGTGCCAGAAGTGGCCGTCCTGCTCCTCATACTCCACCTCGGCATCGGAGATGGAGGTGTTGCAATGGGGGCACCAGTTCACCATCCGGTTGCCCCGGTAAATCAGGCCCTGGTCGTACAGCCGGACAAAGACCTCCTTCACCGCGTTGGAGCACTGCTCGTCCATGGTGAAGCACTCCCGCTCCCAGTCACAGGAGGAACCCAGGGTGCGCAGCTGCTGGTCGATGCGGCCGCCGTACTTTTCCTTCCGAGCCCAGGCCCGCTCCAGGAACTTCTCCCGGCCCAGGTCCTCCTTGGTCAGGCCGTCCTTGCGCATATCCTCCACCACCTTGGCCTCGGTGGCGATGGCGGCATGGTCGGTGCCCGGCACCCACAGCGCGGCGTAGCCCTGCATCCGCTTGAAGCGGATGAGGATATCCTGCATGGTGTTGTCCATGGCGTGACCCATGTGGAGCTGCCCCGTCACGTTGGGGGGCGGCATGACGATGGTGTAGGGCTTTTTGTCCGGGTCACGGTGGCCCCGGAAGCAGCCGCTGGACTCCCAGGTCTCATAGGTGCGGCGTTCGACCTCTTTGGGGTCGTACACCTTTGGCAGTTCTTTTGCCATGTTGTTTACTCCTTCCTCTCGGTGACGGCGAGCCCCGGCTTCGTCTGCGGGGCTTCGCCTCAAAAAGAAAACGCCCTGAACTCTCGGTTCAGGGCGAAAACGGGCGCATTTTCCGCGGTACCACCTGAATTTCCCCGCCCAAACGGGTGAGGACACTCAACGCCCGATAACGGGGACCACCGCCGCAGCCTAATGGGCAAGCCTGCCGTTCAGCCGCAGAACTCCGGGGCGACCTTTCTGCGCACCTCCGCCAGGGCTTACACCGGCCGCCCCGTCTCTTCGCCTTCGGATGCGCATACTTCTCCCCATCAACGTTTTCCAATATACACGCCTATTATAATGAGTTTTACCCGGTCTGTCAAGAATTTTCCGCAGTTTTTCCGGAACCGGAAGGGGCTGCGCGGGGCAGAAAAACATCCCGAACGCCGGAGCGTTCGGGATGGGATGGGTGGTGGACCTGAAGAGATTCGAACTCTCGACCTCTCGGATGCGAACCGAACGCTCTCCCAGCTGAGCTACAGGCCCTTTTTTCTGCTGCGAATCGTTTTCCGACCCTGAGCGCAGGCTCTTTACAAATCCGCAACAATGTTATTATAGCACGTTTTCAAAATTTGTAAAGAGCCGCGGCCCAAAAAATCGAAAAATTCTCTCCCCGGCCTCCCGGCTCAGAAGCTGGCAATGGGAATGGAGCCGTCATCCCGGCCCTTCTCCACACTGCGAATCTCCATCTCATAGGAGTAGCCGTTGTCGGCGGTCACCCTGACGGTGTCCCCGGCCTTGTGGCCCAGCAGGGCCTTTCCCACCGGCGACTCCCGACTGATGAGGCCCCGCAGCGCATCCTCCCGCATGGTGGTGACGATCTGGTAGGTCTCCTCCTCGTCGATGTCCGCGCAGTACACCACCACCTTGTCGTACAGACCGATCTCGTCCGCGCCGGAGTGGTTCTCAATGATGACGGCGGTCTCGATCATCCGCTCCAGGTAGCGGATGCGGCTCTCGTTGGCGTTCTTTTCCTTCTTCGCCGCAGAGTATTCAAAGTTTTCGCTCAGGTCGCCAAACCCACGGGCCACCTTCACCGCTTCCAGCAGCTCCGGGCGTTTTGTAATGCGGCGGTAATCCAGCTCTTCCTGCATTTTCTGGAGATCCTGACGGGTCAATTTATCGTGCATGGTGATTGCCTCGCTTTTCCAAATGACTGCGGAGCCGCCTGCGCTCCGCCTTTGCATTATACCACAGTTTTCCGAAAAGGGAAAGCCCTTTGTAAGCGCGCGCCCCCCATTTGGAGGCAGCGGCACACGGCCCTTTTCTCAAAAGGAAGAAAACGCATCAGACCAGGAAGCAGCCCCGTCAGAATCTTCTGACGGGGCTGCACTTTGTTGTCTGTGTGATTTGCCGCCTGGGTTACGCTTCCTTATCCAGCGCCGTGTATACCACAGCCGCCAGGGCGCCGCCCACCAGCGGGCCGACGATGAAGATCCAGACCTGGGCCAGGGCGTCGCCGCCGGCGAACAGGGCAGGCATCAGGCTCCGGGCCGGGTTGACGGAGGTGCCGGTCAGGGCAATGCCCAGGATGTGCACCAACGTCAGGGTCAGGCCGATGACCAAGCCGGAAACCGCGCTGTTCTCCACCTTGCTGGTGACGCCGATGATGGCCAGGACGAAGACGAAGGTGAGGATGATCTCCACCAACAGGGCGGAACCGACGTTCCCATGCTCCCATCCGGCCTGAATCTGGTTGGCGCCGAAGCCGCAGTCAAAGCCGAACACAACGCCCAGTATCACGCAGCCCACGGCAGAACCCACCAGCTGGGCGATGACATAGCCCACAAAGTCCTGAACCGAGAGCTGCCGACGAATCAACATGGCCAGGGAGACCGCCGGGTTAATGTGGCAGCCGGAGACGTTGCCGATGCTGTAGGCCATGGCCACGATGACCAGGCCGAAGGCCAGGGCCGTCAGCAGGTAGCCGCAGCCAGAGGCGCTGTCACAGCCCACGGCGACAGCGGTGCCGCAGCCAAACGTCACCAGAACGCAGGTTCCGATGGCCTCGGCGATGTATTTTTTGATGTTTTCCATTCTGACACAACTCCTTTTTTGCAGCGTTTTCGCTGCTGATTAAGGTCAGTATAGCATGGTTTCCAGGGAAAGGCAATACCGCTGTACGATTTGTCGTCGAAAACAGGAAAGAAATTGCGTTCAGGGCAGGATACTTTACCGCCAGGCAATCGGGGGCAGCGGTTCCGTTGCAGCGTCCTGCCTATGGGAGGAACGGGAAGGGAACCGCATCTGTCTCCTCCGGCCCCGCGCCGGAGGAGGCCGCGGAGGGCTCATCCTCCTGCTCCGTATCCGTATCCGTATCCGCATCCGTCTCCTCTTCCTCCGGGGCGGTGCAGGCGGGGTAGGACTGGGTATCCCAGCTGTAGCGCTGGGACAGGTCCTCATCGTAGTGGCGGAAGGTTTCCTCGTCCGCCCCCTCGGTGATGTCCACATAGAAGCTGCCGCCCTCCGTGGTGACGATGTTCCACCAATGGGGCACATCGTCCCTGGTGCCGTACACCGTCTCGCAGGCGATGCCCGCCAGGTCGCACAGCACCTCGAAGGCCAGGGCCAGTGCATGGCTGGAGGCATCCTCCCCGGTCAGGGCATCATAGACGCTGTCGCTGCCCGTCTCGGAGTGATTCCCCAGCGCCGCCAGCCGGGAGTACAGCAGCCACACGCCGGTCTCGTCCTGACTGACGGAGCCGCTGGTCATGGCGGCGGCGGTGGAGCGCACCTCCTCCGTCATGCGCTGCAGCTCCGCCTGGGTGTTGGTCCACTGGAAGGTGATCTCCACAATGCGCTTCGTGCCGGTGGAGTGGTACACCGTCACCAGCACGCTAGGGTACTCCACCGCATAGGAGGGATTCTGATAATAGGCCTCCTGCACCAGGGACAAAATCCCATCCTGGTCGGCGTAGTAGCTGCTCATTTCCAGCACCAGCTCCTCCTCCCAGCTTTGCAGGGCGCCGGCAATGGCGGCGCGAATCTCCGTGGTGCCGTTGACGGTGCGGATGGAGGCGATCTGGTCAAAGGTGCGGCGGTAGGTATAGGTCACGGTGCACTCGTAGTAGGTGACGATGTGCTGGTAGGTATAGCTGATGCCGGACAGGGCATAGGTGCCCAGGGGGTCGTCCTGCACCACCTCCTGACAGGCGGTCTCCAGATCCTCCCCCACGTCACCGCTGTATTGGTAGAGCCGCACCGTCCCCTCCGTCTCCCCCATGGTGACGAAGTACTGGATGCAGTTCAGCAGCTCGGCATAGGTGGTGGCCCGGAGGATGGAGACGTCCTCCGTGTCCGCCGTCTGCTCCACATAGGGCACCACGGAGGAGTAGCTCCGGGAGGCCACATAGCCGCAGGAGGTCAGGGGCAGCAGGCCGCAGAGGAGCAGCGCGGGGATTGCCTTTCGATTCATGGTACCTCCTGTTCTGTCTGTGTCGGCAGGGGGGCAAACCCCCGGTGAAAAACGTCCCGACCCCCGAAACGGGAGCCGGGACGGGGCGATACAGTGGAAACTTACAGCTCCTTAATGGCGGGGGCGTAGGCGGCGTACTTAGCCACCTTGGCGTCGCACGCCTCCTTGGTGTCGGCGTTGGCCAGGATGTACACCTTGATCTTGGGCTCGGTGCCGGAGGGACGGATGATGAAGGTGGTGCCGTCCTCCAGGTCATAGGCCACCACGTTGGCGCCGGACAGATCCATCTGCTCCACCTTGCCGCAGCTCAGGCAGGTGGAGGTGCCGGACTGATAGTCCTTGGCCACCAGCACCTTGGTGCCGGCCACTTCGGTCAGGGGCTGGGCGTGGAGCCTGGCCATGATCTCGGCCATCTTTGCCATGCCGTCCAGACCGGGCATCACCAGGTTCATGGTCTTTTCGCTGTAGAAGCCGTACTTGGCGTAGCAGTCCATCAGGGCGTCATACAGGGTCTTGCCCCGGGTGGCGTAATAGGCGGCCATTTCCACCACGATAACGATGGCGGTGACGGCGTCCTTGTCCCGGACGTAGTCGCCAAACATATAGCCGCAGGACTCCTCAAAGGAGAAGATGACCTGGCCTTCACCGGACTGCTCCAGCTGGTCCTTCTTCTCGCCCAGAAACTTGAAGCCGGTGAAGGTGCGGGCGCACTTCACGCCGTTGGCCTCTGCCACCTTGGTGGCCATGGCGGAGGAGACGATGGTGGTGTTGGCATAGGCGTTGGCGGGCAGGGTACCGGCACGCTTCCGGGCCTGAATGGCGTAGTCCTCCAGCAGGATACCGGTCTGGTTGCCAGTGAGGACGGTGTAGTCCCCGGAGGAGGTCTTGACCATGACGCCCACACGGTCGGCATCGGGGTCGGAGCCCACGATCAGGTCGCAGCCATGCTCCTTGGCCAGGTCAACGGCCAGATAGAAGCCCTCCGGATTCTCCGGGTTGGGGGAGACCACGGTGGGGAAGTTGCCGTCAATGACCATCTGCTCCGGCACGCAGTAGACCTTCTTCATGCCCAGCCGCTTCAGCGCTTCGGGGATCAGCTTATGGCCGGTGCCGTGGAAGGGGGTGTAGACGATGCCGAAGTCATCCGCGACCTTGGCCACGGACTCCCGGTCGATGACCTGCGACATGACGTTGGCCAGGAACTTCTCGTCGGTCTCCGGGCCGATGATGGTGACCAGGCCCTGGGCCTTGGCCTCGTCCAGATCCATGATCTTCACGTCGTCAAAGACGTCCAGCTCCCGCATTTTGGCGGCCACCACTTCGGCGGGGCCGGGAGGCAGCTGTGCGCCGTCGCTCCAGTACACCTTGTAGCCGTTGTACTCCTTGGGGTTGTGGGAGGCGGTGATGTTGATGCCCGCCTGGCAGCCATACTCCCGGACGGCGAAGGACAGCTCCGGGGTGGGGCGCAGCTCGTCATACAGCTTGACCTTGATTCCGTTGGCGGCCAGCACGGAGGCGGCTTCCTCGGCAAACTCCTGAGAGTGGTTCCGGCTGTCGCAGGAGATGGCGACGCCCTTTTCGCAGGCCTCCGGGCCTTCCGCCTTCACGACCTCGGCGAAGGCCTGGGTGGCATGGCCCACCACATGGCGGTTCATCTGATGCAGACCCACGCACATGGTGCCCCGCAGACCGGCCGTGCCGAACTCCAGCGGGCCGAAGAAGCGGGACTCGATTTTCTTCGGGTCATCCTTGATTGACTCCAGCTCGGCCCGTTCCTCATCGGACAGGGCAGGGCTGTTGAGCCACTTTTCATAAGTCTCCATAAAAGACATAGGGAACACCTCCACAAAAATTGCGCCAAGAATGGAGCTTCCTGACATTACTCCTTTATTATAAACGATAGCAGGGCGATTTGTCTAGCATATTATGAAAAATCATTGTAAAAATTGTGCGGCTGCTCCACAAAAAGTTTGCCCGGAAACAAAGCGCCGGTCGGCACCGACAGGGCGGAACCGGCCTGTGTTTTATCGAATTGCAATAATTTTATCGTTTCTCGATATATTATTTATGATATTCAGAGCCTCTGTTGATTTGAAAGGCCCGATAGAGCTGCTCCAGCAGCATCACCCGGGCCAGGTGGTGGGGGAAGGTCATGGGGGACATGGAGAGGCGCAGGGCCGCTTCTTTTTTCAGAGAGGCATCCAGCCCATAGCTGTCCCCGATCAGAAAGGACAGGGAGGACTGGCCGGACACCGCCAGCTCCGACAGCGTTTCCGCCAGCGCCTCGCTGCTCATCTCCTTGCCCTCCACGCACAGGGCGATCACCGTGGTGCGCTTCGGCAGCCTGGCCCGGATGGCGGCCCCCTCCTTTTTCAGGGCGGCGTCGATCTGGGCCGGGGCGGGATGCTCCGGCAGGCGCACCTCCGGCAGCTCCGCCAGCTCCAGCCTGCACAGGCCGGTGAGGCGCTTGCGATACTCCTCCACTGCATCCTGATAGAACCGCTCCTTCAGCTTACCCACGCAAATCACTGTGATGTTCAACATAGGGCACCTCCGGCGGTCACAGGTAATAGGGACGGCTCAGCGCGTCCCTGGGGGCCACCTCCAGCGCCGGGTGTACCCCGGACTGCTCCAGCACCTGAGAGACTACCTGATAGGCGTGCTCCGGCGTATTGTTCTCTCGGCTGAGATGACCCAGCACCAGAGTTTTCGCCCCGTGCCGGGCCAGGTACGCGCCGAGAGCGCCCCCTGTCTCGTTGCAGAGATGGCCGTGGTCCCCCAGAATCCGGTTTTGCAGCGGCAGGGCGTAGGGGCCGCTTTTCAGCCATTCCTCATCGTGGTTGGCCTCGATCAGCGCCAGCTCCACCCCGGCGGCCACGGTGCGCACCTCCTCCGGCACCCAGCCCAGATCCGTCACCACGGCCAGGCTGTGTCCCCCGCCGGTGCAGCGGTAGCCCACGCTGTCCGCCGCGTCGTGAGGGGTGGAGAAGGACTGCACTTCCAGCGCCCCCACCTCCACCGACTCCCCGGCGGAAAAGGTATGTAGCAGCTCGCCCACCACGGGATACTTTTCCGCCGCCCGGCTGCCGGTGCCCGCCGTGGCGTACACCGGCGTAGGGTAGCGCTTTAAAAAGACCCTGAGCCCGGCAATATGGTCGCTGTGCTCATGGGTCAGAAAGATGGCGTCCAGCGCCTCCGGGTCCAGCCCGGAGGCCTGAAGGCGGGTGGTGATTTTTTTGCAGGAGATGCCCGCGTCGATCAAAATGGCGGTGTCGTCCTGTTGGACGAGGATGCAATTCCCGCCCGAACCGCTGGCCAGTGTGCGAAGTAACAAAGGTATCCCTCTTCCGTTCCAAACCTGTCCGCCCCGCCGGGGCAGGCTGCGCGATGCCTCTGAAAAGCGCAGATCGGAGCCGCTCCGACCTGCGCAGACAGAAACGCATATGGTTTTTGTGTTGTCTCTACGGTTGTTTCAGCGGCTGCCGCGGCAAACCGCAGGCCCGCCCGTGTGCGCAAAAGAACCGTGTTTTCTGCGTACTTTTTTACGGCCCGGCGGGCTGCCGTCAGCCCACCTGATTGTCCCCCAGGCGGCTGGGCGTCCGGGTGTCCACCAGCTCGATATCCGCGCCGATGCCCTTCAGCTTGCCCACCAGGTTTTCATAGCCCCGCTCAATATAGTGGATGCACTCAATGGTGGTGGTGCCTCTGGCGGCCAGGCCGGCCACCACCATGGCTGCCCCGGCCCGCAGGTCACAGGCCCGCAGCGGCGCGCCGGTGAGGTAAGGTACCCCCTCGATCACCGCCAGCTTGCCGCTGACCTGAATCCTGGCGCCCATCCGTTTGAACTCATCCACATACCGGAAGCGGTTGTCCCAGATGCCCTCATCGATGGTACTGGTGCCCTCGGCAATGCAGAGGACGGCGCTCATCTGCGCCTGCATATCGGTGGGGAAGCCGGGATAGGGCATGGTCTTGATGTTGGTGCGGCGGAGCTTGCCTGTCCGCATGACACGGACACAGTCGCCCTCCTCCTCCACCTGAACGCCCATCTCCGCCAGCTTGGCGGTGATGCAGTCCAGATGCTTGGGAATGACGTTGCGAATTAAAACATTGCCCCCGGCAGAGGCCACGGCCGCCATATAGGTGCCCGCCTCGATCTGGTCGGGGATGATGGAATAGGAGCCGCCCCGCAGCTTTTCCACGCCGCGGATCTTGATGACATCGGTTCCCGCGCCCATAATGTCGGCGCCCATGGAGTTCAGGAAGTTGGCAAGGTCCACCACATGAGGCTCCTTGGCGGCGTTTTCAATCACCGTCAACCCTTCCGCCAGCACGGCGGCCATCATAACGTTCATGGTGGCGCCTACGCTGACCTGATCCATATACACCGTCGCGCCGGTGAGCTTGCCCTCCGGGGCGCTGGCATAGACAAAGCCGCCCTGAACATTCACCTGTGCGCCCAGCGCCCGAAAGCCCTTAATATGAAGGTCAATGGGGCGAACACCCAAGTCGCACCCGCCGGGCATGGACACCTCCGCCCTGCCAAACCGGCTCAAGAGGGAGCCGATAAAGTAATAGGAGGCACGCATCCTGCGGGACAGGGAGTCGGGCACACGGAAATTATGAATGTGAGAGCAGCAAATTTCAACAGTATTGGAGTTGATGGAGCGAACTTCTGCGCCCAGCTCCTGCAAAATCTCCAGGACCAGGGTCACATCGCTGATTTGGGGGACATTTTCAATGCGGCAAACGCCGTTTACCAGGAGCGCGGCAGGCAAAATTGCAACGGCAGCATTCTTCGCGCCGCTGATGACGACCTCACCAACAAGCGGCTTACCGCCGTGAATGACATATTGATACAAGGTGACACCCTCTTTTTCATATATAGCGTCCCGAGACGCAGCAAAAGCAGGAGAAACGCAGCATTCCAGCGGAGACAATTCAATCACACGCAACATAAAACCCCTGGAATGAGATCCGTCACTGCTCATAGAAGTCAGCCATAAGCTTTAGACATCTATAGTATAACACCATTCCATGAGAATTGTAAAGTCAAAACAGCAATTCCACAGAAATTTTTTTGAATTGTAAACGCCCGCCGGTTTCTGCCATGAACCGGGACGGGGCGCGCATAAACTGGACTCCGGGAGGGGTGAGGCAATTTGCAAATCGCTATGCTGGGCAATCTGGTGCTTGGCATCCTGGCCCCGGCGGAGGAGCTGGCGGAGCGCGGGGTCAGTCCGACGGCGCCGGACGGAGAGGCGCTGCTGCGTCTGGTGTGGGAGGTATGCCAGCAGGAGGGGGTTTGTCCTTCCAGGGTGGACGATGTGGCGGTCAGCGTGGGACGGGGCGGCCTGACCATCCTTTGTTTCCTGCTGCCGCCGGAGCGGGAGTGTTTTCTCTTTGAAGGGCTGGGAGAGGCGCTGGATGCCCTCCGGGCGGCGGGGGTTCCCGGGGGCTGCACGCTGCTGCGCTGTGACCGGGGCTATGTGGTCGCCACCGGGTCGGCCAGGTGCGGGATGCATCTTTCCGAGTTCGGCCTGCGGCTGGACGACAGAGCCGCCCTCCGGGCCTGGGCCCGGGGCGAGGTGCTGGCCCAGGGCAGGCAGCTGGCCGCCCTGCTCCGCCGCAGGCGCTGAATACAAACAGCCGCGGCGGGGGCGCAGTTAGTTTTGACAGCCGCACGGGTTTTATACATGGCAATGGAAGGCGCCGCAGGAAGCGGTTTCCTGCGGCGCTAAAAATCACGACTTTATTTTACGATTTTCATGGATAGGCGCAGAGGCACTTTCGGAGGCGACGGTACTGGCTTAAGGGGTTATTCTTCCTGGAGAAGGGCTGATGCAGGAAAGCCGTCTGAGAAACGCCGATTGCAGCCCTTCCTCCGCGCTCACATCCGCCGGAAGCAGCAAGCAGGCCCAGGAGGCCGCTGAGCGCCTCCTGGGCCGTTTTTATCGGTTATGTGGGAAAAGGTAGCAGCTGTCTGAATTTACCCGCTTGAGGAAAACCGGAGACGGTCTCAGCCGTTCAGCCACTTGGTATAGTCCACTTCCATGAACTGCGCCCGCTGGAACTTGTCCTTCAGATGGAAGGGCACGGTGCAGTCAAAGATGGTCTTGCAGCTGATGCCCACATCGGTGATGGAGGGGTCGTAAGCCGGGCTGGCGCTGGGGTCCAGAGGATGGCAGCGAACGCCGGGGATGGTGACGATGTCCCGGTCCCCCTGGAAGCGGGTGTTCATGGCCCAGAGGACGTCCCGGGTGTCGAAGATGTCCACATCCTCGTCCACCAGGATGACGTGCTTCAGCTCCGGGAAGGCGGAGAAGGCCAGCAGAGCGGCCTGGCGCTGCTTCCCCTCGTCGGTGTGGACGGTCTTGCGGCACTGGAGGATGGCCATATACTTGCCGCCGCCGGAGGGATGGGCGTAGACGTTGGTGACCTTGCCGGGCAGGGCCTTTTCGATCATGTTGTAAATGCTGGCCTCGGTGGGGATGCCGGCCAGGTTGACGTGCTCCTCAGAGGGGCCGATCACGGTCTGCATGATGGGGTTCTTCCGGGTGGTGACCGCCTTCACCTTGATGAGCCAGCACTCGTTGGAGGCGTGGCCGTTGTAGCCGGGGAACTCCGGCATGGCGAAACCGGTGTGGGAGTTCTGATCCTCCACCACCTTGACGCCGGGGACGATCTCACCCTCGATGACGTATTCCGCATTGGCGATGGCATTCTCCTCAATGGCGATGCACTTATGCATCACCACCGGGGTCTGCCGGATGGCCCCGGCGATGGACAGCTCATTGTAGCCCAGGGGGGTCGTAGGCGGCTCGAAGCAGGAGCCAATCTCAATGGCGGGGTCCACGCCGATGGAGACGGAGATGGGCAGGGGCTGGTTCAGCTCGGTGGCCCGCTCCGCCATGGCGCCGATGTGGCGGCTGCCCGGCTGGAGGAAAATAGAGATCTCATCCTTGGCCTGGATGCACATCCGATGGATGGTGACGTCGGACAGGCCGGTGTCCGGATGGGTGGCGTAGCACATGCCCATGGTGATATAGGGGCCGGCGTCCACAGGGGTGTTGGTGGGGGCGGGAATCAGCTTGAACAGGTCAAAGTCCGGGTCGGTGGCCAGGTGTACCACCTCCTGACAGGGGGCCGGTTCCTCCGTGACCACGGGCTGGATGGGGTTCTTGGCGCACTCGCACAGCAGTTTGCCCAAATCCTCCTTTTTGCAGCCCAGCAGGTTGCCCACCCGGTCACGGCTGGCCAGCAGGCCGATCACCACGCTGGCGTCCGGGTGCCCCTTCACGTTGTGGAAAATCATGGCAGGGCCGTCCACCTGGGTGGGACGCATGACGGTGCCCCCCGCGCCCACATAGCGGTAAACGCCGGACAGCTCCGCCTCCGGGTTGACCTCCACATTGGTTTCCACCAGCTGGCCCGGCTGCTCCCGCAGGACGGCCAGCGCGGTGCGCAGATCCAGAATATCGGTTCGGTTATTCATAGTCGATGCTTCCTCCTGTTTTTATGATTGGAATACAAACACCTGCGTTTCTGACAGGCGTTTTTCAGGCAGATGCGTTTTCCCGCAGCGGCAGGCAGTGCCTGTCTGTCGGCTATTATAACAGAATTTTTCAAAAAAGTCCAGATAAAGCTGACCGGGCGCAGAGAGCTGCCGCTTTTATTCTGATTATAGTTTATGAAAACTTGACAATCAATTCGTTTTCCCACGCAATCTATGCCAGGCCGGAATTGATTTGCGGTCTAATCTCCCCCCGGAACGCAATGAAAAACAGCAGCCGTCTCCCACAGGGAGCGGCTGCTGTGGACCGCCGCAGGCTCAATAGATGGGCAGCGTCGGCTCGTCCTTCTGCGCCTCCGGCCCGTGATCCTGCACCATAACGTTTTCCGGGTTGATTTTGCTCTTGCGCAGCATCATGTTGGGGATGCCGGAGCTGGCGCACAAATCCTTCACCTGCTTCTGGATATAGGGGAACATGGCGTCATAGCACTGGGCGTGGAGCTGCTTTTTCGCCGCCTCGTCCAGCTGGCCGGTGAGCTTGAAGGTGCCCCGCATTTCCACGGAGCAAAAGAACTGGTCGCCGCCGTCGGTGTCCTTCAGACTCTGGTACAGGGACGCCACCGCGTGCTCCCCATCCGGGACGTAGTTGACGTTGAAGGAGAAGCCGGAGTTCAGCTTCAGCTGAGACGGGGTTTTGATTTTGTTGGAAAAGTGAATCTCCACCACCTGGGTGCCGATTAAATCTGCTGTTGCCATTGCATATGCCTCCTAAAGCTATGGGAATCGGATGGGTATAGTGTACCACAGTTTGCGGGAAAAGGGAAGTGTAATTCCGGGGTGCGGTATCGGTATTCCGTTCCACGTTTTGCGCAAATCATTCCACATTGTATCTGTTGCGCGGAGGCGGGACGATATGGTATAATAGGCGTGAAAAAATGCCCCTGCCCTGGCAAGGGCAAAAGCGCTTTTTCTTCCAATATCGTTCCTCCAAGGGGGCAACCGGCCGGGCGCATACTGTGCGCCTCCAGCGAAAGGAGAACAACACCATGTATGATGTCACCGCAATCGGAGAACTGCTCATCGACTTTGCCTGCAAGGGCACCGACTCCGCAGGCTATCCCACCCTGGCGGCCAACCCCGGCGGGGCCCCCGGCAACCTGCTGGCCGCCCTGAACGCCTACGGCTGCAAAACCGCCTTTCTGGGCAAGGTGGGAGAGGATACCTTCGGCAAACTGCTGCTGGGCACCCTGGCTCAGGCCGGCATTGAGACGAAGGGCGTCGTCTCCGACCCCAACTACTTCACCACCCTGGCCTTCGTCACCCTGGACGAGACGGGCAACCGCACCTTCAGCTTCGCCCGGAAGCCGGGGGCGGACACCCAGCTCTCCTTCGGGGAGCTGGACTTGAGCCTGATCGACGGTTGCCGTGACTTTCACTTCGGCACCCTGAGCCTGACGGATGAGCCCATGCGCTCCGCCACCCGGCAGGCGGTGGCCTATGCCCGTCAGCGGGGGAAGCTGATCTCCTTTGACCCCAACCTCCGTAAGCCCCTGTGGCGGGATTTGGAGGAGGCGAAACGCCAGATCCTGTGGGGCCTGTCCCAGGCGGACATCGTCAAGCTCAGCGACGAGGAGGTGGACTTCCTGTGGGGCTGCTCCCCGGAAGAAGGGGCGGAAAAGCTCCATGAGGCGTACGGCGTAACGCTGGCCTTCGTGACCCTGGGGCCGGAGGGCTGCTATTACTCCAGCGGTACCGTTTCCGGCCGGGTGGCCACCCCTCAGGGGATTCAGGTGGTGGACACCACCGGCGCGGGGGACATCTTCGGCGGCAGCGTCCTGAGCCGCATCCTCCGCAGCGGGAAGGCGCCGGAGGCCCTGACGGAGGAGGAGCTGCGGGAGGCCACCCGCTTCGCCTGCTGCGCCGCCAGCCTGTCCACCCAGCGGTACGGCGGCATCCCCAGCGTGGCCCCAGAGGCGGAGGTGCTGGCCCTGATGGCGGAGCAGCCGGACTGACCGCCGCACTGTCCTCTCAGCCACAAACGAATACGCACAAAAAACCGCGCCCCGGAAAACCGGGGCGCGGCGCTGGTTTATGAAAATAAAGTCTTACTTCCCTGCGCCAAGCAGTTCATAGCTCTTGCAGACAGGGGCAAATGCCTCAGCGGACGCGGCGTCATACCACATCAGGTTGTTGGTGGTGGCCTTGTCGAACATCTGAATCAGGCGGGGCTGGAAGGTGAACGGAATGGTTGCGCCGGAGGAGACGTCAATGGTCAGGTCAACGGTGGGAACCACCATGACAACCTCATCGCCGCCGCAGTCGCAGTGCAGGTGCATGGAGGAGCCCAGCATCTCGGAAACCTCCACCTTGGCGGACAGGTCGCCCTCGCCCACGGTGACGTGCTCGGGACGGACGCCCACCACGATGTCGCAGGGCTTCTGGCCGTTGGCCTTCAGGGCCGCCTGCTGCGCATCATCCAACTTGATCTTCTCGCCCTTGACGATGACGGAGTACACACCATTCTCCAGCACCAGCTTGGAGTCCTCAAAGAAGTTCATCTGAGGGGTGCCGATGAAGCCAGCCACAAACAGGTTCACCGGCTTGTTGAACAGTTCCTGAGGGGTGCCGATCTGGTTGACAATGCCGTCCTTCATGATGACGATACGGTCGCCCAGGGTCATGGCCTCGGTCTGGTCATGGGTAACATACATGAACGTGGTCTTGATACGGCTGCGCAGCTTGATGATCTCAGCACGCATCTGGTTCCGCAGCTTGGCGTCCAGGTTGGACAGCGGTTCGTCCATCAGGAACACCTTGGGCTCACGGACCATGGCGCGGCCAATGGCCACACGCTGACGCTGGCCGCCGGACAGAGCCTTGGGCTTACGCTCCAGGTACTGGGTGATGTCCAGAATCTCAGCCACCTCACGGACCTTCTTGTCGATCTCCGCCTTGGGACGCTTGGCCAGCTTCAGGGCGAAGGCCATGTTCTCATACACCGTCATGTGGGGATACAGAGCGTAGCTCTGGAACACCATGGCGATGTCCCGGTCCTTGGGGGCCACATCGTTGACCAGCTTGCCGTCGATGTACAGCTCGCCGTCGGAGATCTCTTCCAGACCGGCCACCATCCGCAGCGTGGTGGACTTACCACAGCCGGAGGGGCCGACCAGGACGATAAACTCCTGATCCGCGATGGTCAGGTTGACGTTCTGAACAGCCGTCACCTTGTTGTCGTAGACTTTCTTGATACCTTTCAATACTACTTCTGCCATTTTTCTTGACTCTAGTGATCCTGCCTCCGCAAAAGACCACCTCACAGCCGCGCTATGCGCGCACCGCATACGACAGGTCTCCACACTGCCGCACCGCGAGCCTCACGGGAATTGACTGCCTCCTTTTGGAATGTATGGAGCATCATTTTTGTGGAGTGACGCTCCACCATGATTTATATGTGCCGGGGTACATCCCCGTTTACACCGGAAGAATGTATGGTGTAACGTTTTTTCAAAAAACCTTATCACCTATGTCACAGTTTACCAGACGGAAAGGAAAATGTCAACTGTTTTTTCAGCATATTTTTGCGTCTCTTTTCCGACGGAAAAGGGGCTGCGCGGAAGTGCGGCCCCTGGGTCACAAGGATGGTTTACAGGCAGGTGTACCCCATCAGGTACTCGTCCACCTCGCGGGCGCAAGCCCTGCCCTCGGCAATGCCCCACACCACCAGGGACTGGCCCCGGTGCATATCCCCGGCGGTGAACACCCTGGGGACGTTGGTGCTGTACTTCCCCGCCGCCGTTTTCACGTTGGTGCGCTGGTTCAGCTCCACCCCGAAGGCGTCGGAGACGTAGGGCTGGGAGCCCAGGAAGCCCGCCGCGATCAGCAGCAGCTGGCAGGGCAGAGTCTCCTCGCTGCCCTCCACCGGCACCATCATCCGGCGTCCGGTGGCCTCGTCACGCCTGCTCTCCAGATGGACGATGGTGACGGCGGAGAGCCTGCCGTTCTCGTCCTTGTGGAACTCCTTCACCGTGGTCTGGTACAGCCGGGGGTCGTGGCCAAAGACGGCGATGGCCTCCTCGTGGCCGTAGTCCGTCTTTTTCACCAGGGGCCACTGGGGCCAGGGGTTAGAGGGGAGCCGGGTGGAGGAAGGCTCCGGCATCATCTCCAGCGCGGTGATGCTCCTGCAGCCGTGGCGCATACAGGTGCCGATGCAGTCGTTGCCGGTGTCGCCGCCGCCCACCACAATGACGTCCTTCTCTTTGGCAGAGATGTTTTTGCCGTCGGTGAGGCCGGAGTCCAACAGGCTCTTGGTGTTGCGGCGGAGGAAATCCACGGCGAAGTAGATGCCCTCGGCGTCCCGGCCCGGCCCCTGGAGGTCTCTGGGGTTGGAGGCGCCGCAGCACAGCACCACCGCGTCATATTGCTCCATCAGCTCCCCGGCGGGGACGGTGTTGCCCACGTCGGCGTTGGTGACGAAGGTGACGCCCTCCTCCTTCATCAGGTTCACCCGGCGGTCTACGATGGACTTCTCCAGCTTCATGTTGGGGATGCCGTACATCATCAGGCCGCCGATGCGGTCAAACCGCTCGTAGACGGTGACGGAGTGGCCCCGGCGGTTGAGCAGGTCGGCGGTGGCGAGACCGGAGGGGCCGGAGCCCACCACCGCAATGCGCTTGCCGGTGCGCACGGCGGGGATGCGGGGCTGAATCAGCCCGTTTTCCCAGCCGTACTCGATGAGGGCCAGCTCGTTCTCCTTCACGGTGACCGGGTCGCCGTTTGCCCCGCAGGTGCAGGCCGCCATGCACAGCCCAGGACACACCCGCCCGGTGAACTCCGGGAAAGAGGCCGTCTTGCACAGGCGGGTCAGGGCGTGCTCCCAGTTGCCCTTGTAAATCATGTCGTTCCACTCCGGAATCAGGTTGTGGAGCGGGCAACCGGAGTACATCCCCGAAAGCTGGATGCAGCTCTGACAGAAGGGGACGCCGCAGTTCATGCACCGGGCCGCCTGCTCCCTCCGCTCCTCCCTGTCCAGCATGGGGTGAAATTCGTTGAAGTTCTGAATTCTGGCAAGGGGCTGGATGGCGGGGTTCTCCTTGCGCTCATAATCTAAAAATCCGGTCGGTTTACCCATTGTCTGTTCCCTCCTGCTCAGTTCGCTGCGATGCTGTAGAACGCATCAATTTCCGCCTGCTCATGGGTCAGGCCCTTTTCCTCTGCCCGGGCGATGGCTTTCAGCATCCGGTTGTAGTCCACCGGCATGATTTTCTTGAAGTAGGGCAGGTAATGCTCAAAGTCCGCCAGAATCTCCTTGCCCTTCTCCGAGCCGGTGGCGGCCACGTGTTCCTGAATCATGGAGCGCAGCTCCTGAATGTCGTGCTTCTGCTCCACCAGGTCGATGTTGACCATGCTCTTGTTCACCCGGAGGTACAGGTCCCGCTTCATATCCAGCACATAGGCGATGCCGCCGGACATACCGGCCGCAAAGTTCTTGCCGGTGCCGCCCAGGACCACCACCCGGCCGCCGGTCATGTACTCGCAGCCGTGGTCGCCCACGCCTTCCACCACGGCGTAAGCGCCGGAGTTCCGGACGCAGAACCGCTCGCCGGCCACACCGGCCACGAAAGCCTTGCCCGCCGTGGCGCCGTAGAGGGCCACGTTGCCGATGATGATGTTCTCATCCGCCTTGAACCGGGAGCCCCTGGGGGGATAGACCACGATCTTGCCGCCGGAGAGGCCCTTGCCCAGATAGTCGTTGGAGTCGCCCTCCAGCTCCATGGTCAGCCCCTTGGGGATAAAGGCCCCGAAGGACTGGCCGCCGCCGCCGTAGCACTTGATGCGGTAGGTGTCATCCGGCAGGCTGCTGCCGTAGAGGCGGGTGATTTCGCTGCCGAAGATGGTGCCCAAGGTGCGGTCGGTGGAACTGATCTTCAGCTCCATGGAGGCGGGCTTGCCGCTCTTCAGCGCCCGGCCCATCTTCTTCAGGAATACGGATTCGTCCACCGTCTTTTCCAGTTCGAAGTCAAAGACTTTGGCGGGGTCGAAGTGGCGCTCCTCGCTGTCGATGTAGGGGTTATTCAGGATGGCGCTCAGGTCCACCGTGTCCGCCCGCTGGGTGATGCGGTTTTGCCGGGCCTCCAGCTTGTCGCTGCGGCCGACCATCTCCTCCACGGTGCGGAAGCCCAGCTTCGCCATGATTTCCCGGAGCTGGCGGGCGATGAAGAGCATATAGTTCTCCACATATTCCGGCTTGCCCTGGAAACGCTTGCGGAGGGTGGGGTTCTGGGTGGCGATGCCCATGGGGCAGGTGTCCAGGTTGCACACCCGCATCATGACGCAGCCCATGGCCACCAGGGGACCGGTTGCGAAGCCGAACTCCTCCGCCCCCAGCAGGCAGGCGATGGCCACATCCCGGCCCGTCATCAGCTTGGAGTCCGCCTCGATGACCACCCGGGAGCGCAGGCCGTTCTGAATCAGGGTCTGGTGGGTCTCCGCCACCCCCAGCTCCCAGGGGAGGCCGGCGTTGTGGATGGAGCTTTTCGGCGCCGCGCCGGAGCCGCCGTCGTAGCCGGAAATCAGGATGGCCTGGGCGCCGCCCTTGGCCACGCCGGCCGCGATGGTGCCCACGCCGGCCTCGGACACCAGCTTCACGTTGATGCGGGCCCCCCGGTTGGCGTTTTTCAGGTCGTAAATCAGCTGGGCCAGATCCTCAATGGAGTAAATGTCGTGGTGGGGCGGCGGAGAGATTAGGGACACGCCGGGGGTGGAGAACCGGGTCTTTGCCACCCAGGGGTACACCTTTTTGCCGGGCAGGTGGCCGCCCTCGCCGGGCTTCGCCCCCTGGGCCATTTTGATTTGAATCTCGTTGCCGCTCATCAGGTACTGGGAGTTGACGCCGAACCGTCCGGAGGCCACCTGGACGATGGTGCAGGCCCGCTCGGTGCCGTAGCGGTCGGCGGGCTCGCCGCCCTCGCCGGTGTTGGAGTGCGCCCCCAGGTGGTTCATGGCGATGGCCAGGCACTCGTGGGCCTCGGCGGAGAGACAGCCGTAGCTCATGGCGGCGGTCTTGAACCGCTTGACGATTTCATACTCGCTCTCTACCTCATCCAGGGGGACGCCGCCGTTTTCGTCAAACTTGAAATCCATCAGCCCCCGGAGGGTGTGGGGGACGGAGTCGTCATCCACCGTCTGGGCGTACTCCTGGAAGGTCTCATAGCTGCCGGTGCGGACGGCCTGCTGGAGCAGGGCGATGGTTTTCGCGTTGTACAGGTGATCCTCGGTGCCCCTGCCCGCCCGGGACTTGTGGGTGCCGGGGCTGTCCAGGGTGGTGTCGATGGTCAGGCCCAGGGGGTCGAAGGCGTGGTTGTGGTTGTACTCCACTGTCTCCTCGATTTCCTTCAGGCCGATGCCGCCCACACGGGAGACCGTATTGGTGAAGTATTTGTCAATGACCTCCTTGGAGATGCCCACCGCCTCAAAAATCTGGGCGGACTGGTAGGACTGGAGGGCGGAAATGCCCATCTTGGAGGCAATCTTCACGATGCCCTTCAAAATGGCCTGATTGTAGTCGTCAATGGCCACGGAGACTTCCTTATCCAGCAGCTTCTTCTCCACCAGCTCCATGATGCACTCCTGGGCCAGATAGGGGTTGATGGCGGACGCGCCGTAGCCCAACAGGGTGGCGAAGTGATGCACCTCCCGCGGCTCCGCCGTCTCCACCACCACGGACAGGCTGGTGCGCTTCTTCGTCCGCACCAGGTACTGCTGGAGGGCGGACACCGCCAGCAGGGAGGGGATGGCCACATGGTTCTCATCCACGCCCCGGTCGGAGAGAATCAGGATGTTGGCCCCCCGCCGGTAGGCCCGGTCCGCCGCCACGAACATCCGGTCAATGGCCCGCTCCAGCGGTGTGTTCTTATAGTACAGCATGGAGATGGTCTCCACCTTGAAGCCGGGCTGCTTCATGCTGCGGATTTTCAGAAGGTCGATGGAGGTGAGAATGGGGTGCTTGATGCGCAGGGCCTTGCAGTTCTCCGCCACCTCCCGGAGGAGGTTGCCGCCGCTGCCCAGGTAGACGGCGGTGTCGGTGACCACTTCCTCCCGGATGGCGTCGATGGGCGGGTTGGTGACCTGGGCGAACATCTGCTTGAAGTAGCTGAACAGGGGTTGGTGCTGCTCGGACAGCACCGCCAGGGGAATGTCCACGCCCATGGCGGCGGTAGGCTCCTCGCCGGTCTGGGCCATCAGCAGGATGGCATCCTTCACCTCCTCATAGGAGTAGCCAAAGGCTTTGTACATTCTGTCCCGCTCGTCCTGGGTGTAAGTGGTGATGTGGTGGTTGGGGATGGGCAGGTCGTGGAGCTCGATGAGGTTCATGTCCAGCCACTCGCCGTAGGGCTGGCGGCGGGCGTACTTCTCCTTCAGCTCATCGTCGGTGACCAGGCGGCCCGCCACCGTGTCCACCATCAGCATACGGCCGGGCTGGAGGCGGGATTTCATGACGATTTTCTCCGGGGGCACATCCAGTACGCCCACCTCGGAGGCCAGCACCAGCTGGTCGTCATCGGTGACGTAGTACCGGGAGGGGCGCAGGCCGTTCCGGTCCAGCACGGCTCCCACGATGTCGCCGTCGGAGAAGATGATGGAGGCGGGGCCGTCCCAGGGCTCCATCATGGTGGCATAGTAGCGGTAGAAGTCCCGCTTCTCCCGGCTCATGTTCTGGTCGTTGGTCCAGGGCTCCGGGATGCACATCATCACCGCCATGGGCAGCTCGATGCCGTTCATCACCAGAAATTCCAGGGTGTTGTCCAGCCTGGCGGAGTCGGAGCCGTTGGGGTTCACCACGGGGTAGATCTTATCCAGATCCTCCTCGCTCATGACGTTGGAAGCCATGGTCTCCTCACGGGCCAGCATACGGTCGGCGTTGCCCCGGATGGTGTTGATCTCGCCGTTATGGAGGATGAAGCGGTTGGGGTGGGCCCGCTCCCAGGAGGGGTTGGTGTTGGTGGAGAACCGGGAGTGAACGGAGGCGATGGCGGACTCATAATCCTCGTCCTGCAAATCGCAGTAGAAGTTCCTGAGCTGTCCCACCAGGAACATACCTTTATATACGATGGTGCGGCTGGAGCAGGACACCACATAGGTGTTGTCGTTGGACTGCTCAAAGACCCGGCGGGCGATATACAGCTTCCGGTCAAAGGCCAGCCCCTTTTCGCAGCGGGCGGGCCGCTCCACAAAGCCCTGCTCAATGTAGGGCATACAGTCCAGGGCCTTGTGGCCCAGGATGGCGGGGTTAATGGGGACGGTGCGCCACCCCAGGAAGCGCATTCCCTCCTTTTCCACAATGACCTCGAACATCTTCTTGGCCTGGGAGCGTTTCAGCGTGTCCTGAGGGAAGAAGAACATTCCGATGCCGTAGTCCCGCTCGTCCCCCAAGGTGATGCCGCACAGGGCAGCGGCCTTGCTGAAAAACCTGTGGGAGATTTGCAGCATGATGCCCACGCCGTCGCCGGTCTTGCCCTCGGCATCCTTGCCGGCCCGGTGCTCCAGCTTTTCCACGATTTTCAGGGCGTTGTCCACGTTGGCATGGCTCTTGCGGCCTTTGATGTCCACCACGGCGCCGATGCCGCAGGCGTCATGCTCAAACCGGGGGTCGTAAAGCCCCCGGGCGGGCATGGTGCACTCCGTTCTGTTCATTTCCATAGTTCCTGACTCCTTTTCGGTGATGTGGGAGAAACGTGTTGTTTTTTTTTGCGTGGAAAGGTGCCCCAGAGGGCGCAGCAATGGCACGCTGCCTCCCCATTGAGACACCTTTCTATGATTTTATTCGATTCCTTCCGGGTTTACCTGCTCAGCAGCTCCTGAATGCGGCGAACCGCCTCACGGGTGTCGTCGGCGTCGCCAAAGGCGGTGAGCCGGATATAGCCCTCCCCGCTGGGGCCGAAGCCTTCGCCGGGGGTGGTGACCACGCAGGCCTCGTGGAGCAGCTTGTCAAAGAACTCCCAGGAGCCGTACCCCTCCGGCGTGCGGAACCAGATATAGGGGGCGTTCACTCCGCCGTAGACGGTGAGCCCGGCGGCGGTCAGGCCCTCCCGGATGACCCGGGCGTTGTCCAGATAGTACTGGATGGTCTCTTTGATCTGTGCCTGGCCCTCCTGGGTGAAGGTGGCCTCGGCGGCCCGCTGGATGACATAGGGCACGCCGTTGAACTTGGTGCCCTGGCGGCGGTTCCACAGCCGGTTCAGGCTGACCCCCTCCCGCACCAGCTCCTTGGAGATGACGGTGTAGGCGCACCGGTTGCCGGTGAAGCCCGCCGTCTTGGAGAAGGAGCGGAACTCGATGGCGCAGGTTCTGGCGCCGGGAATCTCGAAGATGGAGTGGGGGATACCCGGCTCGGAGATGAACGCCTCATAGGCGGAATCAAAGAGAATGACTGAGCCGTGCTCGTTGGCGTAATCCACCCAAGTCTGGAGCTGCTCCCTCGTGGCGGCTGTGCCAGTGGGGTTGTTGGGCGAGCAGATATAAATCATGTCCGGAACCCTGTCCCCGGCGGGGAGGTCAGGGAAGAAGCCGTTCTCGGCGGTGCAGGGGAGATAGACCAGGTCAGTCCACTTCTCTCCGTCGTAGTCCCCGGCTCGCCCGGCCATGGCGTTGGTGTCCACATAGACGGGGTAGACCGGGTCACAGACCGCCACCACATTGTCCACCGAGAAAATGTCGCCGATGTTGCCGCAGTCGCTCTTGGCGCCGTCGGAGACGAAAATCTCGTCGTCCTCGATGTCCACCCCCCGGCGCCTGTAATCGTCCCGGATGGCGAAGCGGAGGAAGTCGTAGGTGGCGTTGGTCTCCTCGCAGTAGCCCCGGAAGGTCTCCTTCACACCCATCTCGGCGGTGGCCTGCTCCATGGCCTGGATGACGGCGGGAGCAAGGGGCTGGGTCACGTCGCCGATCCCCAGCCGGATGAGGGGCCTGGGTGGATTCTGGGCAGAGAAGGCGCGTACTCTCCGCCCGATTTCCGGAAACAGATAGCCTCCGGGCAGCTTCTGATAGTTGCTGTTGATGCTTACCATAGTGATACCTCCATATCCTTTCCTTGCGCCCAAAAGGGCGGCAAATCCTCCGTTTTTCGGTGTGTTCGTCAAAATTCGTCGCCTAAAATCAGCCTGGCGGTCTGCACCATCCGTGCGCCGGTGTCCATGCTCTGCTTCTGGATGCAGCGATGGGCCTGCTCCTCCGTCATGCCGTTGCGCTCCATCAGAAGGCGCTTCGCCGCCTCCACCACCGCCCGTTCCTCCTCGCTGCGGCGGGGGCGGATGTACTTGCTGAGCTGCCGGTTGGCCTGCATCAGCATCTCCACCGAGGCGCACAGGCTGCTCCGGGACACCGGGGCGGGCAGCCGGAAGATGTCCTCATTCACCAGGTCCAGCTGGCCCTGGGTGGCCACCATCAGCATGGAGCAGTCCGGCGGCAGATCTTCAAACAAATCCTCACAGGTACCGTCTGTCAGCTTATACCCGCAGACTACGATGTTTAAGCGCGATTTATGAACCATGCGTTTGACCTCGCCGCAGCTGCGCATGGTGACGCAGCTCACGGCGCACCCCGCCTGAATCAGCTCCGCCATTTTTCGGCAGGTGGTCTCGCCTTCAAACGCAACGATAATTTTTTCCACTCTCATCACGCTCCCGGTTCCTGTCGCTGACGCTCAGGGTCAGTAAGCGACCATGTAGCGCCGGCGCTCCCACTCAGAAACCTGACCGCGATATTCCTCCCATTCCCGCCGCTTGCCGGAGAGGTAGGCCCCGGCGATATGCTCGCCCAGCACGTCCAGCAGCAGCGCGTCCTGCTCCAGGGCGGAGAGGGCCTCCTGCAAGTTCCCCGGCAGGGGCTGCACGCCTATGGCTGCCCGCTCCTCCGGGGACAGGCTGGCGGGGTCGGCCTTCAGCTCCGGTGGGGCCTCCAGCCCCCGCTCCATGCCGTCCAGCCCGGCGGCCAGGCACACCGCCAAAGCCAGGTAGGGGTTGCAGCAGCAGTCGGGGCTCCGCAGCTCCACCCGAATCTGACCGGGCTTTGCCGTCGGAATCCGCATCAGGGCGGTGCGGTTGCCGAAGGACCAGCTGGTGTAACAGGGGGCTTCATACCCCGGCAGCAGCCGCTTGTAGGAGTTCACCAGGGGGTTGGTCACCGCCGTAATGCCGCCGATGTGGTCCATCACCCCGGCGATGAACCCGCGGGCCTCTCTGGAAAGGCCCCGCTCCGCCGAAGCGTCATAGAACAGGTTCTTCCCGTCCCGGTGGAGGGTGAAGTTCAGGTGCATCCCGGAGCCTGCCCGGCCCGCAATGGGCTTGGGCATAAAGGTGGCGTGGAGGCCGTTGCGCTGGGCCAGGGTCTTGACTGCCAGCCGGAAGGTCAGGATGTTGTCCGCCGCCTCCATGGCCGGGGTGTACCTGAAGTCAATCTCATGCTGGCCGGGGGCGTTCTCGTGGTGGGAGCACTCCACCTGGAAGCCCAGCTCCTCCAGCGCCAGCACCACCTCCCGGCGGACGTTCTCCCCCTGGTCCAGGGGGTAGATGTCGAAGTAACCGGCCTGGTCGGTGGTGTTCATGGTGGGGCGGCCTTCCTCGTCGGTGTGGAACAGGAAGAACTCACATTCCGGCCCCACCTGCATGGTGATGCCCTGGGCCGCCGCCCGGTCGCAGACCCGCTGCAAAACCTGCCGGGAATCGCCGCCGAAGGGCGCATCGTCTCCCCCGCAGATGTCGCACATCAGCCGGGCCACCTTCCCCCGGGAGGGCCGCCAGGGATACACCGCAAAGGTGCCCAGGTCGGGAATCAGGTACCGGTCGGAGTCATTGGCGGAGGCGAAGCCGTCGATGGAGCTTCCGTCGATCATCACCTCCCCCGCCAGTGCCCTGGGCAGCTCGGCGGCGGTGACGGCCACGTTTTTCAGCTTTCCAAATACGTCCACAAATTGCAGGCGGACAAAGCTGACGTCCTCATCCTCCACGATTCGCAGAATCTCTTCCTTTGTATAACGCATTGCTCTCTCCTGTTCTCCTGCCTGCGGCCGGCCTGTCGGCCCGGCAGCGGGGCAGGGATCCTGTAAGGCGAAACAAAATGAATGTTGTGCGCCCGGAACTTGCAAATTCAGCCGGAGCGCCATCCTTACTCAGTATACACCAAATGCGGTTTCTGTCAAGTTTTTTCCCGGCTTTTTGACCGCCGTTTTCCACGTTCCGTCACATTTTCTAAAAACAGGCCCCGGTTTCGGCGGCATTTCGGGTGAATTTGAATGAATCCAAAAAATCTCCTGCAAAGCCCTTGCATAATTCCGGAAGTTGCGCTATAGTATGCATAGTGATTCAAACTCACGTGCAAAACATCCAGCAGCAGACCTGGTACAGACGGATAAAACCTCATGAAACGTGACAATGGCGTCCCGGATAACGCTGTTATTGGTGCCATTGTCTTTTTTCATGGATATGATTTTATCGGTGCTGTCCAACCATTATTGTGAAAGGGTTGAGTGTAGAATGGGTATTCCCGAAATTTTTGGCTCCAACGTGTTCAGCTTGGCTGTTATGAAGGAGCGTCTTCCCAAGAACGTGTACACGGAGTTCGTCTATGTCCAGGAGAACGGCGGTATGCTGCCCTCCGCCACAGCCGACGCCATCGCAGAGGCCATGAAGAACTGGGCCGTGGAGAAGGGCGCTACCCACTACACCCACTGGTTCCAGCCCCTGACCGGGGCCACCGCCGAAAAGCATGACTCCTTCCTGACTGTCCCCAACGAGATGGGCTACACCCTGCTCCAGCTCAGCGGCAAGAAGCTGATCATGGGCGAGCCGGATGCCTCCTCCTTCCCCTCCGGCGGCCTGCGGGGCACCTCCTATGCCCGCGGCTACACTGCCTGGGACATCACCTCCCCTGCCTTCGTGAAGGAGCAGAGCTGCGGCACCATCCTGTGCATCCCCACCGTCTTTGTCTCCTACACCGGCGAGGCTCTGGACGCCAAGACCCCCCTGCTGCGCTCCATGCAGGCCGTCTCCAGGGAGGCCATCCGGCTGGTGCGCCTCTTCGGCAACACCACCGCCAAGAAGGTGGCCGCTTACGTTGGCCCGGAGCAGGAGTACTTCCTGGTGGACCGGAACAAGTATTTGCAGCGCCGTGACCTGATTTACGCCAACCGCACCCTGTTCGGCGCCCCCGCCCCCAAGGGCCAGGAGCTGGACGACCACTACTTCGGCGCCATCCGGGAGCGGGTGGGCGCCTTCATGGCCGACCTGAACGTGGAGCTGTGGAAGTACGGCATCACCGCCACCACCCAGCACAACGAGGTGGCCCCGGCCCAGCATGAACTGGCCCCCATCTTCTCCACCGCCAACGTGGCCGTTGACCAGAACAACCTGACCATGGAGACCATGAAGCGGGTGGCTGAGCGGCACAACCTGGTCTGCCTGCTCCACGAGAAGCCCTACGCCGGCGTCAATGGCTCCGGCAAGCACAACAACTGGTCCCTGGGCACCGACGACGGCGAGAACCTGTTCGAGCCGGGCGACAAGCCGGAGGAGAACCTCCAGTTCCAGCTGGTGCTGGCCTGCGTCATGCGGGCTGTGGATAAGCACGCCGACCTCCTCCGGGAGTCCGCCTCCGACGTGGGCAACGACCACCGTCTGGGCGCACAGGAGGCCCCTCCCGCCATCATCTCCATCTTCCTGGGCGACCAGCTGGAGAGCCTGGTGAATCAGATCGTCGGCGGCGACGGCGAGCTGTCCACCAATGAGGGCGGCGAGCTGGATACCGGCGTCTCCACCGTCCCCGTGCTGAAGAAGGCCGCCACCGACCGGAACCGTACCTCCCCCTTCGCCTTCACCGGCAACCGGTTCGAGTTCCGTATGGTCGGCTCCCGGGACAACATTGCCGGTCCCAACACCGCCCTGAACGCCGTCATGGCCGAGGCCTTTGCCGACGCCGCCGACGCCCTGGAGGGCGCGGAGGACTTCGAGGAAGCCTGCAAGGCTTACATCAAGAAGACCATGACCGACCATCAGCGCATCATCTTCAACGGCGACGGTTACTCTGAGGAGTGGGTGGAAGAGGCTGCCCGCCGCGGTCTGCCCAACATCAAGTGCATGGTGGACGCCATCCCCGTCCTGACCCATGAGGACGTGGTGGAGCTGTTTGAGCGCTTCCACATCTTCACCAGGGTCGAGCTGGAGTCCCGTGCCGAGATCTCCTATGAGAACTACGCCAAGCAGATCGGCATCGAGGCCAAGACCATGATCCACCTGGCCGGCAAGCGGTACATCCCCGCCATCATCAACTGCACTACCGAGCTGGCTCAGTCCGTGGCCACCGTGGAAGCGGTGGGCTGCGACGCCTCCGTCCAGCGGGCCCGGCTGGAGCAGATCACCGGCTATCTGAAGCAGGCCGAAGCCGCCCTGGAGAACCTGACCAAGGTCTATCATGAGACCGACTCCCTGACCTGCATCGGCTGCATGGCCAAGGATTACCGCTACAAGGTCATCCCCGCCATGGACGCCCTCCGCGCCCCCATCGACGCGGTGGAGCTGCTGGTGAACAAGGACTCCTGGCCTGTCCCCACCTACGGCGATCTGATGTTCGAGGTGTAAGGTTCCCCTTTCCTTCGCGTTTCGGTTTTACCCCTTTTTTCAGGCGGCCCCAATCGGGGCCGCCGCTTTTTTGTGCAAAACGGCGGCGTCTGCCGAATCTCCGACAGACGCCGCCTGATACATTATCATATAGCTTCCGGTTACACCATCGAATAGTCAAAGAACACCTTCTGCACCGTGCAGCCCTCGGTGATTTCCGCAGGCAGCAGGGCCTGGGCCACCATGATCGGCTCCGCCGCGGGGTTATCCTGCCTGCGGAGCCAGGCATAATCGCCGTCCAGCTTCAGGACGGTATACCGTACCGGGTCACTGAGCGCCATGAGACGCACCTCCTTTTCCGTTTGTCGCGCAGCGGTCACAGGGACAGCTGCTCCTCCCCCCGGTCCTCCGGTTTCAGCAACGCGCCGGCGGAGGGGATCGTCCGGGTGCGGTAGCGGGTGCGGTTGACGATGGGGGTGTCCTCCGCCCGCTTCACCGTGTCCAGCACATATTTTTCCTTTTTCAGGGTCAGGACGCTGACCCCCTGGGTGTTCCGGGTGGTCTTGGGCAGCAGCACCGCCGTGTTGAACAGCAGGCACCGCCCCTCGGTGGAGTACACCGCCAGCTCCGTGTCCTCCCGGAGAAGGAAGATTGCTTTCAGGGGGCTCTTGTCGCTGTAGGCCCCGGTGAGCTTCTTCCGGTTGGTGACGGTCTGGTATTTCGCCAGCTCCACCCGGCCCGCCTTGCCGTTCTCGTAGAAGAACAGCAGGCTGCCGCTGTAGTCTCCGGGCAGGCAGGCCCAAATGGCCCGCTCGTCCCTGTCCATCCCCAGTTTGGTGGGCAGATAGTCCCCCAGGAGGCTGGCCTTGCTGTCGGCGAACTGGTCCAGCCGGGTTTTATACACCTGCTGCCGGTCGGTGAACACCATCAGCTCGTCGGTGCTCTGGCACTCCCACTGCTGGCTGGGGCCGTCCCCCTCCTTATACTTCTGTTCGCCGGACATCCGCAGGCTCAGGGGGGTGATTTTTTTCAGGTATCCCTCTCTGGACAGGAACACGTTCACCGGATAGGCGTTCTGCTCCGGCTCCTCCGTTTCCGCGTCCTCGGTGTAGTCGTAAAGAATTTCCGTGCGGCGGGGAACGGCGTACTGCTTCTTGACCTCCTGAAGCTCCTTGATGATGACCCGCTGGAGCCGCTTGGGATGGCTGATGAGGTCCTCCAGGTCGGCGATCTCCTCCTCCAGCTGATCCACCTCGGCGGTGCGTTTCAGGATGAACTCCTTGTTGATGTTGCGCAGCTTGATCTCCGCCACATACTCTGCCTGCACCTTGTCGATGCCGAAGCCGATCATCAGGTTGGGAATCACCTCCGCGTCGGACTCCGTCTCCCGGATGATGCGGATGGCCTTGTCGATGTCCAGCAGGATTTTCCGCAGACCTTTCAGGAGGTGGAGCTTTTCCGCCTTCTTGTCCCGGTCAAAGGTGGCCCGGCGGCGGACGCATTGGGTGCGCCAGGCCGTCCACTCCTCCAGAATCTGGCCCACCCCCATGACATGGGGGGTGCCCTCGATGAGGATGTTGAAGTTGCAGGCGAAGTTGTCCTGGAGGGGGGTCAGCCTGCACAGCTTGGCCATCAGTTTGTCCGGGTCGGTGCCCCGTTTCAGGTCGATGGCCAGTTTCAGGCCGGACAGGTCGGTTTCGTCCCGCATATCGCTGATTTCCTTAACTTTGCCCGCCTTCACCAGCTCGGCCACCTTGTCCATGATGGCCTCCACCGTGGTGGAGTAGGGGATCTCGTAGATCTCCACCACGTTTTCCTTTTTGTCGTACTTCCACCGGCCCCGCACCTTCAGGCTGCCCCGGCCGGTGCGGTAGACCTCCTCCAGGGCCGCCCGGTCGTAGAGGAGCTGGCCGCCGGTGGGGAAGTCCGGGGCCTTCATGATTTCCAGCAGGTCGCAGTCCGGGTTTTTGATGCGGGCAATGGCGGCGTCGCAGACCTCCTCCAGGTTGAAGCCGCAGATGTTGGAGGCCATGCCCACGGCGATGCCCTGGTTGGCCGCCACCAGCACGTTGGGGAAGGTGGTGGGCAGGAGGGTGGGCTCCAGCAGCTTGCCGTCGTAGTTGGGCACCATGTCCACGGTGTCCTTGTCGATGTCCCGGAAGAACTCGGCGCAGATGGGGGCGAGGCGTACCTCGGTATACCGGCTGGCGGCGCACACCATATCTCTGGAATACACCTTGCCAAAGTTGCCCTTGGAGTCCACCAGGGGGTGCAGCAGGGCGCCGTAGCCCCGGCTCAGGCGCACCATGGTGTCGTAGATGGCGGCGTCGCCGTGGGGGTTCAGCTTCATGGTGGAGCCCACCACGTTGGCGCTCTTGGTCCGGGGGCCGTTCAGCAGGTGCATCTGGTACATGGTGTACAGCAGCTTCCGGTGGGAGGGCTTGAAGCCGTCGATCTCCGGGATGGCCCGGGAGATGATGACGCTCATGGCGTAGGGCATATAGTTGATTTCCAGCGTCTCGGTGACGGGCTGCTCCAGCACCTCCGCGTGGAGGCCCATCACGTTTTCCCCTCCCGTTCGGGAGGCTTTTTTTGTCGTTTTGTCGGATTTTTTCATACGATTCACCAGTTGTTCCAATTCTTGCCCTTACTATAGCATAAACGGTTTGCTTTTGCAAGGGCGGCCCCGGCGGGCACACCGGGGCAAAAGCGCGCCTGCCGCTCCGCACAGGGCGAAGCGGCAGGCGTGTTTGAAGAGGAACGGGCAGTTCCCCCGCCCGGTCAGACGATGCCTGTCAGGTCAAAGTTTGCCAGCCATTCCCGGGCGGCCTGGCTGACCTCCCGGAGGCAGTTCTCGTCGAAGGGGCTCTCCAGTCCGGCATTTTTCAGCAGTTCAGTGAAGGTGGCGCAGCCCCCCTGTTTGGTGTAGGCCATGTAGTGCTGCCAGGCATCGGGCAAATTCTTCTGAATCATGGCCCAGAACTCCAGGGACACCGTCTGGGCCAGGCAGTAATCAATATAATAGAAGGGGGAGGAATAGATGTGGTGTTTCAGCTGCCAATGCTCTCCCTCGCTGTAGAAGGGAATTTCCCCATCCAGCCGCATCCAGGGCATATAGACCCCCATCAGCTCCTTCCAGACCCCGTGACGCTGGGCGGGGATCAGGTCGGGCTGCTCATAGACGATGTGCTGGAAGCGGTCCACCAATGTGCCGTAGGGGATGAAGGTCAATGCGCCGGCCAGGTGACTGTAATAGAACTTCCGGGTGTCCTCCCCGAAGAAGCCCTCCGCCCAGGGCCAGGCGAAGAACTCCATGGACATGGAGTGGACCTCGCAGGCCTCCATGCTGGGCCAGCAGGAGGCCATGGGCACCCGGTCCCGGTTGGTGTACCAGGCAAAGGCGTGGCCCGCCTCATGGGTCACCACCTCAACGTCCCCCTGGGTGCCGTTGAAGTTGGCAAAGATGAAGGGGACCCCGTAGTCCGGGATGCTGGTGCAGTAGCCGCCCCCGGCCTTGCCCTCGGTGCTGAGCACGTCCAGCAGCTCCCCGTCCAGCGTGGTGCGGAAGAAGGCGCCGATCTCCGGGCTCAGCTCGTCATAGAACTTCCTTCCCTGGGCCAGAATGTCCTCCGCAGACCCCTTGGGCCGGGGGTTGCCGGAACGGAACTCCAGAGCGTTGTCCGCAAAGCTCATGGGGTATTCCTTCCCCAGGCGTTTGGCCTGCTCCCGGTAGATGCTGTCGGCTACGGGCACCAGGTACTTCACCACGGCAGCCCGGAACTTCTCCACGTCCTCCTTGGTGTAGCAGTTGCGGCCCATGCGGTAGTAGCCCAGGGTGGTGTAGCCCTCGTAGCCCATCTTTTTGCCCATGGTGTCCCGGAGGTGTACCAGCCGGTCATAGATGGTGTCCATTTTCTCCTGATGGTCCTTGTACCACTGGCCCTCCGCCTTCCAGGCCGCCAGACGGCGGTCGTCGTCCGGGTCGTTCTTGAAGGGGTCATCTGGCTCAGGGTGTAGGTTCTCCCCTCAAAGGGCACCTGGGCGGAGGCCAGCAGCTTTTCATACTCCTGGGTCAGGTCGTTCTCCTGCTGCAATTCCGGGACGATCTCCGGGGAGAAGGCTTTCAGCCCCAGCTCCGCATTGGTGAACATCAGCTCGCCGTACTCCCGGGCAAAGTCGGCCCGGAAGGGGCTGTTCAGCAGCGCCAGCGTCCACGCCTGGCTGTGGGCCTGCAGCTCCGGCATGGCGGCGTTCCAGAATTTGGATTCTCCGTCATAGAAGGCGTCCCGGGTGTCGATGGAGTGCCGGACGCTGGCCAGGGTGGACTTGGTGGAGATGTGCCGTTCCAGCGTCTCCATCTCCAGGAACACCTGCTTTGCGGCCTCGTAGTCCGCCGCATTTTTCAGCCGGTCCGTCAGGGCGGACAGCTCCCCTTTCAGCGCATCCAGATTCGGGCGCTCGTATTTCATCTCTGAAAATTTCATGTTGAGTTCCTCCATAGTACAGCGCAGCCCCGGCGGAGCGGCGCAGGATAAGACGATTATACTTTATTCCGCCACATTTTTCAATACGCATGATTTGGGGAACCGCGTTCCTTCGACAGGAATAGAAAAAGAAAACAGGCTCCTGCCCCTGCCGGGCAAAAGCCTGCTTCCCTGCTGATTTTATGACGAAAGAACGGATGCCCCTATTTCCGGGTGGGGTCCTTCATCTTCGGGTATTTATACTCGCCGTCCGGCTGCTGCTCCACCTCGTCCAGGTTGATATAATCGTCCGGCAGCAGGGACAGCTTCCGTTTGGACAGCCTGGCGCTGACGAAGTCGGACACCAGGGAGTAGATGACGGCGAACAGCGGCACACCCAGCAGCATCCCGGCAAAGCCGAACAGCCCGCCGAAGAAGATGATGGAGAACAACACCCAGAAGGAGGAAAGCCCCGTGGTGTTGCCCAGAATCTTCGGCCCCAGGATGTTGCCGTCGAACTGCTGCAAAATCAGGATGAAGATGACAAAGTAGACCATCTGAATGGGGCTGTACATCAAAACCAGCACCGCGCAGGGAATCGCGCCGATGAAGGGGCCAAAGAAGGGAATGATGTTGGTGACGCCGATGATGACGCTGATCAGGGTGGGGTAGGGCATCCGCATGATGCTGACCCCGATGAAGCAGATGATGCCGATGATCAGGGAGTCCAGCAGCTTGCCCCGGATAAAGCCGCCCATCACCTGGTTGGTGTAGCGCATCCGGTAGACGATTTGATTGCCCCGCTTCGGGCCGAAGAGGGCGTAAGTCATCTGCTTGATCTGGCCGATCATGGTGGTTTTTTCTATCAGCAGATAGGCGGCCACGATGAAGCCCAGCACAAGGTTCTTGATGGCGGTCACGGCGGCCATCAGGCCGGAAAACAGGGCGCTGACCAGGGAGGAAACGCCGTCGAGCCCTTCGGAGACGCTCTGTAAGCTGGGCAGCAGGTCGCTGGTGGCCCAGTTGACCAGGGAGTCATACAGGTTGTTCAGCACGTCCTCCACCATGGCGTAGATGTCAGGATAGTCCGCCAGGGCCTCCCTCGCCCACGCCTCGATGCGGGTCAGATAGCTGGGCATGGCGTTGACCACCCCCACAATGCTCTCCACAAACCGGGGGATGACCAGGGCGAACAGGCCGCTGATGACCAGAATCCCGGCCAAAATACAGGCCAGAACGGAGATAAGCGTGCCGATGGATTTGGCCCGCCGCTCCTGCATGACGGAGCCCAGCAGCTCCCGCAGGTTGCGCAGCAGGTAATTATACAACGGCGCCAGCAGATAGGCGATTACAAAGCCCATCAGGAAAGGTGCGAGGATGTCAAGCAGTTTCTTCAGGGCACCCAGAAAGTAGGACATTTTTGCGAACAGGAAATAGATGGCAATGCTGGCGGCAATCATCAAAAAGCCTGTCAGCCCCGCTGCCATATAATCCTTATATTTGGGGTTTTGCTTCAACGCCGACTCCCTCCTGTCTGTGGGTTTGCGGTGAAAGAATCAGTCAGACGCTCAGCTCCACCTGTTCCCCGGTGAGGGCGGAGGCGTACTGTTCCAGCACCGGCTGGACGCACTCCTGCAAAAACTCCTCCACCTGCTCCGGGCAGCGGCCGATGTAGTTGGACGGCTCCAGATGGGCGGACAGCTCCTCCTTCGTCATGCCGAACATGGGGTCTGCGGCGATCAGGTCGATGAGGTTGTTCTCCAGCCCCAGGTCCTTGACGTTGTGGCCCGCCTCCAGGGCGTGCTGCCGGATGCGCTCGTGCAGCTCCTGGCGGTTGCCGCCCCTCTTCACCGCGTCCATCATGATGTTTTCCGAGGCCATGAAGGGCAGCTCCTCCATGATGTGCTTCTCGATGACCTTTTCATGCACCACCATGCCGGAGGTGATGTTCTGGTAGATGCGCAGGCAGGCGTCCACCGCCAGGAAGGCTTCGGGGACGGAGAGGCGCTTGTTGGCGGAGTCGTCCAGCGTCCGCTCAAACCACTGGGAGGAGGCGGTGATGGCCGGGTTCATCACGTCGGACAGCACATAGCGGCTCAGGGCGCAGATGCGCTCGCAGCGCATGGGGTTGCGCTTGTAGGGCATGGCGGAGGAACCGATCTGCTTGGACTCAAAGGGCTCCTCAATCTCCTTCATGTGGGCCAGCAGCCGCAGGTCGGTGGCGAACTTGCTGCAGGACTGGGCGATGCCTGCCAGGGTGTTCACCACATAGGTGTCCACCTTGCGGCTGTAGGTCTGGCCGGACACGGGCACCACCGCGTCAAAGCCCATCTCGGCGGCGATTTTCTGCTCCAGCTGGCGGCACTTCTCATGGTCGCCCTCGAACAGCTCCAGGAAGGAGGCCTGGGTGCCGGTGGTGCCCTTGCTGCCCAGCAGCTTCAGGTCGCTGATGCGGTACTCCACCTCGTGCAGGTCCATCAGCAGCTCGTTCAGCCAGAGGGTGGCCCGCTTGCCCACGGTGGTCAGCTGGGCCGCCTGGAAGTGGGTGAAGCCCAGGGTGGGCAGGGCCTCATACTGCCGGGCAAACTGAGCCAGGTTGGCGATGACCCGCACCAGCTCATCCCGGACCAGCTCCAGCGCCTCTTTCATCAGGATAATATCGGTGTTGTCCCCCACATAGCAGCTGGTGGCCCCCAGATGAATGATGGGCATGGCCTTGGGGCACTGGTCGCCATAGGCGTGGATGTGGGCCATTACGTCGTGACGCAGCTCCTTCTCATACTTGGCGGCGGCGTCGTAGTCGATAAACTCCGGGCCGGCGTGAGCCTCCAGCTCATCCACCTGCTCCTGGGTGACGGGAAGGCCCAGCTCCATCTCCGCCCGGGCCAGGGCCACCCACAGCTTGCGCCAGGTGGAGAACTTTTTGTCCGGAGAAAAAATATACTGCATCTCCCTGCTGGCGTAGCGGGAGGAGAGAGGGCTTTCATAGTTGTTTTTCATGGTATCATTCATCCTTTGTCGTGGTTTCAGTCGGGCAGTGCGCCCGCCGCCCGATGGACTGCCAGCCTCTATTATAGCACAGGCGGGAGGAAAATCAAACCGGTTTTCTGTATTTTTCGAAAAATCGGCCTGTTACGCCTTTTATGAGCAATGCCACCGACTGAAAGCGATACACCCCTCCACACCGGCTTCGCCGGTCCCCCTCCGCCGTCAAGCGGCATTTCCGCTGCGCTTCCTACCCTTTCAGGGGAGGAAAAAGGTTGTTGTAACTGCTGCGTCATTGGCTCCCCTGAAAGGCAATGTCATCAACTTAAAGAATACTTTCCTTAG
>JAJQBL010000160.1 GCA_021203325.1 Clostridiales bacterium | reverse complement strand
AGGCATAGGTGTCCGCCAGGTGACCGGAGGGGTTCACGTCGCCCACCAGGATCTGGGCCACGGCAACCAGGCCGGCCTCGCCGGGATGGCCGATCCACAGGCAGGCGTCCACGCCGTACTCTTCTTCCTCGATCTCGCCCAGCTCCATGGCTGCGGAGGAGTTGATCAGGACGATAACCGTCTCATAGTTCTCGTTGCAGAACTTCAGCAGATCCTTCTCGTCCTCGCTGAGCTGCAGATAGGTGGTGCCGGTGGAAGCGACGCCGTCGCCGTCATAGTCCATGGTGGGGGAAGCGCCCTCAGCGCCGGAACGGGCGAAGGTGACGATGACCACATCGTTGTAGCCGTCCTCCATGAAGTCTTCCTTGTCCCGCTCGTAGACCTCAACTGCGAACTCGCAGACCCGGGTGTAGCCGCCCCAGTCGCCGTTGCCGTAGTTGTCCTTGTTTTCGGCGTAATCGGAGCCGGTGAAGGTGGCGAGCTCACCGGTGCCGGTGTGTCCATAATAGTCCTCGGTGGTGTCCATGTTCCGGCCACCGCCGACGGCCTGCTCCAGCCACTCCCAGGCCTTCTCGTTGACGTCCAGATACATCTCGGTGCTGGTGCTGTCCGAGCCGTCGTCCTTGGTGCCGGTGAAGGCTTCGTACATGGAGTAGGTGTACTCGTCATACTTGCCGCCTGCGGAGCCGGTGCCGCCATTGATGTAGTTATAGCTCATGGCGCCCAGGATGGTGACCTTGGTCCCCTTCTCCAGAGGCAGGGTGTTGTTTTCGTTGCGGAGCAGGACTGTGCCCTCTCCTTCCAGCTCGGTGACGATTTCACGGCCCTCGGCCAGGAGATCCATCTCATCGTAGCTGGTCTCATCGTCATCGCCGGTGCTGGTGGTCGTGCCGCTGGAGCTGGTGCCCAGGTAGCTCGACAGGGTGGTGCCGAAGGTGCTCATCAGGACGTTGACCATCATGGTGATAACCAGCAGGACCGCGATGGTTACGACGCCAGGGACTAGCCTTTTGTTCTTTTTCATAACAGTTTCATTCCTCCTAATTGTTATGATGCTGTTGGTTTGCGGACGCCGATGGGTATGCCTCCTTTCCTCGTTGATTGGGTTTTGCGTTATTCCGGGTCGGGGTACCGCTCCCGAGCCCTCTTGACACAATTAGTTTACAAATTTTTAAGGCTGCTTTCAGGAATTTGGCACGATTGGTCGAAAATCCGGCACAATTGGTTTTGAGAATGTGTTTTACAGTTGCGAGCATAAAACAAACCGCAGCCCGGACAATGCCGGGCTGCGGTTTGTTGGTTCTGACGGAAGTGCCATTTACTCCGCCTGCTCCAGGGCTTCCCCCTGGGGCAGCGGAATCAGAATTTGCAGGGAAAAGATGTGGTCTGTGGACTGAATGGCGATGTCCCCGCCGTACTTTTCCGCCGTACTGCGGATGCTTTTCAGGCCGATGCCGTGATCCTGCTTGTTGGACTTGCTGGTGGCAGGGAGGCCGTCCTCCAGGGACACCTTGCCCTGGCAATAGTTCCGCACCCGGATCATCAGCAGCGCCTTCTCAGTATACACCGCCACCTGAATGACCCGCTGGGCCCTGTCCTCCAGCTTGCTGACCGCTTCGATGGCGTTGTCCAGGGCGTTGCCAAACATGGTGTAGAGGTCAATTTTGTCCAGGAAGTCCAGCTGGCTGCCGTCCGCCATACAGGTCATGTTGATGTGCCGCCCCTCGCACTGGAGGCTCTTTTCCGTCAGCACGATGTCCAGGGCGCGGTTGCCGGTTTTCATGGCGGAGTCGTAAATCAGCACCGCATGTTCCATCTCCTCCAGCTGCCGGTCAATCTCCACCTCGTCCTTCAGCTGGCGGATGGCCTCCATCTGGTGCTTCAGGTCGTGGCACTTCCGGTTGATCAGGTCGATGTTCTCCTGGGACAGCTCATATTGTTCCTTTTGCAGCAGCCAGAGCTGACGGCTCAGTGCCAGCTCCATCTCCGTCCGCTGCAGCGTTTCCAGGCTGTTTTGCAGCAGCAGGACAAAGATGCACACGGCGCACACCACCCAGCGGTAGACGGTGATCATGTTGCTGTTGAGCTGGTTATTTTCCCCCAGCAGCCAGAAAATCACCTGATAATTGGCCAGGACGGTGAAGAGAACCATCATCATCCCGTGGAGGGCCAGGCGGCCCTTTGGGATGGGGGCCGTCTGACTGTACCGCACGGCGGGCAGCAGAAACCTGTATACGCAGCAGGCCACCCCTGCCACCAGTACGGCGTAGTATAGCAGGCTCAGGCAGAGCCCCGGCACAGTCTCCGAAGTAAGCCGCAGGACCTGCGTTTGCAGCGGGATGAAGGTCTGCGTGACCAGCTCCGCCACAAAATAGGCCCAGGAGGCGTAATAAAAGATGTGGCCCCCATCCGTCTTTCTCGTCAGGGCCAGATACAGCAGGGTGAACGCCAGGCAAATGGGCGCCTCCAGCGCCGTGGAGGCATTGTCAGAGTCCACCAGGAGGTAAATCGCCGCCTGAGAGGCCGCCACCGTCAGCAGGAGGAGCAGGACGTGGAGGGCCTTCCCATGCCTGCGGGGGTGGGGATGGCACAGCACCTCCACCGCCGCCAGCTCACAGAGGAACCGCAGAAGGTTTGGCTCATTAGAAAGGTACTGCATCAGCTCAGGTAATGTCATTGTTGATCCCTCCAATATAGTTGGACAGGGCGGACAGGAACTCCTTCCGCTTCTGACGGCTGATGGGCACCCGGTCCGGCCCCACAATGGCCAGATCCCCCTGGATACCGGACACATGGGCCAGGTTCACCAGATAGCTGACCCCGCTGCGGACGAAGGATTTGCCGGACAGCTGCTCGGTCATGTTCTTCATAGTCTCCCGCACCTCATAGGTGCCGTCAACGGTGTGAACGCGAAGATTGTGCCGCTCACTTTCAATATAGCAGATGTCCCGCACCTGCACCCGTTTCATGCCGTCCTCCCAGGGCAGCAGCAGGGAGGCTCCGGCCCCCCGTCGGGACAGGGTGCGCAGGGCGTCCTGCATCTCCATGGCGAAGCTGTAATAGCTCACCGGTTTCAGAAGATACGCCTGGGCCCGCACCTTGTAGCCCTGGATGGCGTATTGAGCCATGTTGGTGATGAAAATGAGGATGACCTCGCTGTCCTGCTCCCGCACCTTCATGGCGGTGCGCATCCCGTCAATGCCCGGCATTTCAATGTCCATCAAAATCACGTCATAGACGGGCTTGTAATCAAAGAGCAGCTTCGCCCCGCTCTCAAAGGTCGTCACATGAAAGACGCTCCCCTGTTCCTCCGACAGCTTGTCCAGATAGGCGCAAATCGTATTCCGCTGCTCCAGCTCATCCTCCACCACTGCAATCCGAACCATGATTCTCCCCTCTCCCGTGCCTGCGCACTTTTTGCATGCCCCCGCTTCCCAAGAGGGCGTGGCCAGATAGTTCCTTCTTCTCGTGACGGACCGTGCCCATCACGCTTCACTCGTCCTTATTGTACCGTATTTTGTGCTGCTCTACAAGGAATTTCTCTGCAGTTTTTGCAAAAGAATGGGGTGAAATGGATTCCAAGTCTGGATGACATCTTTTGCGTAAAGATATTACTTTGTAACTGACCTATATGACTGTCTGGAAACTGCTATGTTTGTTTCGCTGCTGGCTGAGCAAAAGGATAACCGGTTCTATGTTCTATTAAATTTAGGAATAAAAATTCCCCTTGACAAATCGCGTCTCTCTTAACGCCGCAAACTCGCTCCGCCGAGAAAAGCAGCAAAAGAGGGCACTTCAGCCTCTGTTCCCTGTTTTGTTAATACTGATATTGACAATAAAGCTGTTTATGTTTTAAAATTCCATAATCTTGGGTTCTTCCGTAAAGGAATAGATGGTAGCCGTGCCATGTTCAAAAGCAAATACTGGTATCAGAAAGGAACGTGTATATGGCAAAAAAAGAACTATTCGGGGTGTGCCCCTATGTTACAGCACAAAAAGTTTTGACTGGAAAATGGTCTATGTATATTTTATATCTCTTATCAAGTGGGCCGATCCGTTTTAATGAACTGCAAAGACGTATGCCGGAAGAAATGACCCATACCACATTATCCCGACAGTTGAAAACATTGGAAGATGAAGGACTAATCGTGCGAAAGGAATATAACCAGGTTCCTCCTAAAGTTGAGTATTATCTGAGTGAGATTGGTGAAAAATTCAGGGACGTTTTGGCGGAACTTGAAAAATGGGGGAACGAATATATCAAATATATGGATTCTATAGCAGAGGAAAAATGCGGGATATAATACAGGAATGTTCTTGCATTATATCAGGCTTTGGAAGCGGATAATGTGCGGAATAATATTCAGATGAAAACGGACGAGAAATATTCCGGTTTATCGAGATGCCCAAGTGCCAATTTGGTTGCCGAAAAACGGCTTATCGTGGACTGATGAAGAACGAAAATCGTCTGTATGCCATGTTTGCCTGTGCCAATTTGTATGCCCTCCCATTGCAGGGCAGAGACTGACGCCATCGCCCGGAATCTGATAGGGGGGCAATCTGCCCTTTTTCGGGGAAAATGCGAAAATTCTGCAAGAATATATCGGGAGATTGCAAATAATTGCAATGACTTTCGCGCTTTTACACCGGAAATTGATTTGTTGAACTGTGAAACTGTAATTGTTCAGAAGTTCCTTAAATCAGAGGTTCCCTAATCTGCCTTCTCCTCCACACCGGCTGCCTCGACGGTGCGCTCCTCCAGCGCCACAAGGTTCCCGTCCTCGTCCTCCTGATAGAAGGTAATCGTCCAGACGCCGGTGTCCGGGTCAAGGCAGCCGCTCCAATCCTCCGGGGTGTAGCCGTACAGCTGCGCAAAGTCGGACTTGGCCTGGGCCAGGGCCTCGGCCCAGGGCAGGAAGTCCCCCTGATACCGGGCGGTGGACAGGACGGAGAGGACAGCCTCCTCCCACTCCGCCCACAGGTCGGCGTCGGCACAGCAGCTGGCCGCCAGGGCGGCCCCCTCCGGCAGGCCGTTCAGGTCCCCGTAAACCAGGGTGAACCAGGTCTCCCCCTGAATTTCCTCTGTATAGGTGGTGGCGGTGAGACCGCCGGGGAGGGTGATGTCCGCAATGGTGACGCCGGTGCCGCACATCCCGATGCCGCCGGGATAGAGGGCCAGCGTCACCTCCAGCTCCGGCGCTGTCTCCGGCCAGAAGGCCACGGGCAAAACGTATGCGGCGCCATCGCTGTCGTCGGCGATCAGGCCCCACGCCCAGCCCTCCGGCAGGGTGACGGAGAGGGAGAGGGCGTCCGTCTCACAGACGGCGGTTTCTCCGGCGGGGGAGGACGCCTGCTCCAGCACCGTCAGGGTCAGGACAGGGTGGTAATCCGGCGCGCCGTCCACCACCCGGCACTCCGCCGTCACCCGGTCGCCCACGGCGGCGGACAAATCCCCCTGACTGTCCGCCAGAAGGGTGCATTGAATCGTGCCGTCCTCCGTCTCCAGGGTCAGCACCTCCCCCTGGTCTGCGCCGCCGCCCTCGGTGAAGCGGGCGGTGACCACGCCGGTGTAGCTTTCCCGGCTGTCGGCGGATTCCTCCTCCGGGCCGGAGAGGGAGGACTCCGCCAGGGCGGAGCTGTTTCCGGCATCCACGGTGCCGGCAGGGGCGCAGCCCGCCAGCAGAAGGGACAGGGCCAGGAACAGGGGCAGCAGTAACATATGGTTCATAACGATACCTCCAATCGCGGTTGTGTTACCTCTAAAGACGCAAAGCGGAGGGCGGGGTTGCGGGTTTGGGCAGATTTTATGGAAAAGTGCGGCGGACAGAAAGAGAGCCGCCGCAGTTCCTGCGGCAGCTCTCCCTGGTTCACGGGAATCATTTTTGAAATCCGGCAAGGTCATCAACTTAGGATACAATCTATCTTGGTTGAGGAGAATAACGTAGTTGTACCGTCAGATGTCCACGACTAACGGGCAACAAAATTGCCGCCCGTTCCGCCGTAAGGCATAGGGAGCGCAGCGGAAATGCCGCTTGACGGCGAAGGCCGGGCAAAGTCTCGATAGCGAACGTTCTCTAAGGAGGCCCACCGTAAGGGCAAAAAAACGTTTCTTTTCAACCACCTTTTCCAAGGAGGAAAGGCCATCCGGGCGCACACTGTGCCCCCGCTTCAACCGTCCCTGACAATATCCGCGAACTGCCCGCCCACCAGCTTACAAAGTGCCTCCGGCTCCACCACCACCTGGGTGCCGATGCGCCCGGCGGAGACGGCGATCTCGTCATAGAGCTGGGCCGTCTCCTGAAAGGTGGTGGGAAAGGACTTCTTCATCCCGATGGGGGAGCAGCCGCCCCGGACGTACCCCGTCAGGGGGAGCAGCTCCTTCACATGGAGCATGGCCACGCTTTTTCCCCCACCGCCCGGGCGGCCTTTTTCAAGTCCAGCTCCTGACTCACCGGCAGGTCAAAGACGTAATAGGCTCCGCTGGCCCCTCTGGCCACCAGAGTTTTGTAGACGCTGTCCGGGTCCTGGCCCAGGGCCCGGGCCACCGTCAGGCCGTCCGGGGCCTCGCCGCCATCATGGGGATAGGTGCGGATTTGGTAGGGAATCCCCGCCTCCTCCAGCATCCGCATGGCGTTGGTTTTGGTTTCCTTTGGTTGCTTCATGGTGCGGCTGCCTCCGTGGGGTCACAGGTCATATAGGTCGGTGTACTTCTCCTCCAGATAGGAGGCGTACACCGTGGGGTCGAAGGCTTCGCCGGTGGCCATTTGGAAAATCTCCGCCGGGGTGTAGGTGGAGCCGTACTGCCAGATGTGCTCCCGGTTCCACTGGTTGATGGGGCCGAAGTCCCCCCGGCGCAGGCAGCCGTCCACGTCCACGGTCTCCTTCATCTTCCGCAGATACTGGGCGCCGTAGGCGCTGCCCAGGGCGTAGGAGGGGAAGTAGCCCACGCTGCCGCCGGACCAGTGGCTGTCCTGGAGGACGCCGTGGGTGTCGTCGGGCACGTCCACCCCCAGATACTCTTTATAAAGCCGGTTCCAGGCGGCGGGCAGGTCGTGGACCGCCAGGGTGCCGTCAAAGACGGCCTTCTCCAGCTCATAGCGCACCATGATGTGGAGGCAGTAGGTCAGCTCGTCCGCCTCGGTGCGGATCAGGGAGGGCTGGGCCATGTTCACCGCCCGGTAGAAGTCCTCGGCGGTGTATCCCGCCAGCTGCTCCGGGAAAATCTCCTGGAGCTTCGGGAACAGGTAGGAGGTGAAGGCCCGGCCCCGGCCCAGAATGTTTTCATAGAAGCGGCTCTGGCTCTCGTGGATGCCCATGGAGACGCCGTTGTCCAGCACGGTGTAGGCCAGGTCCGGGTCGATCCCCAGCTCGTACAGGGCGTGGCCCCCCTCGTGGATGACGCTGTACATGGAGGATGCGAAGTTGTCCTCATAATAATGGGTGGTGATGCGGACGTCGTACAGGGAGCCAAGGGTGGTGGTGAAGGGGTGCTCGGTGGTGGCCAGACCGCAGTGGTTCAGGTCGATGCCCATGGTCACCATCAGCAGGCGGGACAGCTTGTCCTGCTTTTCCACGGGGAAGTGACCGTGGAGGCAGCTGTCGTCCACCTGGGGCTTCTCCTGCACCTTCTTCAGCAGGGGAACGATGTGGGCCCGGAGGGTGGCGAAGAACCGGTCGCAGCTCTCCCGGGTGGCCCCCTCCTCGAACTGGTTCAGCCAGTAGTCATAGGGGTCCTTCTCCGGGGCGCAGTACCCGGCGAAGCGGCGGAGGGTGGCGAAGATCTCTGTCAGCTGTGGCTCAAAGAGGGCGAAGTCATTGGTCTCCTTGGCGGTGTGCCACACGTCGTCCGCCTCCACCAGCAGCTTCTGATAGGCCACATATTCCTCCATGGGGATGCGCTGCATTTCCCGGATGTCCCGGAGCATCAGGGTGACGGTGCGGCCTTCCCGGAGGGTCAGGTTCTCCCGCTGGCTGTCCAGAAACTCCAGCAGGGAAACGGTGTCCGCCCCGGTGCTGAGAAGGTATAGCTCCTGGGTCAGGACAGACAGGGTCTGCCCCCGGTTCCCGGCGGAGCCCTTGGGGGCGGAGGTGACGCCGTCGTAGTAAATCAGGCCCACGGCGTGGTTGTAGGCGGTGAGCTTCTGCTGAAGGGCGGTGAGTTTGGCCCTTGCTTCTTCCAAAGTCATGAATATTCCTCCTGTTGAAAGCTGTTAGCTGTTAGTGGTGGGCGCTGCTGTGTGTTCCTCCGGCCAGTAGGGGCGCACAGTGTGCGCCCGGCTATGGTTGGTTCTATTTCCGTGTTTCGTCGGGAAATGAGGCATAGCAAAAGGCAGCTATTGTTTACATCTATACAAAATTTGCTGTTAGGCGCAGCCAATTTTCCCGGAGTAATCTCTGATGGAACACTTTTTTGAAGACGCAAACTGGCGGGCGCACACTGTGCGCCCCTACAAAAAAAGCAAAGTTTTAGGCTTCACGCTCTACTACTGGAGACTTACTGCCCTTTGACCTGTGGAATAAAAACAAAACACGGGAAGCGTTTTCCGCTTCCCGTTTATTATACCGTGAAAGTACCGCCTTGTCAAACCGCCCCCGCTTTGGTCCGGGCCGCCAGGGGCCTGCCCTGGAAGTTCTCCCGGGGCAAAAAGTCCAGGGCGCCGCCGGTTTGGTAGGCGTCGAAAGCCTGCTCCACCAGGGCGGCGGAGGGACGGACGGCCCCCTCCAGCAGGGCCAGCAGCGCCGGGTTGGTGTGCGCCGTCTCCGGGGCGGGGGATTTGTGGAGCAGCATCCGGGCGGCGGAGTCGCTTTTGCAGGTGATGAGGTCAAAGGGGGCGCAGAACGCCGTCCCCTGGAACAATGTCAGCAGCCGGGACACCCGGTAGAACCCCGCCATGGACACCTGAAAGCGGTGGACGTCCACACTTTCGTAGGCGCGGGCGGCGGCGGCGTATACCAGCGGGTCGGCGGGCCGCTTCATGGGGGTGATGCGGTGGGGGTCGATGCCGTCCCGCTTCATCAGGAAGCGGTCAAACTCCCCCTCCATGGCCATATGGCTGATGCCCCCGGCGCTGGCGTTGCCGTAGACGAAGGGGTGACAGCTCCGGTCCAGTAAGTAGTGGCACAAAAACCCCAGCGCGTAGCCCTGGGCGAAGGGAACCCCCTCCTCAATGGGACGGCGCAGCCGCTCCAGGGCGGTCTGGGGCGGGCCGTGGTGGAGGGCGTGAGCCTCCCGCTCCATGGGGCTGGGGATGCCGTTATGGTAGAAAAACAGGGGGTCCGGCCCGTACAGGCCGCAGTCAAAGCCCTGGCGCTGGCTGTCCACCGCCGCCTGGGCCTCTGGGTTCAGGCAATCCCGGACGGCCTGGCCGAAGGTCAGGTGAGCGTAATAATTTGGCATGAAAACCACCTCCATCCGGGGCGATGTTCCGCGGAACAGATTTGCAGAGGGGAGAAAACTCCCCGGTGGTTTCATTATAATGTATTCCGCCGGATTGTCAAGGCGGGGAAAACAGGGAACCGTCATCCCCATCCTGCCCGCCGCTGCGGAACTCCTCCAGCGCCTCCCGCAGCGCCCGGTAAAGCTCCCGCACCTCCTCTTGGGGAATGTCCCGCATCAGAATGGCGGCGGGTCCAGGGGCAGGCCGTCCATGGTGGGGTAGACCGGCGGCTCCGGCCAGACCGGGTTCCGCCAGACAATGCGGATGCAGGCCACATCCTCCCTGGGGAAGGAAAGCGTTATGTCCTCCACATCCTCCAGGGGGAGGACCAGGCTCCCCGGAATCCAGGGCACATCCACGCAATGCTCCAGAACCAGGTGGCCGGTGTGAATCTCCAGCAGACAGGTGTAGTCCGGCACAGCGGGGAAGGGGGAGTCATACATCCACACGCTGAGCTGGCTTGGGTCGGGGGTGGGGTCGTAGTCGGTGGTATAGGGCACAGGCAGCTTCGGCATAAACGGGCGTCTCCTTTCCAAATAAAACTGAATAAAAGCATCTCTATTACATAATATAACATATTGTTATTCCCGTCAAGATAACAAAATGCGATATTAAGCGGTAAAACGTTTTGTTATATCTATAATGTAGGCGGGGGGATGCTCATGATATATCAACGCATACGGGACCTGAGAGAAGATCGTGACCTGCGGCAAATAGATATGGCCGAGTACCTCCATTGCAGCCAATCCTGCTATTCTTATTACGAGGTCGGCTTGCGGGACATCCCCACAGAGGTGCTTTGCAGGCTGGCGGATTTTCACAACACCAGCGTTGACTACCTGCTGGGCCGCACCGACGACCCACGGCCTTATCCAAAACCAAAATCAAAACGATGACCGTTCACCAATGGGTGGATGGTCATCGTTTTGTTGCGGCCGCGGCACACCGATGGCATCAATTTGGGGGCTGGTTTCCTTAGACAAGGAAGGAGGAAGGAACTACGTTGTTTCCCTCCGGGGGCCCCATTTCTCGTTCCGCCGAGAAATGGGGGAAAGAGGGCGGCTCAGGGGGAAGCTCGGGGCCTCGCTCCCCCCTAAGAGCCCCTCTCCTATCCCGCCGGGGCTTCGCGTTGTCTGATTCATAAGTGGTCTGTCAGGCAACAGACGAAGTAACTTCTAACTGGTGAGACTGCCGCCGATGGCGGCTGGCAGGGATTGCCGCCCACGTTCCTGCCTGCGGCGGAACGGGCGGCAATTTTGTTGCCCTTTGGTCGTGGAAATCTGACGGTAAGGACAAGTTACAGCTCCTGATGCAAAAAAAGCAATAGATAACTACGTTTTTTTGATGAGAGGTTGCCGCCTTGCGGTTCAGGCAGATGTTATCCATCGTCGGATGATAAAATTGCACGTTCCGCCCGCCTTTAGGCAGGGCGGAACGGCAATCGTTGCCAGCCGCAGGGCGGCAGTCTCACCGCCTGAAAGTTACTTCGTCTCTAACGGAATAGATCACCTATGGACTGGACAGCGCGAAGCACCAGCGGGATAGAGGGAGATTCTTAAGAGGGACGCACCGCGGCCCTCTTAAGCCGCCCTCTTTCCCCCCTTTCTCGGCGGAGCGAGAAAGGGGGCCCCGGAGGGAGACCACTTATTTCCTTTCTCAATCCTTGCCTGATATGTAATGAC
>JAJQBL010000112.1 GCA_021203325.1 Clostridiales bacterium | reverse complement strand
GGTCAGGAACATCCCCCGGCCCGCCCGCAGGCGAATCTCCTCATAGCGCCCCCGTTCTCCTTTCGCCAGGGCCGCAAGCCGCAGCTCCCTGGGCAGGCAGGCCGCCGCCTGTTCTAGCGCCGTATCGTTCATGGTATCCCCCGCTTTCCGGGGCGCGCGGCCAGGCGCGTCCCTGTTTCCTGTTGCCACTCTATGCCCGGCGGGACAGGCATAGAACAGAAAAAGAACGCCTCAGGGGTGACCCTGAGGGCGTTCTTCGGTGTGTGTGACCTTTTTATTCTGCGGCAGGCGTGTCGCCGCTGTCCCGGGGCGGTTCCTCCGCTGCGGGGGAGTCCCCTTCGGTCTTGTCCGGTGCTCCGGCGTCAGCGGTTTCCTCCGCTGCGGCGGCGGAAGACTGCGCTTTCTCCCCGGCCTTTTCCGGTTCTTCGGCGTCGGCGGACGCCTCCGGCGGGTTGTCGGTGGGCGGAACTGCTTCTTCCCTGAGTTCCTCCGGCGCCGCTTCCTGCTCCTCCAGAAGCTCGGATTTGGGGCTGTTCACCAACAGCTTTTCCCTGGGATGCTTCCGGAACTGCTGAATCACCAGAATCTGCACCGTAATGAGCACCGTCACCAGCGCCACCAGCTGGGACACCCGGATGCCGGTGTCAAACAGGTACAGGCTGTCTGTCCGAATCCCCTCAATGAAGAACCGCCCCAGGCCGTACCAGAACAGATAGCAGAGGAAGATCTGGCCGTCATACTTCCGATGCCTGCGGACGATAAAATAGAGCAGCAGGAACCCCAGCAGATTCCACAGCGACTCATACAGGAAGGTGGGATGCACCTCAATATATGTGCCGTTTTGCAGGGTCAGGCCCATGCGCCAGACGGCGGTGCAGGTGTCGCCATAGGCCTCCTGGTTGACGAAGTTGCCCCACCGGCCGATCATCTGGCCGATCAGCAGGCCGTAGGCGCAGACGTCCGCCACCGCCCCGAATTTGTGGTGACGCACCAGGCAGAAGATAAAGCAGGTGACCGCCGCGCCGATGATGCCGCCGTAGATGGCAAGGCCCCCGTCCCAGATGGCAACGGCCTCCGCCCAGTCAAAGGTGCCGTCCGCGTTGTAGTAAAGGCTCTGGTAGAAAATGACATAATAGGCCCTGGCGCAGATAATGGCGATGGGCACCGCGAAGAACAGCATATCCAGCACGGTGTCGGATTTCAGCCCCCACTCTTTGGTCAGGTGGCAGGCGCACAGCACCCCCAACAGAAAGCCGCAGGCGATGATGATGCCGTACCAGTAGATGTCCTTCCCAAAGACGGAGAAGGCCACCCGCTCGATCTGGAACGTCAGCCCCAAACCTGGAAATACAATCGGATTCATAATGTACACATACCTCCGTGTGGGCAGACGCGCAAACGCTGCCGCGTCCTGTTCTTCCGTCCATTTTAGCACAGGGCTTTGCAAAAATCCAGTAGTTACAGGGGGCGGCGCTATATTTTTTACGGAGCATAGCGGCGGGCCGCTGCAAATTCTGCGCAGTTTGGAGTTGCTTTTCCGTTGGTTTCATGGTATATTATGGTTAGTTTTGGCTAATACGCTGGCGCGGCGCAGCAGAATGTGCCCTGTCCCTCTCCTGCGGGCGGCGCAAAGCGGAAAAGGCCGCCTGACCCCAGGCGGCTTTTCCCTCGGCGTATTGGTTAGATTGCGCTAATCTTCACGCCGGCGCGGCGGAAACAGCCATCCTCAGGAGTGGAGCAAACGGAAAGGAAGCAAGCGATATGATGATTGATAAACGGCTGATCGGTACGGTCAGCGAAAGTATGCGGTACATCATTGGCAACGTACTGTTCCAATGGTGTGCCCTGGTGGCCAACATCGTCATGATGACGGGCATCACGGCGTTTCTGGCAGGACTGTTCAACGGGGACGGGCCGACCATACCGGCCACAGCCGCCGTCGTTCTGGCGGCAATTCTTGTGCGGTTCGTCTGCACCTTCGGCGCGTCCCGGATGAGCTACTTTTCCTCCAAAGCGGTGAAGCGGACCCTGCGGGAGCAAATCTATGAAAAGCTGCTGCGGCTGGGGGCCTCCTACAATGAGCAGGTCAAAACCTCCGAGGTGGTTCAGGTGGCCGTGGAGGGCGTGGACCAGCTGGAGACCTATTTCGGCGCTTATCTGCCCCAGTTTTTCTACGCCATGCTGGCCCCGCTGACGCTGTTCGTGTACCTGTGCTTTGTAAACGTGCCGTCCGCCATCGTGCTGCTGGTGTGCGTGCCCCTGATTCCGGTGGCCATCGCGGCGGTGCAGACCTGGGCCAAAAAGCTGCTGGGTAAATACTGGGGGCAGTACACCGCCCTGGGGGACACCTTTCTGGAGAATTTGCAGGGCCTGACCACCCTGAAAATCTATCAGGCGGACAACTTCAAGCAGCAGGAGATGAACCGGGAGGCGGAAAACTTCCGCCGCATCACCATGAAGGTGCTGACCATGCAGCTGAACTCCATCACCATCATGGACTTTATCGCCTACGGCGGGGCGGCCCTGGGCATCATTATGGCCGCCACCCAGTACCGGGCGGGGCATGTCAGCCTGTCCGGGTGCCTGCTCATCATTCTGCTGGGGGCGGACTTCTTCCTCCCCATGCGACAGCTGGGCTCCTACTTCCATGTGGCCATGAACGGCATGGCGGCCAGCGATAAGATTTTTCACCTGCTGGACCTGCCGGAGGAGGAGCGGAAAACCACCCCCTGCCCGGCGGAGGGGGCCATTGTCTGCCGGGGGCTGCGCTTTTCCTACGAGCCGGAGCGGGAGGTCCTCCACGGCATTGACCTGGAGTTCCCCCAGGGACAGTTCCTGTCCATCATCGGGGAGTCTGGCTGCGGCAAATCCACCGTGGCCTCCATCCTGATGGGCCGGAACCGGGGGTATCAGGGCAGCGTCACCGTCGGCGGCGTGGAGCTGCGGGAACTCAGCGAGGCCGGCCTGATGGAGCATATCACATACATCAGCCATCAGAGCTACCTCTTCAAGGGCACCGTCCGGGAAAATCTGCTGATGGGCCGCCCCGACGCATCAGACGAAGCCCTCTGGGCCGTGCTGGAGCAGGTGAAGCTGGCGGAGTTCCTCCGGGGCGAAAACGGCCTGGACACCCGCCTGACGGAGCAGGGCGGCAACCTGTCCGGCGGTCAGCGTCAGCGGCTGGCCCTGGCCCGGGCGCTGCTCCACGACAGCCCGGTTTACCTCTTTGACGAGGCCACCTCCAACATCGACGTGGAGAGCGAAAACGACATCATGGCCCAAATCCACGCCCTGGCAAAACACAAGACGGTGATTCTGATCTCCCACCGGCTGGCCAACGTGACCGACTCCGACCGCATCTATGTCATGGAGGGCGGCGCAGTGGCGGAGCAGGGCACCCACGGGGAACTGCTACAGCAGGCGGGCCGGTACGCCGCCCTGTGGCAGACCCAGCAGCGCCTGGAAAACTATGGAAAGGACGGTGTGGCACAATGAAAAAGAGAAGCGGATTCACCGTGATGCTGCGGCTGGTGGGGCTGGTGAAGCCTCTGACGGGCTTTATGGTGCTGGCCATCTGCATGGGGCTGGTGGGCCACCTGTGCGCCACCTCCATCACCGTTCTCGGCGGCTATGCCGTGCTGGAGCTGCTGGGGCTGGATACCCCCTTTTCCCTCGTGGGCATCTTTGTCTGCGTGCTGCTCTTTGCCCTCCTGCGGGCGGTGCTGCGGTATGGGGAGCAGGCCTGCAACCACTTCATCGCCTTCAAGCTGCTGGCCCTGATTCGGGACCAGGTATTCCGCGCCCTGCGGAAGCTCTGCCCCGCCAAGCTGGAGGGCCGGGACAAGGGGGATTTGATCTCTGTCATCACCTCGGACATCGAGCTGCTGGAGGTGTTCTATGCCCACACCATTTCCCCGGCGGCCATTGCCCTGCTGTTTACCGTCATCCTCTGCCTGTTCATCGGCTCCTTCCACTGGGCGCTGGGGCTGCTGGCCCTGGCGGCGTATCTGACGGTGGGGGTTCTCATGCCCCTGGCGGTTTCCCGGCTCAGCGGAGACGCGGGGCTGCGCTTCCGTACCGGCGCCGGGGAGCTGTCCGGCTTCGTGCTGGACAGCATGCGGGGCCTGTCCGAGACCATCCAGTACGCCCAGGGGGCCAACCGCCTGGCGGAGATGAACCGCCGCACCGACGACCTTTCCCAAACCGAGGAGCAGATGAAGCAGAACGCGGGGCTGAACAGCGCCGTGACCAACACGGTCATCCTCCTCTTCGACCTGGCCATGCTGCTGGCGGCGGCCGCCCTTTACCGGCAGGGGCAGGTGGACTTCGCCGGGGTGGTGATCCCCGTTATCGCGCTGTTCTCCTCCTTCGGCCCTGCGGTGGCCCTGGCGGGGCTGGGCAGCACCCTGCAAAACACCTTTGCGGCGGGCAACCGGGTGCTGGATATTCTGGAGGAAACGCCGGTGACGGAGGAGATCTCCGGTCAGCCGGAGGTGGCCTTCCACGGCGCGGCGGCGGAGGATGTGACATTCTCCTACGGTCAGGAGGTCATTTTGCAGAACGTCTCCGCCCGGTTCCCGGAGCGTCAGATCATCGGTATCACGGGCCGCAGCGGCAGCGGAAAGTCCACCCTGCTGAAGCTGCTGATGCGGTTCTGGAGCGTGGACCGGGGAACCATCTCCGTCTCCGGCACAGCAGTAGACGCCATCAACACGGCGAACTTGCGGGATATGGAGAGCTTTGTCACCCAGGAAACCCACCTCTTCCACGACAGCATCCGGAGCAACCTCCGCATTGCGAAGCTGGACGCCACGGACGAAGAAATCGAGGCGGCCTGCAGGAAAGCCTCCGTCCACGACTTCATCATGACCCTGCCCCAGGGCTACGACACCCCGGTGGGTGAGCTGGGGGACACCCTCTCCGGCGGGGAACGGCAGCGGCTGGGGCTGGCCCGGGCCTTCCTCCACGATGCCCCCTTCGTGCTGCTGGACGAGCCCACCAGCAATCTGGACAGCCTGAATGAGGCGGTGATTCTCCGCTCCCTCCGGGAGGAGCAGGCGGACAAGACGGTGGTGCTGGTGTCCCACCGCAAATCCACCATGCGGATCGCCGACACGGTCTACTCGGTGGAGCACGGGAGGATGAGCTGATGAAGAACCGCACGGAAACCAAGCGGGAGCGGGAGAAGCAGATGGTCTCCCAGATGATTGCCCTCTACTGCAAAAAGAACCACCACACGAAGGGGGCCCTCTGCCCGGACTGCGCGGCCCTGGCGGAGTACGCCCGTCAGCGCAGCGACAAGTGCCCCTTTATGGAAACGAAAACCTTCTGCTCCAACTGCACGGTCCATTGCTATAAGCCGGAAATGCGGGAGAAAATTCGGCAGGTGATGCGCTTTTCCGGGCCGCGGATGCTGTTTCACCATCCCGCCGCCGCAATCCGCCATGTGGTCGAGACAAAGAGGGAGCAAAACAGACTGAGCGGCAACGAGCCGCAGCAGAAAGCGGAATGACCTGACCGCTGTCCCGCCGACGCCTGCGGCGCGGTAAAACGACGACAAAACCCTCGCAGGGCTCCGATTTGGGGCCCTGCGGGGGTTTTCCTTTACACGCCGCGCCCGCTCCGCAGCGGCGCAAAACGCGCTTCTCCGGGCGGCTTTGGGCGGCGTCCTTCTCATTCAGCCGCCGGTTTTTATCTCCGGTCCTCGAAATTGCAAATCTGCATGGCGACGCCGTCCTCCATCACCTGAAAGCCGAAGCGCTGATAGAAGGTCGCGTTTTTGCTTTCCTCCGGCATGATTTCAAGATAAAGGTAGTGCTTGTACTTTTCCCGTACCAGCTCAACCATATGGTTTGCAATCCCCTGATGCTGATAGTCCGGACGCACCAGCACATAGTGCATATAGGCCACCAACTCGCTGTCGTCCAGCACCCGCGCCAGACCGACCAGGGTATCGCCGTCCCAGGCGGTGATGACGGTGGAGGAGTGCATCAGCGCCTTGTGCAGCCTTGTGGGATACTGGCCGGACACCCAGCCCACGGACAGAAACAGGGCCTGCACCTGCTCGGCTGTGAAGTTCTTCTGCTCTGTGTAGGTAATCATGAGTACGTCTCCTTCAGAAATGATGGTTGCGCTTCCGGCAGGGGACGGGGCACGCCTGCCCGGGTGTAGTATAGCAGAGATGCGGGGGGATGGCAAGGGAGTCAGCTGAGATAAACAAAGGTGCCACAACTGAACCATAAAATGACTAACAGCTTACCACCCCTTTACATAAAAGTCAATCTTTCCGATATGTCCTTTCCCTTCCCCGCAAAAAGAACCCGCGTCCGGTCTCCCGGACGCGGGCCCATAAACTCTTATCGTCGTTCTCTATTCCAGCACGGCCACCACCACCGCGTCCCAGGGGCAGTTTGTCCCGAACAGGGCGGTGGCAGCGGCCCGCTCTCCCAGCACCACCCGGTCGCCCGGCCGGCAGCCCAGGGTGTCCGCCGCCACCAGCTCGCCCCCCTGGGGGTGATGCACCGCCAGCAGGGCGGCCCCGTCAGGCAGGGGTACGCTCCGGGCCAGGGGCAGCGCTCTGGTCACTTGTGAGAGTATCACGGTCATTCCTCCTTGCACGCTCTTACACGCTTGCACGGAGGTAGTTTGCCACGATCTCCCGCCCTTATTCATTCATGACGAACTGGCTGTTGTAGAGCTGGGCGTAGAAGCCGTTCTGCCGCAGCAGGCTCTCATGGTTGCCCTGCTCAATGATGTGGCCGTCCTTCATCACCAGAATCACGTCTGCGTTCTGGATGGTGGACAGGCGGTGGGCCACGATGAAGCTGGTGCGGCCCTCCATCAGCCGGGCAAAGGCCGCCTGAATCTTCTGCTCGGTGCGGGTGTCGATGGAGGAGGTGGCCTCGTCCAGAATCAGCATGGGCGGGATGGCCAGCATCACCCGGGTAATGCACAGCAGCTGCTTCTGCCCCTGGCTCAGGCCGCCGCCGTCCTCCGGAATCACCGTGTCGTAGCCCTGAGGCAGGCGGCGGATGAAGCTGTCGGCGTGGGCGGTTTTGGCGGCCAGGACGATTTCCTCGTCGGTGGCGTCGGGCCGGGCCATGGCGATGTTCTCCCGGATGGTGCCGCTGCGGAGCCAGGTGTCCTGCAAAATCATGCCGTAATTCTTCCGGAGGCTGTTCCGGGTCATGCCCTGGATGCCGACGCCGTCCACCCGAATCTCGCCGCTGTTCACATCGTAGAAGCGCATCAGCAGGTTGATGACTGTAGTCTTGCCGCAGCCGGTGGGGCCGACGATGGCCACCCGCTGCCCCGGCTTCACGGCCAGGTTGAAGTCCTCGATGAGCTTTTTCTCCGGCGTGTAGGAGAAGAACACATGGTCCAGGTCCACCTGCCCCTGGGCGGCGCCCATCTCCACGGCGTTGGGGGCGTCCGGCGTCTCCGGCTCCTCCTCGATCAGCTCAAAGAGCCGGCCGGCGCAGGCCAGGGCGTTTTGCAGCTCGGTGATGACGCCGGAGATCTCGTTAAAGGGCTTCGTGTACTGGTTGGCGTAGCTCAGGAAGGCGGAGAGGGTGCCCACCGACACACCGCCGCCGATCACCGCCAGGGCCCCGAACACCTCCACCCCGGCATAGACCAGGTTGTTCACGAACCGGGTGCTGGGGTTGGTCAGAGAGCTGAAAAAGGTGGCCCGGAGGCTGTACTTCTCCAGCCGCTCGTTGATTTCATCAAACTGCTCCAGCGCCCTGTCCTCATAGCCGAAGGCCTGCACCACCTTCTGCCCGGCGATCATCTCGTCAATGAGGGCGGTCTGCTCCCCTCTGGTCTGGCTTTGCAGCCGGAACATGGAATAGGTGCGGCTGGCGATGAACCCCGCCACCACCAGGGACAGGGGGGTCAGGCACACCACCACCAGCGTGATCCACACGTTCTGGGACAGCATGAAGCCCAGTGTGCCGATGATGGTGATAACGCCGCTGAACAGCTGGGTGAAGCCCATCAGCAGGCCGTCGGCAAACTGGTCGGCGTCCGCGATGACCCGGCTCACCAGCTCACCGGAGGTGTGGCCGTCCAGGTAGGACAGGGGCAGCTTCTCAACGGTGCGGATGGCCTGGGCCCGGAGGCTCTGGACAATGCGGTAGGTCAGATGGTTGTTGCACAGGTTCATCAGGTATTGCAGCACGCCGGTGGCGGCCACCACCACCAGCCCCCGCTGCACCAGCTTCAGCACACCGGAAAAGTCCACCTCGCCGGGGCCCACCAGCAGGTCCACCGCCTGCCCCGTCAGGATGGGGAGGTACAGGGTCAGGGCCACCGTCAGCACCGCCAGCACCAGGGACAGCACCAGCAGCGGCATACGGGGCTTCAGCTCCCGCAGCACCCGTTTCAGCACCGCCCGCTGGTTATACCGGGAGGCGGACTTTTTTTGCTTCTCTGCCATGGTTACTGCGCCTCCTTTTCCGCCGGTTTCTGGAATTGGGTGTAGTAGATTTCCCGGTACACCGGGCAGGTCTCCAGCAGCTCCCGGGAGGTGCCGATGCCCACCGCCTTGCCGTCCTCCAGGACGATGATTTTGTCGGCGTGGGCCAGGCTGGACGCCCGCTGGGAGACGATAAATACAGTCGTGTCCCGGATGGTACGGAGCGCCTTCCGCAGCGCCGCGTCAGTGGCATAGTCCAGGGCGGAGGCGCTGTCGTCCAGAATCAGGATCTTCGGGCTGCCCACCAGCGCCCGGGCGATGGTCAGCCGCTGCCGCTGGCCGCCGGAGAAGTTCCGGCCGTTCTGGGCCACCACGGCGTCCAGGCCGCCCTTGCCCTTCACCACGTCCTCTGCCTGGGCCAGCCGCAGGGCCTCCCACAGCTCCTCGTCGGTGGCATCCTCATTGCCCCACCGCAGATTGGAGCGGATGGTGCCGGTGAACAGCACCGCCTTCTGGGGGACGATGCCGATTTTCTTCCGCAGCTCCGGCAGAGGATACTCCTTCACGTCCACCCCGTCCACCTGGACGGAACCTACGGTGGCGTCGTAGAACCGGGGAATCAGCTCCACCAAACTGGACTTGCCGCTGCCGGTGCCGCCCACAATGCCGATGGTCTCCCCCGGCAGGGCGGAAAAGGTCAGGTCGGTGAGACTCTCCGCCCCGGCCCCCTGATAGGTCAGGCTGACGTGCTGGAAGGAGACAGCGGGGGCGGCGCTCTGAGGCTCCGGGAGGGTCTCCGGCGCGCCCATGCCCGGCTCCACCGCCAGGATGGCGGCGATGCGGTCGGCGGAGGACAGGGTTTTGGACAGCTGATTCATCAGGTTGGCCAGCTTCACCAGCTCCACCAGGATTTGGCCCATGTAGTTCACCAGGGCCACGACTTCCCCCTGGGTCAGGCTGCCCGCCTCCACCCGGAAGCCGCCCACATAGATGATGACCAGTACCCCCAGGTTGATGATGAGATAGGTCAGGGGGTTCAGCAGCACCGCCACCCGGCCCACCCGGAGGTTCTCCCGGGTCAGGTCCTCGTTGCCGGCGTCGAACCGCTCCACCTCCGCGTCCTCCCGGCGGAAGGCCCGCAGCACCCGGACGCCGGTCAGGTTCTCATGGGTGATGCCCAGCACCCGGTCCAGCTTGCCCTGCACCCGCTTGTAGCCGGGGATGGTGAAGCCGGTGATGCCAAAGACCGCCCCGGCAATCAGGGGAATCACCGCCGCCACGATGAGGGCGCACTGCCAGTCAATGGTGAAGGCCATAATCAGCGCCCCAAAGACCACGATGGGGGACCGGAGCAGCAGCCGCAGGGCCATGTTGACGCCGCTCTGCACCGTGTTGCAGTCGCTGGTCAGCCGGGTAATTAAGGTGCTGGTGCCGATGCGGTCCACCTCGCCAAAGCTCAGGTGCTGAATGTGGTGGAACAGGGCGTGGCGCACCTTGGTGCCGAAGCCCACGGCGGCCCTGGCCGCGAAATACTGGGCGGTGACGGCGCTGACCATGCCCACCAGGGCCAGCAGCACCAGCACCAGGCACATCCGGTAGATATAGCCTCTGTCCGACTGAGCGATGCCCACGTCGATGATGGCCGTCATCACCAGAGGCACCAGCAGGTCAAAGCAGGCCTCCAGCAGCTTGAACAGCGGGGCCAGCACACTTTCCTTTTTATAATCCTTCAGATAGACCAGTAACCGTTTCACAATCGTCCCTCTCTCCCGCGCACCGGCGCACAAGTTTGTTTTCCACCGACAAAGGGCGTCTCCCTGCATTTCGTTAAAAAAACGTCCAGACAGATTCTGCCCGGACGTTTCATCGTTGTGACATAAAACAGGGAGTTCCCTTACAGGTCTGGCTTACAGATCCAGCTTGCCTACGCAGTCCTCATTGATGACATAGTAAGCGGCGTTCTCCTGGGGCTTGAGATAGATCTTGCAGCTCTTCACGCCCACGCGGCCATACTCCGCATGGAAGGCAGCCTTGGCAGCAGCCACCAGGTCGTTGACATTGGCTTCCTTAAAATCATACTGGAGATAGATTTCCGGCTTCAGGGGGGCGGAGGCCTTCTTCACGGCCTTGTCGGCAGCCTTGCGGGCCTTCTTGACGGTGGGCTCGACAGCGTCCATGCCCTTCTTGGCGGCTCTGCGGGCCTTCTTGACGGCGGGCTCCACAGCCTCCGTGACGGCCTCAACGGCGTCGGAAACGGCCTCTACAATCTCATCATTGGTAACGTTCGCCATGATTTTCACACAATCCTTCCTAAATCAATGTGTACCTGCAACTGCGCCGCGCCCCCGGCCTGGCATCGCGGCAGCCGGAGCATCGGTTCACACAGTTTTCGTGTTCTAAAGTGAGCCGCGCGCCGCATCGTGACAGCCCGCGGAGAACGAGGTTCCCCTCATTCCAGTAAATCACACTGTATTTACATGAATGTATTATATTCCGTTTTATTTTCGCTGTCAACGGCGAAACGGCAAAGTTTGGGCCGGTTCCTTCTCAATTTTTAGCGTTTTCCTCAAATTCTGCCGGGAATTCCGTCGAAAGGGAACGGGACGGCCCTCTCAGGCCGCGCCGCCTGCCCGCTCCGCGGTGACGACATAGCCGCCCATATTGTCCTCTGAAATCACCGCCGCGGAGAACCCCTCCGGCAGCAGCAGCGTCTCCCCCTCCTGCCGGGAGATCAGGTAGCCGTCATACTGATAGTAGACCCCCGGCTCCAGCGCGGCAAGATACCCCTCCAGGGTCAGGTGATTCTTTGTGATGAGCTCCGCATGGGATAAGCCCACATAGCGCAGGTGCCACGGCTCGTAGCTGATGCCCGTCTCCTCCACCCCGTAGGAGGGGTAGCGAATGATGAAGCCGAACTGCCAGCAGTTTGCGTTTACATACTGCCCCGCCTCGCTGTCCAGGAAGCCCATCCCGGCGTAATAGGGCACATATACATCCAGCGCCAGCCCCGCCTGATGCTCGCTGGCGTTCAGCGGCGCGGCCACATCGCCGTCCTCCGCGACGGTCTCCGCCTGCTCTTCTGCGGTGCGGTAGGCGGAGCGGATATAGAGATGCTCGTCGAACCGCTCCAGCACCTCCGCCGCCAGCAGGCGGTAGGCCTCCGTTACGCAGCGGTTCATTTCCACATCGGTGTCCCCATAGCAGACGATGTCGGCGGCGAAGTCCTCTGTGATCTGATATTCGTTGTTGATCAGCAGCAGGGACTGGTCAAAGCAGACCCGCTCATCTGATTCCAGTTCCTCCAACGTGTATTCTTCCAAATCAGGCCCGTCGGCTTCGGTCAGCTCCGCACCAGGCTCCAGGTAAACGGCAATCCCCGCAAGCAGGCGGTACCGCCAGCCGGGTTTGCAATACAGGATTGCCGCGGCCAGCACCGCCAGCACCACCGGCAGGAGCAGCGCCGCCCTCCGCCAGCGCTTCCCGCCCTTCGTTCGGTTTTTTGTCATATCTTCCAAACCGCCCTTCTTTGATGCAATCATTGTACACCAAACCTCGTCAGAGCGTTTTAAGAAAATCTTAAGATTGCGAAATGAGCCCTCTCCCGGCCCGGCTCCGCCGCCAAAGCACCGGGCCGCCCATCGCCGGAACGGGGCGAATCCACGGCGGTTCCCCCTGCAAAAAAGAAAGGCGCAGAAAAATCCTGCGCCTTCCTGAAAAAACTATTGACAGGGATTGGAAACTGCGGTAAAATAAATCGTTAATATGAATATTGTACCGCCATGCGTTCCTCAATCCTTCTGTTATCAGGATACCACGTTCTTCCCGAAAGCGCAAGAGGAGATTGCGGAAAACGCAAAATTCCATTCCACCCATCCGGGCGTGTCAAACGCCCCCGGCAGGTGCGATTTTGTGAATTTTGCCAAGTCCATTTGCCACCTTTGCCAGAAAAGTGACAAGCGAAATGAAAAACGGAGTGTGAAGCATCTATGGTCAAAGACGTCTACTTCGGCAACACCCTGCGGAAAAGCTTTGCGCGGAAACAGACTATCATTGATATGCCTCCTCTGCTGGACATCCAGAAGAAGAGCTATCAGTGGTTCTTTGATGTGGGTCTGCGGGAAGTGTTCCGCGATGTTGGCTGCATCACGGACTATCAGGGGAATCTGGAGCTTTCCTTCATTGACTACTCAATGGACGAGCCGCCTAAGTACAACGTAGAAGAATGCAAGGCCCGGGACGCCACCTACGCCGCCCCCATCAAGGTGCGGGTACGCCTGCGCAACCGGGAGACTGAGGAAATCAAGGAGCAGGAAATCTTTATGGGGGACTTCCCCATTATGACGGACGGCGCCACCTTCGTCATCAACGGGGCGGAGCGCGTTATCGTCTCCCAGATCGTCCGCTCCCCCGGCATCTATTACGGCATCGAGACCGATAAGGCCGGGAACATCTCCTATACCACCACGGTCATCCCCTACCGGGGCGCATGGCTGGAGTACGAGACGGACTACAGCAATATGTTTTACGTCCGTATCGACAAGAACCGCAAAATCCCCATCACCTGCCTGCTGCGGGCCATCGGCCTCAAGACCAATGAGGAGATTCTGGAGGTCTTTGGCGAGGATGAGCGCATCGTCGCCACCCTGGAGAAGGACACCTGCAAGACCTATGAGGAGGCCATGCTGGAGATCTACCGCAAGCTCCGCCCCGGCGAGCCTCCCACGGTGGACTCCTGCGAGACGCTGATTCAGAATATGTTCTTCGACCCCCGGCGTTGTGACCTTTCCTCCGTGGGCCGCTATAAGTTCAACAAGAAGCTGGACATCTCCCGCCGCCTGAACGGCCAGACCGTGGCCCAGCCCATCATCGACCCCTGGACCGGCGAGGTGATCGTCATGCCCGGCGAGGTGCTGACCCGGGAGCGGGCCACCGAGCTGGCAAAGCGGGGGGTCAACGAGGCCGTCATTGAGGTGGAAGGCCAGCAGATCAAGGTCTTTTCCAACAACATGGTGGATATGACCCCCTATGTGGACTTCGACCCGGAGGAGGTGGGCATCTCCGTCCCCGTCCGCTTCACCGTCCTGAAGGAGCTGCTGGAGCAGTACTCCGGTGACGATCTGAAGGCCCAGGTGAAGGCCCATGTGGACGACCTGGTGCCCAAGCACATCATCGTGGACGATATGCTGGCCTCCGTCAACTACCTGAACGGCCTGACCCACGGGGTGGGCCACAAGGACGACATCGACCACCTGGGCAACCGCCGCCTGCGCTGCGTGGGTGAGCTGCTGCAAAACCAGTTCCGCATCGGCTTCAGCCGGATGGAGCGGGTCATCCGGGAGCGCATGACCATTCAGGACCTGGACATCGTCACCCCCCAGTCCCTCATCAACATCCGTCCCGTCACCGCCGCCATTAAGGAGTTCTTCGGCTCCTCCCCCCTGAGCCAGTTCATGGACCAGACCAACCCCCTGGCCGAGCTGACCCACAAGCGCCGTATCTCCGCCCTGGGCCCCGGCGGCCTGAGCCGTGAGCGGGCCTCCTTCGACGTCCGGGATATTCACTACTCCCACTACGGCCGTCTCTGCCCCATTGAGACGCCGGAAGGCCCCAACATCGGCCTGATCTCCTACCTGGCCTCCTACGGCCGGGTGAACAAGTACGGCTTCATCGAGGCCCCCTACCGCAAAATCGACAAGGAAACCGGCCGTGTCGCCGACGAATACGAATATATGACCGCCGATGTGGAGGATGAATTTGTCATCTGCCAGGCCACCGAGCCGCTGGATGAGAACGGCTGCCTGGTCAACCGGCGTATCACCTGCCGTCACCTGGACGAAATCATTGACGTGGACCGCAGCCGGGTGGACTATATGGACATCTCCCCCCAGATGATGGTGTCCGTGGCCACCGCCATGATCCCCTTCCTGGAGAACGACGACGCCAACCGCGCCCTGATGGGCGCAAACATGCAGCGTCAGGCTGTGCCGCTGCTGGTCACCGAGGCCCCCATCGTGGCCACCGGTCAGGAGTACAAGAACTGCCAGGATGCGGCGGTCTGCGTGCTGGCCGAGGGCGACGGCGTGGTAGAGCGTGTGGACGCCAACTATATCACCGTCCGCTACGACCGGGGCGATGTGAAAACCTACAAGCTGACCAAGTTCCTCCGCTCCAACCACACCACCTGCATCAACCAGCGCCCCATCGTGGACGTGGGCCAGCGGGTGAAGTATCGTGAGACCCTGGCCGACGGCCCCTCCACCTGCAACGGTGAGATTGCCCTGGGCCGCAACATCCTCATGGGCTTCATGACCTGGGAAGGCTATAACTACGAGGACGCCGTCCTGCTCAGCGAGCGGATGGTGAAGGAGGACGTGTTCACCTCCATCCACATCGAGGAACACGACCTGGAGGCCCGGGACACCAAGCTGGGTCCCGAGGAGATCACCCGGGACATCCCCAACGTGGGCGAGGACGCCCTGAAAGACCTGGACGAGCGGGGCATCATCCGCCCCGGCGCGGAGGTCAACCCCGGCGACATTCTGGTGGGCAAGGTCACCCCCAAGGGCGAAACCGACCTGACCGCCGAGGAGCGGCTGCTCCGGGCCATCTTCGGCGAAAAGGCCCGGGAGGTCCGGGACACCTCTTTGAAGGTACCCCACGGCATGTACGGCATCGTCATCGACGTAAAGGTATTCAGCCGTGAAAACGACGACGAGCTTGGCCCCGGCGTCAACCAGTGCGTCCGGGTCTACATCGCCCAGAAGCGGAAAATCTCCGTGGGCGATAAGATGGCCGGCCGCCACGGCAACAAGGGCGTGGTCTCCCGCATCATGCCGGTGGAGGATATGCCCTTCCTGCCCGACGGCACCCCCCTGGACATCGTGCTGAACCCCCTGGGCGTGCCCTCCCGTATGAACATCGGTCAGGTGCTGGAGGTCCACCTGGGCTACGCCGCCAAGACCCTGGGCTGGAAGGTGGCCACCCCCATCTTCAACGGCGCCAACGAGAAGGACATTCAGGAGCTGTTGAAGCAGGCCGGTTTGAACGAAAACGGCAAGAGCTGGCTCTACGACGGCCGCACCGGCCAGCGGTTTGACAACCCGGTGACGGTGGGCTACGTCTACTTCCTGAAGCTGCACCACATGGTAGACGACAAGATCCACGCCCGTTCCACCGGCCCCTACAGCCTGGTGACCCAGCAGCCGCTGGGCGGCAAGGCCCAGTTCGGCGGCCAGCGGTTCGGCGAGATGGAGGTCTGGGCTCTGGAAGCCTACGGCGCGGCCTACTGCCTCCAGGAGATCCTGACCGTCAAGAGCGACGACGTCACCGGCCGTGTCCGCACCTACGAGGCCATCGTCAAGGGCCACAACGTGCCCAAGCCCGGCGTGCCTGAGGCCTTCAAGGTGCTGGTGAAGGAGCTGGAGGCCCTGTGCCTGAACATCCACATCCTGGATAAGGACGGCAACGAGGTGGAGCTGAAAGACGACGATGACGAGCCGGATTATCAGAGCATCCGCCGCCTGGAGGACGATGATTACGACTACTCCGACAGCGATCAGGAGTATGCCCATCACGGCTTCACCACCGGTACCATGGATGAGGACGGCAGCGTGATCTCCGACATCGCCTTCGAGGACGAGGGCGAGCTGTCCCTGGACTCTGACAGCAGCGAACTGGATTACGACGAATAATCATAGAGGAGGTCAAAAGCATTATGAGTTATCCCGATTTTGACGCAATCAAAATCTCTATTGCCTCCCCCGAACAGATTCACGCCTGGTCTTACGGCGAGGTGAAGAAACCGGAGACGATCAACTATCGCACTCTGAAGCCGGAGCGTGACGGCCTGTTTTGCGAGCGGATTTTTGGCCCGCAGAAGGACTGGGAGTGCCACTGCGGCAAATATAAGAAGATTCGCTACAAGGGCAAGATTTGCGACCGCTGCGGCGTGGAGGTGACCCGTGCCAAAGTGCGCCGGGAGCGCATGGGCCATATCGACCTGGCCGCCCCCGTGTCCCACATCTGGTATTTCAAGGGCATCCCCTCCCGGATGGGTCTGATTCTGGATCTGCCCCCCCGTGTGCTGGAGCAGGTGCTCTACTTCGGCTCCTATATCGTCACCGACCCCGGCGACACCCCCCTGTCCCGCGGCCAAGTGCTGAGCGAAAAGGAGTACCGGGAGAACCGGGAGTATTATGAGGACGACTTTGACGCCGGTATGGGCGCCGAGGCCATCCAGAAGCTGCTGGCCGACATCGACCTGGTGGAGATGGACAAGAGCCTCCGGGCGGAGCTGGCCGCCGCCTCCGGCCAGAAGAAGGCCAAGCTGGTGAAGCGGCTGGAGGTGGTGGACGCCTTCCTCCAGTCCGACCAGCGGCCGGAGTGGATGGTCATCACCACCCTGCCCGTCCTGCCCCCCGACCTGCGCCCCATGGTGCAGCTGGACGGCGGCCGGTTCGCCACCTCCGACCTGAACGACCTGTACCGCCGGGTTATCAACCGGAACAACCGTTTGAAGCGGCTGATTCAGCTGAAAGCCCCTGACATCATCATCCGCAACGAGAAGCGGATGCTCCAGGAGGCGGTGGACGCCCTCATCGACAACGGCCGCCGGGGCCGGGCCGTCACCGGCGCCAACAACCGGGCGCTGAAATCCCTGTCCGACTTCCTCAAGGGCAAGCAGGGCCGCTTCCGCCAGAACCTGCTGGGCAAGCGGGTGGACTACTCCGGCCGAAGCGTCATCGTGGTCGGCCCTGAGCTGAAAATCTACCAGATGGGCCTGCCCAAGGAGATGGCCGTGGAGCTGTTCCGCCCCTTCATCATGAAGAAGCTGGTGCAGGACAATGTGGTCAACAACATCAAGGCCGCCAAGAAGATGGTGGATAAGGGCAAGCCTGAGGTCTGGGACGCCCTGGAATACGTCATCAAGGACCATCCCGTCATGATGAACCGCGCCCCCACGCTGCACCGCCTGTCCATTCAGGCCTTTGAGCCGGTGCTGGTGGAAGGCCGGGCCATGAAGCTGCACCCCCTGGTCTGCACCCCCTTCAACGCCGACTTCGACGGCGACCAGATGGCCGTCCATGTCCCCCTGTCCGCCGAGGCCCAGGCCGAGGCCCGCATCCTGATGCTGTCCGCCAACAACCTGCTGCGGCCCCAGGACGGCGGCCCCGTCACCGTGCCCACCCAGGACATGGTGCTGGGTTCCTACTACCTGACCTTCTCCAAGGACCGGCCGGTGGACGAGGCCCTGTGCTATGAGACCGCCGCAGAGGCCAAAGCGGCCATGGACGAGGGCAGCATTGAGGGCGACACCGTCATCTGGGTCCGGGACCCGGACGAGAGCCGTTATCAGCCCTGGATCAGGACCACCGGTTACCTGGCCGCCGAGGCCGCCGAGGCCGGCACCCTGCCCCGGGAAATCTACAAGACCTTCTCCTCCGACACCGAGGCCCGGCTGGCCTATGACGAGTCCATGCTCCGCCGCTCCAAGGAGCTGAAGCGGACCATTGACCTGAACGCACCCATCAATCAGGACGACCTGACGCTGCAGGAGCCGATTCTGGTGCGCCGCACCGGCACCTTCCACGGCCAGCCCTACAGCGCCATGGTCAAGACCACCGTGGGCCGCCTGATTTTCAACGACCAGATTCCCCAGGACCTGGGCTTCGTGGACCGTGACGACCCCGCCCACTGCCTGGACCCCGAAATCAACGAGATCTGCGGCAAGAAGCTGCTGGGCAAGATCATCGGCAAGTGTATCTCCAAGCACGGCTTCGCCCGCTCCGCCGAGGTGCTGGACGGCATCAAGGCCCAGGGCTATCACTACTCCACCGTCGGCTCCCTGACCGTTTCCATCTACGACATGACCATCCCCCAGTCCAAGTACGAGAAGGTGGCCGCCACCGAAAAGCAGGTGGTCAAGATCGAGAACCAGTACCGCCGGGGCCTGCTGACCAACGACGAACGGTACCGCCTGGTCATCCGGGAGTGGGAAAAGACCACCAACGACGTCTCCAAGGACCTGACCGTCAGCATGGACGCCTACAACCCCATCTTCATGATGGCGGACTCCGGTGCCCGTGGTTCTCAGGCCCAGATCCGTCAGCTGGCCGGTATGCGGGGCCTGATGGCCAACGCCTCCGGTCACACCATCGAAATCCCCGTCAAGTCCAACTTCCGTGAGGGTCTGACGGTGCTGGAGTACTTCACCTCCTCCAGAGGCGCCCGGAAGGGTATGTCCGACACCGCCCTGCGTACCGCCGACTCCGGTTATCTGACCCGCCGTCTGGTGGACGTCTCCCAGGAGGTCATCGTCCGGGAGGAGGACTGCGGCACCGACGACGGCATCATGGTCTACGAGATTGCCGAAAACGGCCAGGTCATCGAGACCTTTGGCGAGCGCATCAACGGCCGCTACCTCAGCGAGCCGCTGTACGACCCCGAAACCGGCGAGCTGCTCCACAACCCCAAGACCGGCCGCACCTTCGACACCGACACCATCATCTTCACCGAGGATGCGGAGTTCCTGGAGGCCCACGGCGTCAAGCAGGCCAAGGTGCGCTCCGTGCTGACCTGCCACGCCCGGCAGGGCGTCTGCTCCAAGTGCTACGGCCTGAACCTGGCCATGCAGGAGCGGGTGGGCATCGGCGAGGCGGTGGGCATCATCGCCGCCCAGTCCATCGGCGAGCCGGGCACTCAGCTGACCATGCGTACCTTCCACACCGGCGGCGTGGCCGGCGGCGACATCACCCAGGGTCTTCCCCGTGTGGAGGAGCTGTTTGAGGCCCGCCGCCCCAAGAAGATGGCCCAGCTGGCGGAGATCTCCGGCCGCTGCACCATCGGCGAGACCCACAAGGGCACCCTGACCAGCGTCACCATCACCGCGGACGATGGCAACACCCGCACCTATATGCTGCCCCAGGCCCAGCTCCTGGTGAAGAACGGCGACTATGTGGAGAAGGGCTTCCAGCTGATTCCCGGCGCCCTGTATCCCCAGGACGTGCTGCGCATCCAGGGCGTCCACAAGCTCCACGAGTACCTGGTGAAGGAAGTTCTGAAGCCCTACCGCAGCCAGGGCGTGGACATCAACGACAAGCACATCGAGGTCATCTGCCGCCAGATGATGCGCCGCGTCCGGGTGGAGGAGGCCGGGGATTCCACCCTGCTCTCTGGCTCCAACATCAGCGTCACCGCCTTTGAGGACGCACGGGACGCCGTTCAGGCCAGAATCGACGCCGGTGAGACCCATGAGGACGGCAGCGAGCTGACGCTGCCCACCTGCACCCAGCTGCTGCTGGGCATCACCAAGGCCGCCCTGGCCACCGACTCCTTCCTGTCCGCCGCCTCCTTCCAGGAGACCACCAAGGTGCTCACCGAGGCCGCCATCTACGGCAAGGTGGACCACCTCCAGGGCTTGAAGGAGAACGTCACCATCGGCAAGCTGATTCCCGCCGGTACCGGCCTGGAGCAGTTCCGCAAGAGCGACAGGATCACCGACGACGGGGATGTCCTGACCAAGGAGGACGAGGCCGCCCCCGCCGACGACAGCGATGCGCTGATTCTGGAGGAAGGCGCCCGGGAACTGGCCGATGACCCCCAGAACGCTGAGGAGTTGTCGCCGGAGGACGCAGCCTCTGAGGACAACGCCCTGGACGATGCCCTGTTTGAGGAGGACGAGGATTCCCTCTCCGTGGACGACGATGCGGAAGGGTAATCCCTCCGCTCTGTGATACGCCGCCGCCCCTGGCCCGCAACCGGGTCAGGGGTGGTTTTTTGTCCCAATTTTGGACAGACGTCCTGTTCTGGTGCAAATTTGTCGGTGACTTTCCGGCAAAAATAGGGTACAATATCCGATGTAAACTGAAACGCAAAGGGGAACTTCCTATGTCTTATCTGAATGAGCAGCTGATGGCCATGGCCAGAGGCGACCAGCCCGCCCAGCTGGTGCTGAAACACGCCACCTATCTGAACGTCTTCACCGGTGAGTTTTTGGAGGGGGATATTGCCATTTCCGACGGCGTGGTGATCGGGTTCGGCTCCTACCAGGGGGTGCAGGAGGTGGACTGCACCGGGAAAACCGTGGTGCCCGGCTTCATCGACAGCCATATGCACCTGGAGAGCACCATGGTCATGCCCGCCCGCTTTGCGGAGGCGGCGATTCCCCACGGCACCACAGCAATTATCACCGACCCCCATGAAATCACCAACGTCTGCGGCCGGGCCGGGTTTGACTATATCTGGAAGGCCACAAAGGGCCTTCCGCTGGACGTCTTTCTGATGGTTCCCTCCTGCGTTCCCGCCAGCCCCTTTGACGAATCGGGCTGCGTCTTTGACCACGACGACGTGACCAGCGCCCTGCAGCTGCCCCGGGTGCTGGGGCTGGCGGAGCTGATGGACTTCCCCGGTACGGTGGGCGGCAACCCGGAGATCGCCGCCAAGGTGAACACCACCCTGGACCGGGGCGGCATTGTGGACGGCCACGCCCCCGGCCTCACCGGCAAGGCGCTGAACGCCTATGTCGCCGCCCGGGTCTCCAACGACCACGAGTGCAACCACCTGGAGGAAGGGCTGGAGAAGCTCCGCCTGGGCCAGTGGGTCCTGGTGCGGGAGGGCACTGCCTCCAAGGATATGGAGGCCCTGCTCCCCCTGTTTGAAGCCCCCTATGCCTATCGCTGCGCCCTCTGCACCGATGACGAGCATCCCGGCGACCTGGTGCGGGTGGGGGAAATCGACAACATCATCCGCAAGGCCATCGCCCTGGGTGCTCCCCCCGCCAACGCCTACCGCATGGCCTCCCTCAATGGCGCCCTGTGCCACGGCCTCTCCTATCGGGGGGCCATCGCCCCGGGTTACCTGGCCGACCTGGTGGTGCTGAATGACCCCATGCAGGTGGACATCTGCGCCGTCTATAAGGAGGGCAAGCGGGTCTACACCGCCGGACAGACGCTGTCCCTGCCCGCCGTCCCGGTGCCCCGGGCACTGAAGGACACTATGCATCTGCCCCCGGTCACGGCGGAGGACTTCCGGCTCCGCCGGGTCCCGGAGAAGATCATCGGGCTGAATCCCGGCTCCCTCATCACCGACGACTGCGGGGAGGGAACTGACTACGACCTGGAGCACGACATTTTGAAGCTCTGCGTGGTGGAGCGCCACCACAACACCGGGCACATCGGCGTCTGCCTGCTGAAGGGCTACGGCCTCCGTTCCGGAGCCTGCGCCATCACCGTGGCCCACGACAGCCACAACGTCATTGCCGTGGGCACCAGCGATGAGGAGATCGCCTTCGCCGTGAACCGCGTCCGGGAGCTCCACGGCGGAATGTGCATCGTGAATCAGGGCGAGGTGCTGGACGAGCTGCCCCTGCCGGTGGCGGGACTGATGAGCGGCCTCCCCGCCGGAGAGGCGGCAGACCGGGTGGATCACATCTCCAACACCGCCTGGGCAAACGGCGTGAACCGGGGCATTGACCCCTTCATGACGCTGTCCTTCGCCAGCCTGCCGGTGATTCCCGCGTTGAAGCTGACCACCCTGGGCGTGGTGGACGTGAACCGGTTTGAGCTCGTGTAATGTAGAATATCTTTACAGCAGTAAAAGTAAAGAGCGCTGTTCTCAGGGAAGTTTGTTTTTCCCTGGGACGGCACTCTTATTTGCAACATTTTTCCGCCGATTCCGCCCAAAGCCTGCTCAAGTCCTCTGGGAGGGGGCTTTCCACGGAAATCAGCCTGCCGTTTACGGGGTGAAGCAGTTCCACTTTACATGAATGGAGGGCCGGACGCCCCGGCGGCCCGCCCGCACCATAGAGGGCATCCCCTGCCAGCGGGCAGCCCATGGCCGCCAGATGGACGCGAATCTGGTGGGTGCGGCCTGTGTGGAGGGTCAGGGACAGCAGGCACCGGTCTCCCCGCCGCTCCAGCACCCGGTAGTCCGTCCTGGCCGCCAGTCCGTCCGGGCGCACCTGGTACTCATTCAGCGCGCCGTGGCGCTTCCCCAGGGGCAGGTCGATGGTGCCCTCCCCCTCCGGCGGCTGGCCCTGACAGATGGCCAGGTACTGACGGCGAAACCCCTCCGTGTGGAGCTGGCGCATCAGTGCCTCCTGGACAGCCGCGCTCTTTGCCGCCACCAACAGGCCGGAGGTGCCCTTGTCCAGCCGGTTCACCAGCCGCAGCACAAAGGGCTGGCCCTGCTGCCGGTAGTGCCAGGTCAGGTAGTTGCCCAGGGTGTCGGTGTAGTGCCCCGGGCCGGGGTGGACGCTGAGCCCGGCGGGCTTCTCCGCCACCAGCAGCCAGTCGTCCTCATAGCGGATGTCCACCGGGCCGGGGGTGGGGACGATGGCGCTGTCCTCCTGCTCCGGAATGGCGACCTGCAACAGCTGCCCCGCCGTGACCGGCTGGTTGGAGCGGACGGCCTGCCCGTCCAGCAGCAGACCGCCGGGGGTGAACTTCGCCCGTTTCACCTTGGTCTTGGACAGGCGGAGGACATGGCGCAGAATCCACCCCACCTCTTTTCCCCCGTAGTCGGGTGGGATTTGATAGTCCAGACGGCGCATAGCTTCACTTCCCTTCTCACGGAAAGTATAACGGTTCCCGGCGCAGTTGTCAAATGGGTGGATTTGTTCAGCTCTTGTCCCCCGGCTTGAAAATCACCGCCGCCAGCCAGCCGAAAAAGACCGCCGCCGAGATGCCCCCCGCCGCCGCGGTGACGCCGCCGGTGAAGGCCCCCAGGAGGCCCTTCTGCTCCACTGCCGTCCTGACCCCTTTCGCCAGGTTGTAGCCAAAGCCGCTGAGGGGCACTGTGGCCCCGGCCCCGGCCCAGTTCACCAGGGGTTCATAGAGGCCCAGCGCCCCCAGAATCACTCCGGCCACCACGTAGCAGGTCAGGATATTGGCCGGGGTCAGGCTGGTCTTGTCGATGAGGAGCTGGCCGATCAGGCAGATGATACCTCCGCAGAGGAAGGCTTTCAAAAAAGACAGGAAAAGTTCCATAGGATTCACCTCACTGGATGGTGTTGGAAAGGGCGATGGCGTGGCAGATGCCGGGGATGCTCTCCCCCTGGGCCAGGGACACCGGGGAGTGCAGCGCCCCGGTGGGGCAGAACAGCACCCGGTTCCACTTCCCCGCCCGCATACCGTTTAAGACAAAGCCACACAGGACGCTGGCGGAGCAGCCGCAGCCGGAGGCCCCGCAGTGGACGTCCTGCCCCTCCACGTCGTAGAGGAGGCAGCCGCAGTCGTTGTATCGGTCGGCCAGGTCGATGCCCTCCCGGCTTAGCAGTTCCCTGCAGAGCTGCCGCCCCAGCATCCCCAGGTCGCCGGTCAAAATCAGGTCGTAATCCTCCGGGGCGCGGCCGGTGTCGGCAAAGTGGGCCAGGAGGGTGTCGCAGGCGGCGGGGGCCATGGCCGCCCCCATGTTGTTGGCGTCCTTGATCCCCATATCGTTGATTTTCCCCACCGTCACATGGGTGAGATAGGGCCCCTCCCCTGCCCTGGCCAGCACTGCCGCCCCGGCGGCGGTGGCCGTCCACTGGGCGGTGGGGGTGCGCTGGCCGCCGTACTCCAGCGGGGTGCGGTACTGCCGCTCGGCAGAGCAGAAGTGGGAGGACGCCACCGCCGCCGCCCACTCCCCAAAGCCGCCGTCCAGCGCCATGGCCGCCAGGGCCAGGGCCTCCCCCATGGTGGAGCAGGCCCCGTACAGCCCGAAAAAGGGCCGCGCCGCCTTCCGGGCGGAGTAGCCCGCGGCGATGCACTGATTCAGCAGGTCCCCCGCAAAGAGGAGGTCCATGGCGGACATGGGCTGCTTCGCCTTCTCCAGCGCCTTCTCCAGCGCCAGCTGCTGCATGGCGCTCTCCGCCTTCTCCCAGGTGGATTCCCCGAAGGTGGTGTCCTGCTCGATGAGGTCAAAGCTCTCCCGCAGGGGCCCCTGCCCCTCCTTCTTCCCCGCCACGCTGGCAAAGCCCGCCAGACTGGGGGAACTGGCCAGGGCAAAGGTCTGGGTTCCTTTCTTCTTGGTTTCCAACGGTTCTCACGACCCTTCTGTTCTTTCCCGCCTAGTGTTTGCAATGCCAGAAAATTTATCCGCCGGAGGGCCGGAAAAATCCTCAGTGCCCCAAAGTGCATTATCAAAAAACGCCAAAGTTGGGGAGAAATCCCCGGTTTTGTTTGTCGCCGTCTGCTCTTGTTTTTCCCGGCGCAATCTGCTATACTACGTAAAATATCTTCCCCGCCAGGAGGCGCATCTGTCATGGATTTGGAGGAACGCCGCACCATCGGTTATATCTGCCCCAAGTGCCACAACAGCGTTGTGGTGGACAAGGATCTGTTTACGCTGACTTCCGCCCCCGTGGTGATCCCCTGTCCCTGCGGCGGCTCCCGGCTCATCATCGAGTATACCGGCGACCAGTTCAAGCTGAACGCCCCCTGTGTGGTCTGCGGCAGCAACCACACGGTTTACTGCTCCGCCAGGGACCTCCGCACCCGCCGGGGCATGGCCTTTTCCTGCAGAAAAACGGGGCTGGACTGCTGCTATGTGGGGGAGGAGGGCGTCGTCTACCAGGCCCTGACCCGGCTGGAGGCCCGCACGGACCAGCTGGAGGAGGCCAAAGACGCCCAGGGCTCCTTCCTGAACGAGGTGGTCATGACGGAGATGCTGGACGAGCTGAAGGACATCGCCCAGCGGGGCGGCATCTCCTGCACCTGCGGCAGCAGGGATTGGCAGCTGAAGCTCCACTACTCCGCCATCGAGGTGGTTTGCGGCAGCTGCGGCAGCGCCCTCCACCTGCCCGCCGCCACCATGGACGACCTGAGCGACCTCTGCTGTAAGCAGACCCTGCTGATTCGCGGCAGATAACCTGTGACCCCGGTTGGGGACGGTTCCCCGGCGTTTACCGATACGTTCTGTGATAATCAACTGAAGGAGATGCTGACATGATTAACACCAATCCATCCGAGAAGTTTGTGAAGGAGGGGCTGACCTTCGACGACGTGCTGCTGATTCCGGCGGAGAGCAATGTTCTCCCCTCCGACATCGACCTGCACACCCAGCTGACGGGCAAGATTCGCCTGAATATCCCCATCATGAGCGCCGCTATGGACACGGTAACGGAATACCGCATGGCCATCGCCATGGCCCGTGAGGGCGGCATCGGCATCATTCACAAGAATATGTCCATTGAGGCCCAGGCCGAGCAGGTGGACATGGTGAAGCGGTCTGAGAACGGCGTCATCACCAACCCCTTCTGGCTGTCCCCCGGCCACACCTTGGGCGAGGCGGACGAGCTCTGCGCCAAGTATCACATCTCCGGCGTCCCCATCTGCGAGAAGGACGGCAAGCTCATCGGCATCATCACCAACCGTGATATGAAGTTTGAGACCGACCCCAACAAGCTCATCACCGAAATCATGACCAAGGACAACCTGATCACCGCCCGGGAAGGCATCACCCTGGACGAGGCCAAGGCCATCCTGTGCAAATACAAGATTGAGAAGCTCCCCATCGTGGATGAGGAGGGCTATCTCAAGGGCCTCATCACCATCAAGGACATCGAGAAGGCCGTGGCCTACCCCAACGCCGCCCGGGACGACAAGGGCCGCCTGCTCTGCGGCGCCGCCATCGGCGTCACCGCCGACGTGCTGGACCGGGTGGCCGCCCTGGTGGAGGCAGGGGCCGACGTGCTGTGCCTGGACTCCGCCCACGGCCACTCCCGCAACATCATCCGCAATGTGGAGCGCATCAAGGCCCTGTACCCCGATGTGCAGCTGATCGCAGGCAACGTGGCCACCGCCGCAGGCTGCGAGGACCTCATCAAGGCCGGTGCGGACTGCGTGAAGGTAGGCATCGGCCCCGGCTCCATCTGCACCACCCGTGTGGTGGCCGGTATCGGCGTGCCTCAGATCACGGCGGTCTATGACGCGGCCTGCGTCGCCGCCAAATACGGCGTGCCCATCATCGCCGACGGCGGCATCCAGTACTCCGGCGACATCGTGAAGGCCCTGGCCGCCGGCGGCAACGTGGTCATGCTGGGCTCTCTGCTGGCAGGCTGTGAGGAGGCCCCCGGCGAAATCGAAATCTATCAGGGCCGCTCCTTCAAGACTTACCGCGGCATGGGCTCCATCGCCGCCATGAACAACGGCTCCAAGGACCGCTACTTCCAGGCCGGACAGCGCAAGCTGGTGCCGGAGGGCGTGGAGGGCCGTGTCCCCTACAAGGGAACCCTGTCCGACACCATCTTCCAGATGCTGGGCGGCATCCGCTCCGGCATGGGCTACTGCGGCGCCCCCAACATTCCGGAATTGCAGAGCAAGGGCCAGTTCGTCCGCATCACCTCCGCCGGTCTGAAGGAATCCCATCCCCACGACATCTCCATCACTAAGGAAGCCCCCAACTACTCCGTCCGCTAAAAGGCAAAAGAAAACACAGCATCCGCTCCGGTATCCCGGCGCGGATGCTGTTTCTTTTTGCGCAAATCGGGTTCAGGGCCGCTTTGGAAGGCAGGCCAGCACCGCCTCTGCCAGCAGCAGGGCGGAAATGACAGCCCCCAGGGCGCTGAAATAGGTTACCCCGTACAGAAGCGGGGACAGGGAGAGCAGGACGGCAATGACGGACAGCCCCTTGAGCGCCGCCTTCCCCTTCCCTCTCCACAAATACAACACGCCCAGCGCCACCAGCAGGCAGGAGAGTATGGCCGTCAGCAGCGGGCCAAACAAAGCGTATCCAAAGGGGGTCAGGCTGAAATAGGAGTAGGTTCTCTGAATCGTTTCGATGCTGCCGTCCTCAGCCTGGACGCCGAAGTTCAGCACCGCGCCGTAGGGCAGCAGCTCCAGCAACACCGCCGCAGCCGGCAAAAGGACGAGCCGCAGCTTCCTGCTTTTCAAGGAAATCACCCCCTGTTCCCGTCACATGGTGTAATAGCCCAAATCGTTGTCCTCATCCTCCACAATCTCCAGGCAGAGGTGATTGAACCGTCCGCACAGTTTGAGGAGGCAGCACAGCAGGCCCGCAATGGCGAGGCTGACGCCAACGATTTTCCCGATCAGTTTCAGTTTATTGGTATTCATAGGAACCTCCATAGACCTTGGTGCTGCCCCCTGCCGGGGGCGGCAACGCCGTTCTTTCTCTTTTAGTTTACAGGAAACAACTGGAAAAGGCAATTAAATTTTTATGAAATTTGGCGGCCTTCTTCCCATATGGTTTGGCTGTCAAAAAAGGCCCCTGCACAAGGATGTGTCAGGAGCCTTTTTTTCTTGCATTGTTTTTTTGTGCCCCGTTATCCTGCCGGGCGGGGACGGTCGCGCCGCCCGTTACTCACATTTGTTGGCGCAGTACAGCCTGCAATAGCCCTCATCGAAGCGGAAGGTGAACAGAATCCCCTCCGTTTCGCTGTACTCCACCATGGAGTAGTCCGGGATGGCCCCGGTATAGCTTCCGCCCACGGACCAGAGGTAGATGCCCGCTTCGCTGTCCAGCTCCCGGATCGCCCCCATGTAGTTGGAGTAAAAGCCCGTTTCGTATTTTTCATAGGAGGTGACCTCCATGGCGTCCTCGTCAACGGTGAAGCGGACGATGGAGGAGGACGCGGCAGACCCGGCCGACACCTGGTCATTCGCGTTGTTGAAGATCATATAGCTGCCGTCCGCCGTCACAATGATGGAGTGCTGCTTGGAGAAGAGCTGGTCCTCCGTCAGCCCGAACTGGTCCTCCGACCCGCCGAGAATCCAGAGCAGTTCCCCGGTCTCCCGGCTCACCTTGAGGATGGAGTTGATGTTCCGGCAGGAAATCAGCAGATTGTCGTCGTTATCAATGTACATGGAGTTGAAGTGCATATAGTCGTAGCACTCCTCGTTGGACTCCGACCAGGTCACCTCTGTCGTGGCGTACAGAAATTCCTCATAGTCCTGGCTGCAAAACTCCCACAGCACCTCGCCGTCCTGAACCTCCTGGACATACAGCACCGCCAGATAGGCGCTGTCGCCGTCCGCCATCAAATCCTCCGGGATGTCCTCCACCACCACATCCTCATAGGAGGTCAGAATGTAATGCCCGTCGTCAAGGTAAATAAAGCCGTGGGGGTCGATCATGCGCTCCTCCCCGTCGGAGGTCTGATAATACAGCTCGTCAATGACGTTGTAATCCTCATCCATCACCACCACGCAGCCCGGATTGATGCCGGAGATGCCGCAGAAGGAGTTTTCCAGATATTGGAGATAGGTGTACCGCACCTCTCCGTCGCTGTTATACACCTTGCGGAAATCCAGGGCGTTGTCCCCGGTCTCCTTGTAAAAAATCAGGTTGCCGGAGTTGTCCAGCTTGAAGATATAGTTGACATCTTCATCGTAGGTGGAGAGGTAAAAGTCGCCGGCGGTCTGGGACTCCCCCGTTGTGGTGTAGTCCCCAAAGGCAGAGGGCATCAGGTTGACGGTGTAGGCGCCTGCGCTGTCGCCGCCGGTGATGGTAATTTCAACGGTCTCATCCCGGGTGATGGCGGTGATGTCCAGGAACAGGGAGTCCTCCAGCTCGGTGCCGTTCACGGTGATGGTCTCGCTCCCCCCTTTGGAGGCGGTGACGGTAATGCCGTTTTCCACGCTCAGCAGGTCGAGGTCGATGGCCCCGTCCTCCGTCAGCGTGACCTGGCGGCCGTTGAAGTAGAGTTCCGTCTCCCCGGACGTCTGGCTGTCGGAGGCGCAGCCGGTCAGGCCCAGGGCGAAGGCCGTCATGAGGAGCAGCAGGGATGCTGCAATGGTTTTTCGTTTCATTTTGAACCCTTCCCTTTCCGCTCCGGCCTGCGCCATGTCCGGCGGGCGCAGCCCCGGAACCGGAATCATTATACAGCGCGGAAGCGGAAAAAGGAAGGCGTCCCGCAAATGCTTTACATTTCGTTTACAATTTCGCCCGGTTGCAGGGGGACGGCGGCGTATTTCGGCGTAAGAACTGCTTATAATAGCTATCAGTTTGGCGTTCTCACAATTTATTTCAGTAATTGGAATATTTTGGTTTTTATGTGAAAACGAATTTTAGTTTCCCTGTGCCGGCCGCAGAATGGAAGGCGGCAGGGCCGGGCCTTCGCCCCGCTCCGCCGCCTTTTTCTGTCATCGGTCAGGCTGTATTGGTGTCAAGGCTTCTTCCTTGTCACTCCATTTTCATCCGAAAAACCGGCCCCAACCCTCACACATAAAATTCCTCCCCCGTGTCCAGGCAGATCGCCCCCAGCAGTCCGCCGTAGACACGGCCGCAGTCCAGCGCGATGTGGCCCAGGTTCCGATAGATGCGGTCCGGCCGGGGGTTTTCTCCGATCAGCCGGGTGGGGGTGTGCCCGGTCACCAGCGTCCGGCGGGAGAAGTACCGGCGGCCATAGTCGGCCTGTTCAAAAATCAGCTCGTGGGGTGCGTAATCCTCCAGAGGACGCCCTTCGGAAAAATGCATCAGCCCGGCGTGGACCAGCACGAAGGACCTGCCGCCCACCTCCAGCTCCTCGTAGAGGGAGAACTCCGTCAGGTAGTCCAGCACGGCGTCCTGCTGCTCCCGGTCCAGCCGCTGAAAGGCCGTCAGGGTCTCCCTGCCGCCGTCGTTGACCCAGTGGGACAGCTGCTCTACCGTGTCGCCAAAGCCCGGCAGGTTCTCCTCCGTCACCTCTTTCAGGAGGCCCCCCAGCACCTGAATCGCCATATACTCGTGATTGCCCAGGATGGGGATGACATTGAAGCGCTCCATCATGTCCAGGAGCAGCTCCATGGTCTGCGGCCCCCGGTCCACCACGTCCCCCAGGACAAAGAGGGTGTCCTCGTCCCGCAGGTCGATCTCTGCCAGCAGCTGCCGATACCGGTCATAACAGCCGTGGAGGTCTGAGCAGCAATAGTACACAGAGCGTCCCCCTTCCCTTCACCGGGCATCCCCTGCCCCACCGTCCGCAGCCTCATCCAGACACTCCACCTGGCTGTCCCGGATGAGGGCCACCAGCTGCGGGAGAAAAGCGCGCTGCGCCAGCCGGTCGGGGCTGACACAGGCCAACAAAACGGTGTAGCGCTTCAATTCATGCCGCTTGCGCAGGAGGTAGTAAAGCTCCTGCTGTGTGGCGTCCTTCCCCTCCAGCGCCACGTCCACACCGTCCAGCATCAGCATATCCGGTTCCAGAAGCGCCCTGCGGAAGTCCTGCAAGGTGCCCTGACGGATGGCATCCATCAGGCCGTCGATGTACTCCTCCGCCAGCAGAAACGCGGTGGATGTCTCCGGGGCTTTCGTATGCTCCAGGTCAAAGCGCACGATGCAGAGGCGGCTGTAGCTGCTGCTGTACAGATAAGAAAGGCTCAAAAGCATGGGGATTCCCTCCTGTCCCGTTATTTGTTCGTTCATTTTAACAAATATGGCTGTTTCTGTCAAGGGAGGGGCTTCCCTGCTCCGAATTGGCACTGACAAAACATTGCAATCTGACGCCCGATGGGGTATGATAAAAAAGACAAAAGGCTGTCCGGGCCACAGTGGGGCATTTGGCCCGGCACAGCGCTTACAGGAGGCAAAACATATGGACAACCCGGAGAAGAAGGAACCAAACCCGGCGTACCCGGAGGCCGGACAGGAGGAACAGGGCATGGCGTATCTGGACGCCGGGGCGGACGCCTATCAGCAGGGCGACTACGAGACGGCGGTTCGCCTGTACTGGAAGGCGGCGGAGCTGGGCAGCGTGATTGCCCTCAGCAACCTGGGCTACTGCTATTACTACGGGCGCAGCGTCCCGGTGGACAGGGAGATGGCAAAAAAGTGCTGGGCCCAGGCCGCCATGAGCGGGGACATTGCGGCGACCTACAAGCTGGGGGATTTGTACCGGTTCGACGCGTCGGAGCCGGATTTGGCGCAGTCCAACGCACTGTACCGGCGGGCCTTTCGCCTGGCCCTGGATTCGGAGGACATCTATTCCTATCCGGACGCGGCGCTCCGGATGCTGCAATACTGCCCGGAGGAGCTTGACAAAATGGGCATTGAGCGGCGGCTGCTGGCGCAGGTCTGCGTGGACGCGATTCAGGCCAGAATCGAGGACGGCGACCACTATTCCGCCAACGTACTGAAAAAGGCCCAGGCGATTTTGGAGGAGGCAAGTCATGAAGATCAAACTGCAAGAGGTGATTGACGCCATAGAACAGGCAGATGACGACTGGACAGGATTCTATGATACCCTGACCGGCGAAACCGTGTGGGTGGGAGACCCTCTCATGACCGGAGAATCCTATGAGGAGCTGGAGGCGCTGATCGACTCATCGGGAAACCGCTTCTACCGCCTCCCGACGAAATTTGACATCCACGAATACGGCATCATGCGGGACTTTGTGGACGACCTGCCTGCGGGGGCACTACAGAATCAGCTGGCCAGCGCCATTCGCGGCAGGGGCGCGTTCCGCAGGTTCCGGAATATCCTTTCCCACTATGGCATGGAACAGCAGTGGTACGATTACCGGGATGAAGCCTATCGGCAAATCGCCATTCGGTGGTGCCGGGATGAAGGATTTGAGTATGAAGGATGATGGGACGGCCAGCGCGTAAAGGCCGGGGACCGAACGCCTGATTTCCCCGCCCGGTCACAGAAACCCCTTGCAGCTTTTCCCGCGCTGTATTATAATGTATCCAGAGACAGAAAGACAGGAGGGATTCCTCTGTACGATTTACTCATCATCGGTAGCGGCCCGGCGGGGCTGGCCGCCGCCATTGCGGGCTGCTCCCGGAACCTGAGGGTGCTGGTGGTGTCCAACCCGCCGTCATCCAGCCCCCTGGCGAAGGCGGAGCGGATCGACAATTACCCCGGCCTCCCCGGCGTCACCGGGGCGGAGCTGCTGGACAGGCTGCAAAACCACGCGGAGGCCATGGGGACGGAGTTTCTCACCGGTAAGGTGCTGTCCGCCCTGGATATGGGCAAAAGCTGGTGCCTGACCGTGGGCCAGAACGTGGTGGAGGGCCGGGCCCTGATCGTCACCTCCGGCGTCACCCCGGTGCAGCACATCCCCGGCGAGGAGCGGCTGCTGGGCCGCGGCGTCAGCTACTGCGCCATCTGCGACGGGATGCTGTACCGGCGGCGCAGCGTGGTGGTCATCGGCAGAAGCCCGGACGCCCCCCAGGAGGCGGCCTGGCTGTCCTCCATTGGCTGCCAGGTGACCTATGTGGCCGCCAGTCGGCCGGAGAGCCTGCCGGAGCACATCCCCTTTGTCCGGGCCGGGCGGCTGGAAATCGAAGGGACAGAGCGAGTGGAGGCGGTGCTGGCGGACGGCGCGCGGCTCCCCTGCGAAGGGGTGTTCCTGCTGCGCAGCGCCGTGGCCCCCGGCGACCTGCTGCCGGGGCTGGCCTTCACGGACGGCTATATCGCCGTTGACCGCAGCGGCCGCACCAATCTGCCCCGGGTCTACGCCGCCGGGGACTGCACCGGCAGGCCCTTCCAGATCGCCAAGGCGGTGGGAGAGGGGCAGGTGGCCGCCCTGGCCGCCGCAGAGGACGCGGAGGCGTTAAGGAGCCTCTGAATACAGAAAGGTAGGAAACAGAAATGGCAAATTTAATTCACTTCACCCAGGAAACCTTTGACGCGGCCCTGGCCCAAAAGGGCCTTGTGCTGGTGGACTTCTGGGCCACCTGGTGCGGCCCCTGCCGGATGCTGGCCCCGGTGATCGAGGAACTGGCGGAGGACTATGACGGCAGGGTCACCGTGGGCAAGGTGGACATCGATGAGGAGATGGGCCTCGCCACCCGCTACGGCATTATGAGCATCCCCACCGTCATGCTGTTTGAAAACGGCGAAGAGGTGGGCAAGCTGGTGGGCGTCCGCCCCAAGGACAGCTTCACCGAACTGATCGACGCGGCGCTGGCGTAACAAAGCGAAAAGACGTCTGTTTCCCGAACCGGTATGGTGGTGGAAAGCAGGCGTCTTTTTGTCGGGCGGCGTTACAGCGTGGCCGCCATGACCGCCTTGATGGTGTGCATCCGGTTCTCCGCCTCGTCAAAGACGATGGACTGGGGGCCTTCAAACACCTCGTCGCTGACCTCCATGGCGTCCCGCCCAAAGCGCAAGCCCATCTCTTTGCCGATGGTGGTCTTGTGGTCGTGGAAGGCGGGGAGACAGTGCATGAACCGGGCCTGTGCCCCGGCGTTCTCCATGATGGCCCGGTTCACCTGATAGGGGGCCAGGTCGTGAATGCGCTGCTCCCACACCTCCACCGGCTCCCCCATGGAGACCCACACGTCGGTGTACAGCACATCCGCCCCCTTTGTGGCGGCCATGGGGTCGGTGGAAAAGTCCAAGGTAGCCCCGGTCTCAGCGGCGATGGCCTGGCACTGGGCGATGAGGGCGGGGTCGGGGAAGTACGCCTCCGGGGCGCAGGCGGTGAAGTGCATCCCCATCTTGGCGCAGCCCACCATCAGGGAGTTGCCCATATTGTACCGGGCGTCCCCCAGATAGACCAGGCGGATGCCCTTCAGGCGGCCGAAATGCTCCTGAATCGTCAGGAAGTCCGCCAGAATCTGGGTGGGGTGGAACTCGTTGGTCAGGCCGTTCCAGACGGGGACGCCTGCGTAACGGGCCAGCTCCTCCACCACTTCCTGTCCAAAGCCCCGGTACTCGATGCCGTCAAACATCCGGCCCAGCACCCGGGCGGTGTCAGCGATGGATTCCTTTTTTCCGATCTGGGAGCCGGAGGGGTCCAGATAGGTGACCCCCATCCCCAGGTCCCGGGCGGCCACCTCAAAGGCGCAGCGGGTGCGGGTGGACGTCTTTTCAAAAATCAGCGCGATATTCTTCCCCTCGTGGATGCGGTGGGGGACGCCGGCCTTCTTCCGGGCCTTCAGCTCAGCGGCCAGGGTCAGGAAGCCCTGAATCTCCTCCTGGGTGAAATCCAGCAGCTTGAGGAAGCTCTTACCTGTCACATTCATCATGATTCCTCCTGGAATAATCAAAGATACCCCTCTATTTTAGCGGATTTTTGCCGTCCTTGCAATGGGGAAACACCTTTTTTTCAAAAACAATTCCAAAGAAACCGTAACACAGCCGGTGAAATGGTTTACAATTCGGTCATCATTTTATTTCCATATGTGTTATAATGAAGTTGATTTGTCGAATGGGAGGCGATTTCCTTGAATCGGATGAAAAAGCTGCTGGAGCAGGTGGCGCCCTGGCTGCTGGTGGTCATCGTTGGGGTGACCTTTTACGAGGTGCTGGAGCATTTGTCCTGGGTTGCCCGGCTGGGCAAGGCGGTGCTGGACGTCCTGTTTCCCTTCCTGGTGGGCATCGCCCTGGCCTGGCTGCTGGACATCCCCACCCGGGTGCTGGAGGAGCGGTGGCTGAAGAATCGGGGGCTGTCGGTGGCGGCGGTGCTGGTCGGGGTGGTGCTGGTGATCTGGCTGCTGATCTCCATGGTGGTGCCCCAGCTCAGGCTCAGCGCGGAGAGCTTTCTGGAAAACGTCCCTGCCTACCTGGCCAATCTGGAGGGCCTGCTGGCGCAGCTGCCGGTGGAAATCACGATAGATGAAACCATTGTGGACACCCTGTTCTCCGACTGGGAGACCGTCTGGAATGAGATTCTCACACTGCTGGAAAACTATTCCGGCAACCTGTTCGCCTATGGCATGGCCATCGGCAACGGCCTGGTGACGATCATCACGGCGGTGGTGGCGGCCATCTACATCCTGCTGGAGAAGGAGCAGATGGTGCGCCAGCTGCGAAAGGTGTGCCGCGCCCTGCTGCCGGACGAGGCCAGGAGCTGGCTGCGGCGGCTTTACGTGCTGTCTGACCGGATGCTGACCAGCTTCCTGGCGGGGAAAATTCTGGACAGCACGGTGATCGGCCTGCTCAGCGCGGTGGTGCTGGGCCTGCTGCGCATCCCCTTCACGCCGCTGATCAGCGTGCTGATCGGTGTGACCAACATTGTGCCGGTGGTGGGGCCCATCATCGGCGGCATCATCGGCGGGGTGATTTTGCTGCTGGCCTCGCCGGGGAGCGTTCCCCTGTACGCGATTCTGGTGCTGATCATTCAGCAGCTGGACGGCCATGTCATCGGCCCCAAGATTTTGGGGAACACGGTAGGGCTGTCCACCATGTGGACGCTGTTCGCCATCGTCATCGGCGGGGATCTGTTCGGGTTTGCCGGCATGATTCTAGGGGTGCCGGTGTTTGCCGTGCTGTACAACCTGGGGGCGAAGTTCATCAACGGACGGCTCCGGAAAAAGGACGCCCCTGCCCACCCAGAAAAAAATTCCTGAAAATGTAAAATTGGGGCTTGCATTTTCTGTCGGAGTGTGCTATTATAATTTGGCTGTCGGGAACGACACATCCGGGTGTGGCGAAGTTTGGTATCGCGCTTGAATGGGGTTCAAGAGGCCTTGAGTTCGAATCTCAACACTCGGACCAAAGAAAACACGTTGAAACTTAAAGTTTCAGCGTGTTTTTCTTTTGTTTATGCCACTTTTGGCGGTCAATCGTTCAAGAATCGAAACCCGCCCATCTAGCAAATCCTAGCATAACCTAGCAAGGAATAGCAGGATAAATGGGGTAAAAATGGGGTAGAGGGGTGTAGGCGTATACAGGGATAAAACAAGGGGGAGTGCTTTGTCTGCACTCCCCCTTCTTTGCTGCTATGCGGTTGTATACGCCGGATTCATGACACGGCCTCCAGCGGGTCAGCAACGGCCTCCGACTGGTAAACGGTGAAAGGGTCAATATCAATGCAGGCGGTAGGGTCGAAGTGGCCGGACACGTCCCACGCGATTGTATCATTCAGGACGGTGAGCCGCTCGGTAAAAAACGCTTCGTCTGCCAGCGGCGCAAACACGCCGCCCCGGTCAATATGGGGCTGCATATCATAGCGCCGGATGCTGCCATCGGAGAAATAGGCGTACACCGTCCGGCCTTCGCCGGGAACGGCCTGCACCACAGCGGGAAAGTAAGAATCCACTATAGCACCTCCTAGAGCGGGGAAACAGGATTCAGGGGCTTTTCATCTCTGGCAAGCTCCCAATTCTGCATAAGTTCATCCCTGTGCAGTTCGTTCCATGCAAGCACAAGTTTCAACTGTCGAGCGGGAAGGGAACCCCGTATCACACAGCCGCTCAGAACGTCCACCAACGCCTTGTGTCCTGCATACTCTGCATGAAAATGCGGCGGGTTGTGGTCGTTGTAGTACATGGTTATGCGTATACCGTGAAAAAGAGATATTTCAGGCATGATCTGAGCCTCCTTCCCCGTCCCGCTCCATAGCCTCCGCTATGGCCCGGTTGACAAAGGCGTTGACGCTTTCGCCCCGCTCGGTTGCGTGGGCCTTTACTCTGGCAAGCGTCCCCTTCGGCATCCGTATCAGCGTTTTGTCGTATACCTTGCTTTCGTATTTTGCCACAGCTTTCTGCTGTGCCTTCGATACTGGCATTGCTTTCACCTCCACAGGGGGCCGGAAAAATCCCGGCACCTCTTCCATTATGCTTACAGTATAACACAGAAGTCTACCGTTATCAATAGACATAATACACAAAAATATATCGTTATCTTTGTAGGAAATGCCAATAGACATATCGCTAACGATATGCTATACTATCATTGTCAGGAGGGGAAGCCCAGAACCACAGTACGGAGCGGTTGGATGCCAGACACCGGGGACAGGAACCGGCAAGCACCAAGCATCGCTTCTGTGGAGACTTACACACCAGCGCCGCCCGGTTGGATACCACACACCGCGTCTCGCCCCGGCAGCACCAAGCACCGGGGACGCTGGTAGGAAAGGACATCATGGGGAAGTCCAAAACATAACGCAGAAAGGAAGGTAAAACATGAGTACCAACGAACTGGAACAGAAAGCCCGTGAGCTGAGACAGCTCCAAGCCCTGATTGAGGAGGCCGAAGCTGAGGCCGAAGCCCTCAAGGACGAAATCAAGGCTTACATGGGCAGCACCGAGGCCGTACAGGCTGGGGAGTACCGCATCACATGGAAGCCGGTCAAGACCTCCAGACTGGACACCGCAGCCATCAAGAAGGCGTTGCCGGACGTGGCCCGGCAGTTCACCAAGACCACCATCTCTCGCCGCTTTGTCGTGGCGAACATGGCGTAAAGAAGCCCCCTTACGTGAGGCCGGAAACCAAACACGCAAGGGGGAGTAGAACCACCCACAGGGGGCGGTTGCAAATATTCTACCATGCAGCCGCCCCGCCGTCAAGAAAGGAATTGACCATGAGCAAGATTGAACTCGATGAACTCGACCGGCAGATTTTGGAGCAGCTTCGCCGCTTCAACCCTGAGCAGCTGAGAAGCTGCCTTGAACTTGTGCAGGCCATGGAGGCCCAGCAGAACACCACGACAGAAAAGGAGTAAAAGACCATGAATAAGATTTTAGAAGCTATCGCCTATTCCGTATTCGACCCGGTACAGACCGACCCCCTCACCAAGATTTACAAGCGCACCGACAAGGCCCACTGTGCTTATGAGGACGTGTCCACCCTGATCGAATCGCTGGACGTATCGCAGGACGTTACCGACCAGCTTATTGACTTGCTGGACGCAGCGCTGGAAGCCGCCCGTGAGGAAGCCTTCTGCAACGGCATTTCCTTTGGGGTGAAGATGATGGAGGAAATCAACGGCAAAGCCTAATCCACAGGGGGACGGGGAAACCCGCCCCCTTTTCCTGCCTGGCCTCCCCTTCCCCTGAGGCGTTTTCCGACAGCCCTGTGAGCGTTTGCCGACAGCGTTTTGCCGTTTGCAGACCCCCTCCCCGCCGTTTGCCGACCCCGAAACGCCGTTTGTTTTGCAAACGGTACCAAGGGCCCATAGCGCATTAAAACGCCCCCTCAGCCCGTTTTGGAGCCTGTGGGGGCGTTTCTGTCCGTGAACAGAGAAGGGGAGGGGAGGGGGTACCGCCTATTTTTGATTCTGAGGTCCAGAACGCCCCGTCCTGCTTGCGTCTGAGCGGAGAAACGCCGCAGGAGGTGTAACTACCAGCCGACCATAAAAGCCGCTCTGAGGGCCGTGTACGGCGTCACACTCGAAGGTGCAACCGGGTGCAATATAGGGGTCAAAAATGCGCCATCCTGCACCCTCCAAAGAGGTCATTTTCTGCACCCGCTCGATGGAGGAAAAACCCCTCATATCTCAACGAAAAATAAAGCTGTTTTTTTTGGTTTGAACTGTTTCGAGTTATTTTGTGAAAAAAACTGTACTTGCTATTTCCCCGGGTCAAAACCGCAAGTACAGTTACGGTTAGTTACCATGTGCTAAATATCGACTAACCATCTTACGACACCCGGAGGCATCCCAAAAATTCAACAGCTCCCCCGCCTCTTTCCAGCTCATTCCATGGACGAACCTCAACGACACCGCCACCGCCACCCGCTCGTCTGAAATCGTAGCTATGAACTGCTCCAACGCCTTGTGCTCCTGCTCAGCCTGTTCACGAAGCTGTTTAATCCTCTCCTCCATGGCGGCGCACTCAACGCCAAGGGCTGCGGTTTTGTCGCTTACATCGTTACCGTGAGGCATGCCGGTCAACGCCGGGGAGGCGGGGGACGCTCTGCTCCTGAGGTTTTCAAGAATCCCCCTGTCCCGCTCGACCTGTCGCATGGTGTCCTGATATTTGGACAGCTCCTTCATCATCATTCGCACCACCTCACCGCCCATTGTAGCATCTCCACAGACTGAGAAGCAAACACCATTCACCCTGAGGCCGTTGCAACGCTTCACAACGGCGAAACACGGCGAAGGTGTGAAATTTTATGCCTTCGCCGTGAAAAGCCGCTCTGGGAGCCTCTAAGGCAGCTGCCCAGAAACCATATCTTTCAGTGCTTGATAGTCCGAACTGTACTCCTTGCCCGTATCGTGCTTGTAGATTGATAGTGCTTTAATAGCCCGTTGCGCCTGTTCCTCGCCATCGTAGCAAAGAGTGAGCGCGGCATATTCACCCCAAGAGAGCCAAACATTTTCAAACTGTCCACGTGCAGTTTTTCCATCTCTTTCAGCGGATGAAGGAGCTGCTTGTGGGTTTCCCCCTGCACCCCTTTCCTGCACTGTTACTGTTCTCCCCTTTACTAACCCTGTACTAGACTTCTCTGATCTAATCTGCGTATCCAATTTGGATACAGGTTGTATACAAGTTGTATCCAGCACCGAAGCAGCCTCCAGCTGTTCAAGCCAGCTGTGGTAAATGCTTTCGTGGTACCGGTCTTTCTGGATATAGTTGTTCCTCTTCCAGTCCACAATGTAAACGACAAGGTCATCGTTTAGGATAACGACGAGCTTTCTGTCTACGAGCGGATTTAGATCATCCTCCGTTGCTCCGGTTGTCTGCATAACAGTAAAGGCTTCACAGAATCCATCATCGTCCGCAGCCATGCCGAGGTCATAATAGAGCAGCCGGGAGGAAGGCGGCATTCGCAGGAATCGCGCGGAATTGACAATAGCCTTTGTAAACATTCGCTTTTCAGCCATGATTCACACCCCTCCTATCAGGATGAAGGAACCGCCTCTTTCCGGGTGGAGCAATCCGGCTAACGTTCCGTTCGGGCGAATCGTCATCATCCAGCCGCTCGTGCTGGCCTCTGTTTGCGCTGCTGTGGCCTTCTGTGGTGGCCTCAGTGTAGCCGCCCCCCCGTGGTGGTGCTGTCAGCGTGGGCCCGTGCAGCATCAACGGCGTCATTGACTTTTTTTGTTGACAATGTTACAATATCAGTGCTACAGGATTTTGCTACCATGTGCATTTCCTCCTTTGAGCCTCCCCGTTGGCGAACGGGGAGGCTTCTTTTTTTGTCACCGAGCGGCATTGCTCCTTGCCTTCTCATGCAGCTGCTCCAAAAGGGCGGAAACGTCAATCAGATACGTCCGACCGCTCTTGATGTGGGGAATCGTACCCTCAACGCAACCCTTGCGAATTGCGTACTGCGACAGGCCCGTGACCTTGCAGGTGTCTGAAATGCTCAGAAAGGGAGCGTTCATGTTGGTATCGGCCATAACTTTGGCCTCCTTTCGCTAAGTTGTCTTAATTATAGCCGACAGCAATGTGGATTTTCAATACCCCTCAGCCTTATTTTTTGTTCGTGAAAGTAGTTGTCAACTAATTGTTTAGTCATTTTTTACAATTTTTCGTTGCAACTTCCCGTTTTGAGCGTTGCAACGGTAATTTACGAACATTTGTTCTTTTTTGCTATCGTGGCGAGCGGCGGTTGTGTTAAAGAGTTTTGACTAAAAGCTCAAAACTTTTCTAGATAATCGAAAAAGGGAAAAACAATTTCGTGAAAATCGCCGAAGCACACAAACGCAAAACGCACAAAAAAACAACTTGCAAAAAGCCGCCCCCCGTGGTACTCTGTCCACAAGGAGGTGGCGAACATGGCGATAGCAAAGACAAAAAGGCGAAAAGACGGGCTTTTTCAGATTCGGGTTTCGGTTGTGGAGAACGGCAAGAGAGTTCGCAAATCGTTCTATGGCAAGACGCAGCAAGAAGCCAAACGCAAAATGCTCGAATGGCAAGTGAAACAAGATAGCGGTCAACCTTTTCGAGCGGTTGCAACGGCATGGCAAGAAAAGCACTGGAACGAAATCGCAGCCGGCACACAGGTCAGCTACAACCCGGCCTTGCTCCGCGCGCTGGATGAGTTCGGGGACTATCCGATCAGGAACATCACCCCGCTCGACTTGCAGAAGTCCATGGAGCGCATGGCGGCGCAGATGTACGCCCACCACAGCGTAGCTATCTACCTGTCTGTGCTGAATCAAATCTTTGAGTATGCCGTCCTACAAGGTGACAGGCAGGACAACCCGGCGGCAACGCTGAAAGTCCCGAAAGGCCTGAGCAGCCGGACACGGGAATGCCCGGAGGATGAAGCGTTGGAGGCCATCAGGCAGCACGTTGACGATGAGTTTGGCCTGTTCGCCTATATGCTGCTATATACCGGCCTGAGACGTGGGGAGCTGCTGGCCCTACAGTGGCGGGATGTGGATTTTAAGGGCAAGACTATCCACGTCACCAAGTCCGTCACTTACGCAGAGACAGGCAACCAGCCCGTGATTAAATCCCCCAAGACGGAGGCAGGGAACAGGGAAGTGGTGTTGCTGGACAGGCTGGCAACGAAGCTGTTTCCCCTCCAGCAGAAGGGGGCCGCCTATATCTTCGGCGGGGAGCGGCCCTTGACGCAGTCGGTGTACCGCTCGAAGTGGAGGGCCTACTGTCTTGACGCTGGCCTGTGGGAGTGGAAGGAAGTCACCCGCACCGAGGGCCGGAAGAACGTCACCAAGCTGGTGAAGGAACCGTCTGTCACCCCGCATCAGCTCCGCCACGCCTTTGCTACCATGTGCTATGAGGCCGGGATAGCACCGAAGGACGCACAACAGCTTTTGGGCCATAGTAAAATCGAGGTCACTATGGATACCTACACGCATATTCGCAAGAACCGAAGGGCAGACATAGCCGATAAACTCAACAAAGCAGAATGACATTTTGTCCTACCCCACTACACCCCCGATTTTAAAAGATGGTGTAAAAATGGGGTAGTAGCCTGAGAAAACGCTGAAATCTCAGCGTTTTGTAAAGAATGGGGTTCAAGAGGCCTTGAGTTCGAATCTCAACACTCGGACCAGGAAACTACCTAAATTCTCAGGAATTTGGGTAGTTTTTCTTATTTTCTAGTGCAGTTCAGTTTCGGTGTCAGAGCTGTGCCACCCGGTCCGCCAGGCTGTCCATCCAGCTCTCGTTGGCGCCGGAGACGGAGGCGTAGCTTTGGACGCCACGCGTCGTGGGTTGGGTATGAAAAAAGCACCGGTCGGTGCTTCAATCAACGGATTTGATTTTTTTCGGAATGTCGTTGACAAACCATTATAAAATAATTATAATATAATTATGGACAGGTTGACGTTTGAATGGGATGAAAACAAAAACCGCATCAACAAACGAAAGCACAGCGTTTCGTTTGAAGAGGCGCAAACCGTGTTTTACGATGAAGAGGCGCTGCTGATTGACGACCCCGAGCATTCACAGGAGGAGGAACGCTTTATCATTTTGGGCCTGAGCAAAAAGGCCAATCTGCTTGTGGTCTGTCACTGCTATCGCGCTTCTGAAGCTGTGATACGGCTCATTTCCGCACGGAAGGCAACAAAAACAGAATCCAGACAGTATCAGGAAAGGTGGTCAGGATGAAGGCTGAATATGATTTTTCCAACGGTCAGAAGAACCCTTACGCCAAAAAGCTGAAACAGCAAATCACCATCAATATCGACAGCGACACCATCGCCTACTTCAAGGCCCAGGCGGACAGCTCCGGCATCCCCTATCAAACGCTGATCAATCTGTACCTTGCCGACTGCGCGGCAAACCAGAAGCAACTGAAAATCACCTGGGCATAACCGGGGCGGGGCGTCTGTGCGCTCCGCCTTTTGCTGTTTATACCACAATCAGGGCATAAGAAAAGCACGGCTTACGTCGTGCTTCTCAGGTCTGTTTAGCTCAGATATTTTGCATCTATATCGAAATCAAGGCCAATTTCGGCCCTGTCCTCGACTGGACAGGCGTCCCGTATAATGCACAGTGTCTCAGCGAAGGCCAGAAGCTGTCCAAAGTCCTGGCTGTCTCGCTGATTTTTCGCTAACAGCTCATCCGCCTGCTCTTTGATTTCAAAGACAATATCGCTCATGGTTTCTTTGCTAATCACTGTCAAAGCGCTCCTTCCACACTGTTATTTCAATCTCTGCCTGTTCTGCGTTGCGCATCATGTCTTTGTTCCACTTGGAGAGAAGCCCTTCTTTTTGCCGTTCGTCCTTGTCTCCCCATCCAGTGTCGTATTTTTCCGGTAGTTGGATTTTCTGGGAATGTTCCTGTACCTGACTGGCACGGGAAGCTATTGATTTTTCAAGGGATTTTTCCCGCTTTTTCATAGCGTCCCGGTATACGCCTTTGTGTCGGCCTCCGTTCTTCGCTGTTTCTGTGGCCGCTGCTGCATCAATGGGAACAAGGTTTTGTATGAGATTATTATATTCCTCGATTTTCGTTCTTGCAAGCTCTTTCTCTTTTGCCTGTTGATCCTTATCAGGTTGCGTCACATACTTCTCATACCACTCTTTATAGGTCATATGCCCCGGAATGGTCACCGATTTTTCCGTCACTGGGTCCCTCGCCGCCCGGTTCACCCGGTTCAGCTGCGCCCGGCTCATGTTGCACATGGTGGTGCTGCGGCAATGGGGGTGCATGGGGGGTAAATTTGTCCCCGGCGTGGCCATCCGCCGCCGGGACGGGACGGGCACCATCCTGATGCTGTCCGCAGAGCCA
>JAJQBL010000132.1 GCA_021203325.1 Clostridiales bacterium | reverse complement strand
GACTCTGTTATACACCCGCTGTCAAGTGTGACACGTTTTTTGATGATTGCTATAGAGCTGTTTAGTCACATATGTGACCATCAGTCACGTCTATACCGCAATCGACATCTAGCGCATTCATCTGGTCACGTCCAGTTGATCCAGATGATTATAAATCCACTCGCACAAAATTAGCAGAGCATTGTACGACCGGTTCGCTGTGATTATAAACTGCGAAACAGATGCTGAACATGGCGCAATTCGCCGGGATTTCGGTGTACAATCCGGCGTGGTGCGCCGGGTGGATGTGTATGATCTCGTCCCAATGCTATAGGATGTTGTTACTCATATTCTAAACGCCTCGTGTCAGCAATCATAGAGACCATTAGGCACACAATGTGACCAATGGTCACGCCCAATATCATTTAGATGTTCGTAGTATAGCGGTTCCTTGCGCAGTTTGTTAGGAACATTTTGTTCCGCTTTTCGTAATTTAAGCGGAACGATTTGTTCCTGCAGGGGCTTGCCTACGTCATACTTACTTTACCGTAGCTGTTTCTCTTTTACGATGTCGCAATAAGACACAAAACTTGCCTTATTGAGACAAATATGTGTCGTCACCAGACACAATGCCACACCGGATAATGAAATACTACACCGAGGAGTGCTTGCTTTACAGGCTCTCACAGGAACGCTTTCCGATCCTCGCAGGATCGTCTTTGCTGGAACCCGCACCAGCTATATCTATCCTACGATATACCCGGAGAGGGCCTGTCAGGTCATAGAAGGGGGCTTCATTGATTCTCTTAGCTACGCTTGCCTGGTCGGTGGCCTTCTACATTCCATTATGGCAGGGATGTACGACCTTGTAGTGGCACTGATAGTGCTACCAGGTAGCACCAATAGGTCTACTTTTGGCCTTTTCGAAGCCAAAGGAAGCTCTTGCTATATTGGCTATATTGGCTATATTGGTTTATTGCTGTAAGCCTCTATAGTCCAATTATATCAAATATCCGTTTTTCTGTAGCGATACTGCTGGTACTACTTCAATGGTACCAGCAGTATAACTTTTCAGACATACGGCTTTCACGCCTGGCTTGTATTATCCTTCACGGACGCCTTTTCATATGCCATTTTAACAGGCATTTGCAGTTTTGTAGTGGCCCCAGTAGGGCTATTTCGGTAGCCCCAATAGGGCTACTTTTGATGTTTTTCACCAGAAAAGCAGAAGAAGCCGCCTCAAAAGAGACAGCTCCCCCTGTTTTCATAGTCTTACAAATCAATTATCTCTGCCTTGATGATTTCCTCTGCCCGGTTGCGGATACTGTTCATAGCACCTACCCAGCCCATCTGGTCACGGCGCTTCAAGTCCTCGGTCACGCCTTCGGCCTCTTTCATCTGTTCGATGATAAGCTCCAGCCTTGCCTGTGCCTGTTCGTTCAGGTCGGCCAGGTACGTCCATATCTTACCGGAGATCACCATATCAGTGTAGAGGAGTGGCCGGTTCTCCTTCAGGTATTCCCGGTGCAGCCGTCCCCAGCGTCCGATGGGGCGTTTTTCCTCCGGCAGCTTCAGATCGGGGATGTAGTAGTCTCCAACAAGCACATAATCTATTCCATTCTCACAGATGCGGTTCTTTCAGCCATTATTTTCACCATCAACCTTTCCCTGCGTCCGTAGGTATGTTTCAAAAATGCTCCGCCGTATCAGCACCTTCTTGCCGATTTTATAGACCGCTCCACATTCATGCGCCATACGGGTGACAGGCTTTAGCCCCAGCCAGTAGTAATCGCAGGCCATGCTGTAGGTCACAAACTCGTGTTTCATAAATTCCATGTCCTCATCGTCGAACTGGTCAGAAAACATCCACACGTTGCCGCTCACTCGTCATCACCGTCCTTGTTACTCCTGGTTGCCGGTTCGTGAAACCGCTCCAGATAGGTATCGAAAATCGCTCGATTGATGAGTACGGTGCTGTCAAAGCGGTAAATGGCTCCGGCTTCACTGGCCAGCTCCAGCATCTTCTTATGGGACAGGCTGTAGATCAGCTCTGCCTGCTGATAGCGGATGTACTCCCGCCGTAGCTTTCGCAGTTGGTCGGGAACCTCCTTCATGCTTTTGATGGGTTTGTAGTTATCGCTCATGGTGGTATCCTCCTGATTTTGATTTGACTGTCTGACAGAAGCTGACTGCCCGGACGAAAAAAGAGCACTCCTCAGATTGCTCCAAGAAGTGCTCATAGGTCTTGCCTGACCCTTATGCAGTTTCATCTGAAATACAACGCTTCGCAGCGATGCGTCATTCTTCAAAATTTTGCTGTCAAATTGCTGTCAATGCGGGGATGGCGTCAGAGATATAACACAATATATAGTGAGTTTTGTTGAAATGTTATGCAATATATTGTGGTTTTACTGGTCGATGGGCTTCATCGTCGGGAACAACAGCACATCCCGAATACTCGCGCTGTCCGTCAGCAGCATCACCAGCCGATCCACGCCGAAGCCCAAACCGCCTGTGGGGGGCATACCGTACTCCAGGGCGTTGATGTAGTCATAATCCACCTGTGCCTTGCTGTCCGGCTCCAGCGCCTTGCGGTCGGCGACCTGCTTTTCAAAGCGTCCCCGCTGGTCGATGGGGTCGTTCAGCTCGGAGAAGGCGTTGCCGAACTCGGTGGCGTTGATGAAGTACTCAAACCGCTCGGTAAACATGGGGTCATCCGGCTTCCGCTTCGCCAGGGGACTGTTTTCCACCGGGTAATCATAGATAAAGGTGGGCTGAATCAGCTTGTCCTCCACATAGGCGTCAAAGAACTCCGCCAGAATGGCGCCCTTCGTGGGCAGCTCCGGCAACTCGATGTTATGGGCTTTTGCGCAGGCGATGGCGTCCTCATCGGTTGCCCAGTCGGCATAGTCCACGCCGCTGTACTTCTTCACCGCCTCCATCATGGTCAGCCGCTCCCAGTGCCCCAGGTCGATCTCCTGGCCCTGGTAGGGAATCACCAGGGAGCCGCAGACGTTCTGCGCCACGGTCTTCATCATGTCCTCCACCAAATCCATCATGCCGTGAAAGTCGATGTAGGCCTGGTACAGCTCAATGGTGGTGAACTCCGGGTTGTGCTTGGGGTCCATGCCTTCGTTGCGGAAAATGCGCCCCACCTCGTACACCCGCTCCATGCCGCCGACAATGAGCCGCTTCAGGTAAAGCTCCGTCTCAATGCGCAGCACCATGTCCATATCCAGGGTGTTGTGATGGGTATAGAAGGGGCGGGCGGCTGCACCGATCTCGAAGGGGGTCAGGATGGGGGTATCCACCTCCAGGAAGCCGCGGCCGTCCAGGAAGGCGCGGAGCTCCCGCATGATCATGCTGCGCTTCACAAAGGTATCCTTCACCTCAGGGTTGACGATCAGATCCACATACCGCTGGCGGTACCGGGTCTCCCGGTCGGTGAGCCCGTGGAACTTCTCCGGCAGGGGCTGCAGACTCTTGGACAGCAGGGTGACGCCGGCGGCCCGAACGGAGATCTGGCCCTTCTCCGTCTTGAACACCTCGCCCCTGACGCCCACGATGTCGCCAATGTCGCACTTCTTGAACCAGGCGTATTCCTCCTCGCCCACCAAATCCCGGCGGACATAGAGCTGGATGCGGCCCGAGTTGTCCTGGAGGTCGCAGAAGGATACCTTGCCCATCCCCCGCTTGCTCATCAGACGGCCTGCCAGGGAGACGATTTGGCCCTCCATCTCCTCATAGTGGTCGTTGATGTCGGCGGCGTGGTGGGTCACGTCATATTTGGTCTCCCGATACGGGTCGCGGCCCGCCTCCTGCAAGGCGGTCAGCTTGTCCCGGCGAATCTGTAAAATCTCTGACAGGCTCTGCTCCGATTCCGGCTGGAATTTCTTAGCCATACGCGTTCTCCATTCTGCCGCTTCCGTTTTGTTCCGACAGAAACGCCCCACGAGCGGCCAGGTGGGGCAGTTTCAGGTTGATGATTGTGCCGGGGTCAGCTGTTGCTGATTTCCAGAATCCGATAGGTAAACTCTCCCGCCGGGGCGTGAACCTTCACGCTGTCCCCCACGCGCTTGCCCAGCAGCGCCTTGCCGAAGGGGGACTCCTCCGAGATGCGGCCATCCATGGAGTCGGCCTCCTGGGTGCCCACGATGCGGAACTCCAGCTCCTCGTCAAACTCTTCGTCCAGCACCTTGACGGAGCCGCCCACGGCGACGGAGGTATCGTCCATTGTGCTTTCGTCAATCAGCACATAGTTGTCCAGGATGGCCTGCACCTCCGCCTCACGGGAGTACAGCTTGCCCTGCTGGTCCTTCGCCTCATCATATTCCGAGTTTTCCGACAGGTCGCCAAAGGAGCGGGCCTCCTTGATCAGGTCCGCCACTTCCTTCTCGCGCACTGTTTTCATCCATACCATTTCATCCTGCAGCTCTTTCAGATGCTGAGGGGTCAGCTTTACGGGATTTGACATAATGACACCATTCCTTCTGCATGAAGGCCTGCCGGCCGGGCCTGTGACGGCCCGGGGCAGGCTGAATCAACGAAACATTGTCGCACGAAGCCACAATACTAACAGTATAGCATTTTATAGCCAACTGTCAAGGGTGAAAGCGGGGAGATTTTGCCTCTTTTGGCCCCATAAATAGGCGTTTTGCCCCGCCCTCCCCGGTTGACAAAGCGAGGGGCCGCCTTTCGCAGCCCCCCGCCGTCCGGCGTGATATGCAATCAAAAATTTGTCAGGTTCAGCCGATCCACCTGGCCATGGCGGCATCCACCATGCTGACGCAGAGGGCCACCTGCTCCTCGTCCTCCGGAACCAGGTTGTAAAGGGGTTCCCGGACGCCGCCGATGTCCAGCCCCTCCCGGCGGCGGAGAATCTCCTTGATGACGGCGTACATGTTGCCCTTGGTGGCGCAGGTGGCATAGATGATGTTGTCCACATCATACTGCAGCGCCCTGGCGTTGACCAGGTCCCCGGCCTTCACCAGGTCGAAGAGCTTCAGGTACAGCTCCGGCATATAGCCGTAGGTGCCACCGATGCCGCCGTCGGCCCCCATGGCCAGGCCGGACACCAGCTGCTCGTCCGGGCCGTTGAACACCACGAAGGGGCGGCCGCCCCGGGTGCCCTCGTCCTTGAACATCTGAATGTCCTGCACCGGCATGGAGGAGTTCTTCACGGCGGTCACGTTGGGGTTCTTCAGCATTTCCCGGAACAGGGGCATGGTCAGGGACACCCCCGCCAGCTGGGGAATGTTGTAAATCACGAAATCAGTGTTGGGGGCGGCGGCGCTCATGTCGTTCCAGTACTTGGCGATGGCGTAGTCCGGCAGGTGGAAGTAGATGGGCGGGATGGCCGCAATGGCGTCCACCCCCAGGCCCTCCGCATGGCGGGCCAGCTCCACGGAGTCCCGGGTGTTGTTGCAGGCAATATGGGCGATGACGGTCAGCTTGCCCTCGGCGGCCTCCATGACGTTCTCCAGTATCAGCTTGCGCTCCGCCACAGACTGGTAGATGCACTCGCCGGAGGAACCGCCCACATAGACCCCCTTGACCCCCTTGGCCGCCAGGTGGCGGGTCAGGGCCCGGACGGCGGCGGGGGAAACTTCCCCGTTCTGATCGTAGCAGGCATAGAATGCGGGAATGATACCTTGATACCTGGTAATGTCCTTCATGTTCAGTCTCCTTATCCTTTTCGTATGATAACAATCGGTGTTTGAAAAAACGGGGAGGCGCGGCACCGCGCCCGCCTCCCCGACGTGAATGGTTGCTCCGGAGGCGCTTACAACAGTTCACACCGGCGCGTCTTACCCCTTGACGGCGCCCATGGTGATGCCCTGGGTGAAGTACTTCTGGAAGATCAGGAACACAGTGATGATGGGTACGGCGGCCAGAGCGGCGCCGGCCATCAGGATGCCGAAGTCGGTGGAGCTGTCCCCCTGGAGGGTGGAGATACCGACGGCGATGGAATAGTTCGCGCTGCTGGTCAGCATGATGAGCTGGGTGAAGTAGTCATTCTAGCTGTTGATGAAGGTGAAGATGGCCAGGGCACCGATGCCCGGCTTAATCAGGGGCATGACGATCTGCACAAAGGTCTGGGCCTCCCCTGCGCCGTCGATGCGGGCGGCCTCCAGCATTTCACCGGGGACACCCTCGCTGAACTGCTTCATCAGGAACACGCCGAAGGGCCAGCCCACCGTGGGCAGGATGACGGCCCACAGGGTATTGTACAGGCCCATGGCGGAGATCTCACGAATCAGGGGAATCAGAATGACCTGCTTGGGCAGGGCCATGGCGCAGACGATCAGGGCGAACACGATGTTCCGGCCGATGAACCGCTTCTTGGCCAGGGCATAACCGGCCATGGCGGCGGTGATGCAGGTCAGCAGCATGGCCATAACGGAGATGAACACGCTGTTGATGAGCCAGCGGATGGCGGCGGGAACGGTGGGCCCTTCCAGGCTGCCGATGGTGAAGAGGGGCGCGGAGCGGTTGGAGAACAGCTTCTCAAAGTTGGTGGTCACCCACTGGGTGGGCCACCACACCGTGTCGGTGGAATAGATGTCGGTGGTGGGCTTGAACGCGCCGGTGATGATCCAGTACAGCGGGAACAGGAACAGGATGGCGAAGATGATCAGCACGATCACCGAAATCACCCTGTACACGCTGGGATACTTGCTTTTCACATTTGATTTCATACCCGGCACCCCCTTACTTTTCCTCGGCCAGCTTGAACTGCAGCGCAGACAGCAGGGCGATGAAGATGGCCAGAATCACGCCCATGGCGTTGCCGTAGCCCAGGCGGTAGAGCTTGAACGCGGAATAGTAGATGTAATACATCACCGTGTCCGTGGCGTGGGTGGGCCCGCCGGAGGTCAAAAGCTGAATCAGGGCGAAGCACTGGAAGCTGTTGATGGTGGTGATGACCAGGATGTACAGCGTGGTGGGCATCATCTGGGGCCACTTGATCTTCCAGAACACCTGGAGGTCGGTGGCGCCGTCCACCTCGGCGGCCTCGATGAGGGTGCTGTCCACATTGCCCAGGGCGGACACATAGAGGACGATGGGCTGGCCCACGGAGGTGGTCAGCAGAATGACGATGATGCAGGCCAGGGCGGTGCTGGTGTCGCCCAGCCAGTTCACGTTGCTGTCCAGAATGCCGATGCCGGTCAGCACATCGTTCAGCACGCCGGTGCGGTAGCTGTAGATCCACTTCCACACCACGGTGACGGCCACGGAGCCGGTGACCACCGGCAGATAGAACACGCAGCGGAAGAAGGCCAGCAGGGGGCCCCGCATCTTGTAGATGGTGGAGGATACCCACAGGGAAAAGACGCAGGTCACGGGAACGCTGACCACCACGATGATGATGGTGTTCACCAGGGCCTTGCGGAAAATGTCGTCGTTGAACAGCTCCACATAGTTTGCAAAGCCGATGAAGGTGTCCTCCCCGTTGGCGGTCAGGTTGGCGTCAAAGAAGGAGGTGTAGATGCACAGGATCATGGGAATGATCACGAAGCCGACAAAGAAGATCAGGCTGGGCAGCATAAAGAGGTAGCCGGAGATGGTCTCTCTGCGCACCAGCGCCCGGCTGGGGGCCGGTTGGCCTTTATTTTTTGCCAAGGAAAACGCTCCTCTCTTAAAAGAAACGGTGAAGGCGGGTGGGAAACAGACGCCGTCAGGCCGGAATCAACGGCCCCGCAGGCGACATCCGCCTTCTTTTTGAAAAAACACCCCACCCCCGCGCAGCGCGGGGATGGGGTGCGCGACCCATCAACTTGCTATGAGCTTGTCAGGGACGATTTTGCCTGTTGGGGAAAGGCACAGATTACTCGGCGAGACCGGCGTCCGCGTTGGCGGCATAGGTCTCCACAGCCTCGGCCACGTCGCCGCCGGCGCCGATGACCTGGAGCATGTTCCACCACTGATAACGGGCAGAGGTCCAGTTGGTGGTGACCTGATAGTAGTCGCCCAGGTACTGCATCAGGACGTTGTACTCGTTCATGATCTCGTTGTCGGCCCAGATGTCGGAGATGTCAACGGTGCCGTCGGCCACGGTGTCACGGACTGCGAAGTAGTTGGCAGCGGTGACGGCGTCAACAGTGGCCTCAGAGTCGCACATGTACTGAATGAACTGCTTGGCAGCCGCGATCTTGGCGTCGTCGCCATTGTCGAAGATGCCGAAGCCCCAGATGCCGCCGCACAGCTCGGGGTCAGAACCGTCCTCGGTGGGGAAGGCCATGAACAGGATCTCGTCGCCGCTGAGGGTCAGGCCGGAGCCGGTGCCAGCGGTGTTGGGGTCCAGCTGCTGGGCGATGTTCCAGCAGAAGGCCACGTTCAGCGTGCCCTGATAGAACTGAGCGATCTCGTCGCCGCCGACGATGGAGGCGTCGAACTCGATGCCGTCGCAGGCCACCAGAGCCTCAAGGGCCTTGATGTTCTCCTCGGAGTTCCAGGTGTAGGAGGTGTGGTCAGCGCTGGCGAAGGTGCCGCCGTACAGGTTGTTGACGAGGGCGCGGGTGCCCTGGTCGCCGCCCTGGCCGCCGCAGTAGACAGCGCCCACGGCAGAGCCGGTGTACTCATACACGGCCTCGATGGCTGCGAAGAAGTCCTCAGTGGAGTTCCACAGGTGGGTCTCCTCGTCCAGATACTGCATTGCACCGGCAGCCTCAAAGACGGTCTTGTTGATGGCCATGCAGTGGGCGGTCATGACCAGAGGATACTCGTAGACGGCGCCGTCGTCGCCATAGCAGGCAGCCAGAGCGGCCTCGTTGATCTCGGCGATGTCGGTGTCATCCAGCAGGTCGGAGATGTCGACCATGTAGCCGCTGGCGCCCCAGTCGGCCACCAGACGCTCGGGGCCTTCCATGATCAGGTCAGGCGCTTCCCCGGCGGCGATGGCGGTGTTGACCTTCTCGTCGCCGGCGGTGTAGTCCAGATACTCCACGGTGACGGTGATGCCGGTGGCCTCATAGAAGCCTTCCACCAGCTCGTTGACGGTGGCCTCGGTGCCCCAGTTGCCGATGGGGTAGGTCCACAGGGTGATGGAGTCGGCCACCTCGGCGGAGTCCGACCCGCTGGCATCGCCCTCGGCGTCACCCTCAGACTCGGTGGAGCTGCTTTCGCTGGAGCTGCTGCCCTCGGAGCTGGAGCTGTCGCCGGTGGAGCTGGAGCTGCTGCCACTGTCGCTGCTGCCGCCGCAGGCGGCGAGGGACAGTGCCATAGCCAGAGCCAGCACCAGAGAGAGAATCTTCTTCATGTTGTGTCCTCCTTTTTAAAAATGGTTATTTTTGGCACAGGCGTTTTCCTGTGTCGAGAGGGGTTCCTTGCCCCTCCTTTGTAACAAATTATACATAAACCGGGCCCGGCTGTTAAGTGGTATTTGAAAGAAATTTTCAGAATTTTGAAATTTTGAAAAAATTTTCAAACCCGGCCGGGAACCGCCCCGCTTTTCCTTGACATTTCCCGCCCCAACAGGTAGACTGAACGGGAAGAAACCGTTCCGTTCCGGGGAGATTCCCCCTCCGCCGGGCGGAGGAAAGGATGCGCACGATGAAAAAACATATACTCTGCCTGGGCGACTCCAACACCCACGGCTACTGCGCCGACCCCGCCGACTGCGCCGACGGCGGCATCCGGTTCAACGAGGACGAGCGCTGGACCTGCCGCCTCCAGACCGCCCTGGGGCCGGACTACCTGGTGACGGAGGAAGGGCTGTCCGGCCGCACCACGGTGTTCCCCGACCCCCTCCATGAGAGCATGGACGCCCTGCCGGTGCTTTACGCCCTGCTGAAAAGCCATGAGGTCATTGACCTGCTCATCATCATGCTGGGCACCAACGACACCAAGGACCGGCTGGGGGTCAACGCCGCCTGCATCGGCCTGGGGATGGAGCGGCTGGTGCGCAAGGCCATCAGCGTGGACTGCTGGGGGAGCCACGGCCCCAACATCCTCATCGTGGCCCCGCCCCCCATCGGGCGGCAGATGCGGGACCCGGCCATGGGCACCGGCTGCGCCGAGAAGTCGGAGGGGCTGGCCGCTGCCTTCGCCCAGACCGCCCAGGTGACGGGCTGCCACTTTATGGACGGGGCTGGCTGCGAGTTCAACCGGATCGACTATATGCACCTGACGAACCGGGGCCACGCCCAACTGGCCGCCCGGCTGGCGGCGCTGGTGCCGACGCTGATGCCCCAAAATTGAAAAAGCATACGTCTCCGGGACCGTAAAAAGTCCCGGGGACGTTTTTCATCAGAGTTTGGACAGGGCGGCCTCGTCCGCCACCAGGACGAAGTCCCTGTGGAGCTGGAGGATGGAGGCCGGCACCTGGGGGGTGATGGGGCCAAAGAAGGCCCGCTTCACAATGTCGGCCTTCCCCGCGCCGGAGACCACCATCACCACCCGCCGGGCCTGCATGATGTCCCCCACCCCCATGGTGTAGGCAAACCGGGGCACGTCCTCCTCTTTCTCAAAGAAGCGCTTATTGGCCTGGATGGTGGCGTCAGCCAGGGCTACCCTGTGGGTGCTCTTGGGAAAATAGTCGTCCGGTTCGTTGAAACCGATGTGGCCGTTGGGGCCAAGGCCCAGCAGCTGGAGGTCGATGCCCCCCATCCCCCGGATGACGGCATCATAGCGGGCGCACTCCGCTTTTTCATCCAGGTTTGTTCCGCAGGGGATGTTGGTGTTTGCCGGGTCGATGTTGATATGGTCAAAGAAGTTGTGGTGCATGAAGTGGATGTAGCTCTGGTCGCTGCCCTCGTCCAGGCCCACATACTCGTCCAGGTTCACCGTCCGCACCTGGCTGAAATCAATGTCCCCCTTCCGGTACCAGTCGATGAGCTGGCGATAGGTGCCAATGGGGCTGGCGCCGGTGGCCAGACCCAGCACGCAGTCGGGCTTTAGAATGACCTGGGCGGAGAGGATGTTGGCCGCCTGGCGGCTCATGTGGTCATAGTCTCTTGCGGAAAGGATTTTCATAGCAGATTCCTCTTTTCTTTAGCGGATGGGCCTGCCGTCGATGTAGACGGCCTGCACGTTCAGTTGTCTGTCCAGCACCACCAGGTCGGCCCGCCGCCCCGGGGCGATGGAGCCTAGCTCCCCCTCCCGGCGGATCACCTGCGCCGGGGTCAGAGCGGCGGCGGTGACG
>JAJQBL010000131.1 GCA_021203325.1 Clostridiales bacterium | reverse complement strand
TCATTGAGCCGAAGCCTTATAGTGAACGGGAAAAGCGGACGGATTACCCGAAGAATCCATCCTTCCGGGACGGTATCTGCGAAACCATCGACGCTATCCTCCAGCAGAAGCCGGAGGATTTAGAAGAGTTCCTGCGGATGTTGGAGGAGTATGGGTATGAAGTCAAACGGGGAAAGCATATAGCGCTGAAAGGAAAAGGCCAGCAGCGTTTTATCCGTTTGCGGTCTTTGGGTGAGGGATACTCGGAAGAAGAAATTCGGGCTGTCATCGCTGGTGCCAAAGAACATCAGCCCAAGCGCCGGAGAAAGGAGAAGCAGTTTTCCGCAGCGCCGCCGAAGCTCCAGCTCTTGATTGACATTGAAGCAAAGCGGGCGCAGGGTAAGGGCGGCGGTTACGTCCGCTGGGCAAAGAATTTCAATCTTCAACAGATGGCCGAGGCTGTCTGCTTCGTCAAGGAGCATAACATCGGCACCTACGATGAGCTGGTGGAAAAGACAGACGCCGCTACCGCCCGGTTCAATGAGCTTTCCGATTCCATCAAATCAGCGGAGCAGTGTCTGGCACAAATTGCCGCTCTGAAAAAACACATCATCAACTACTCCCGGACGAAGGAGACCTATGCCGCCTATAAAAAATCCGGGTACAGCAAAAGGTTTCTGGAGGAACACCGGGAGGAGATCACCCTTCACAAAGCGGCAAAGGCGGCGTTCAATCAGCTTGACAGCGCTGGCGGCCAGGGGAATGGCAAATCCAGAATCCCCACCATCAAGCAGCTCAATCAGGAGTACGCCCAGGTGCTGAGCAGCAAGAAAGCGGCCTATGCAGAGTACCGGGAAGCCAGAAAACAGATGCAGGATCTTCTCATCGCCCGGAAAAATGTCGAGGCGATTCTGGGAGTGGAGCAGAAACAGGAAGAACAGAAAAGGCAGCAGGAGCAGCATAATACTGACAGGTAACAAGGAACCGGCAGGTCGCCACAGGAAAGTGTGGCGGCCTGCCGGAGTTTTTTTTGAGAGAAGTTCTTGCTGAGAAGGCCTATCACTTTTGTAATCTTAATAAAAACAGCAATCGAAAAAGTTTTCTGTGGGAGTTTTATATCATCAGCCCTAAAAATCATTCTTGCCGGTAGACTTGAGGAGTCATGCCGGTATTCTTTTTGAAAACGGCACAGAAATAGCTTTCTGAGGAGAAATTCAGAAAACTGCTGATTTCGGCCAGACTCAGATCACTTTCCAGTAACAGCCGTTTTGCTTCGCGGATTTTCTCTTCCTGGATAAACGCCCCAATGGTTTTTCCGGTTTCTTTTTTGAAATGAGTGCTGAGATAGGCGGCATTCATTCCCAGTTCTTCTGCAAAAACGCTGGTACTCAGTTTTTCAGTAATATGGCTTTTGGTATACTGCGAAATGCGCCGCACCAGGATAGAACCGGAAGAAAGCTCTAACAGTTCGGCATTCATTTTTGTGTACTCCTGAATCAGCGCATAAAAACATTCGGTCAGTTCGGGCATGGACTGAGCGGCCAGAATCTCTTCCAGAAATCGGTTATAAGTTGCGTTCGCCCGCGTGTAATCTACACCACTTTGCATAGCCTGCCGGGAAGCAATCATGTTTGCAGTCGATATATAGATTTTGACCGAGATAAGATCGTTGGGTTCTCCTATTTTGAGCGGCAGGATGACTTCCCGATAAAGCTTTTTGATCGCAGAAAGGTCGCCCTGTTGGATACAGGTCAGAATCTGGTGCTCCAGGTCCGGATTGCTGTAGCCCTCTTCTTCCTCTATGATGTGCGTTTTAACTTTGTAGGGCAGATTCCATTGGAACTCCGGCTGTGGGATGTCCTCAGGGATGCTCAGATCAAGAAGCCGGCAGAGAAGCTGAATGGATGCTTTTATGCCGGCAATCGAATGCGGGTGGATGCTGTCAAAATACTGCCGGACATTGTCCAGATCCTCGGTCTTTCTGCCGATCCGAATCGTAATCCGAAGCGCCTCGTGTTCTGTACAGTCAATCAGAAGCGTAGGCCCCAGTATGATGGTTGTATCAGTTCCGGGGAGACGAATCCCGGCGAAATACACATCTTCCGGGGTGCAGGCATACCAGACGTTCGGGAGGTTCTCGGACAGGGAAGCGTATAGCAGCAGCGGAAGATTATAGTCCTGCGGCGCCAGCGCGTACCTTTCACGGGTGGTTTTATTTTCAAAGACTGTGACGGGGAGGCGGGTGCTTTCATGGAAGAGCTTCAGCAGGGGAGAGATGGATGTTTGTCTGTCGTTTTTCATAAGGAGCCTCCTATAAAACAGGTTATAGTTGTACATCGTTACTTGTTTTATAAATGATGTGAAAATTATAACACACAACCAAGAAAATTGGTATACCAAAATGCGGCCCGCAGGCTAAAATATTGACAGCAAGCGAAAAGGCAATCACAAAAGGGTGAACAGCCACGCAAAAACAACCATGAAAAAACAACTGCGGGAAAAGGAGAAATGAATGGAGCAAAAAAAGTTGTATAAGCCGTTGGAAGATTCCTATTATGCAGACCCTTATATCGATGTTGAGGAGTGGAGAGATCTTCCAATCCGACATTACTATGTGCATGGCGGGTTTCGCGGAACGGATGTGAACGGCGGCAATGAATGTCGGTTTTGTCTTTATTTCCCGGAGGCGGATGCTTATGAAAATCGCTTTTTTCAGTATCTGTCTCCGGCGCCGGAGGATGAGCACGAGAGCGAGCATCTGACCGGTGAAGACGACAAGATTTCCTTTGCAATCACGCACGGAGCCTATTATGTGGTTTCCAATCAGGGCGGATTTATTCCTGGAGTCGATTGCGCGAGACTGTACAAAACAAGCGCCAATACAGCGGAATTTAGCCGAAAGGTGGCCATGAAACTGTATAAAACGGGGAAGCGGCCTTACGGTTATGTCTTTGGCGGAAGCGGCGGAAGTTTTAAGACCATCAGCTGTATAGAAATGACGGATGGCGTCTGGGATGGGGCGGCCCCCTATGTGCTGGCCAATCCCATGGCAACGCCGAATGTGTTTGCACCGCGGTGCCGCGCGATGCGCGTGCTTGGAGAAGATGGAATCGCACGTGTCATTGACAATATGTCCCCCGGCGGAAGCGGGGAGTTCTTTGACGGGTTAAACGAAGAACAGCGGGAAGTCCTGGCTGAGGTCACCAGAATGGGATTCCCAAAGCGCGGCTGGTTTTCAGCCGATACGATGGGGGATGGTTCCCTGATGGTGTTAGCCCCGTTTATCTATCAGATTTATCCGCAGTATTTTACTGAATTCTGGACGAAGGAAGGATATGAAGGGGCAAATCCCGAAAGCAGCGAGGCAAAGGCGAGAGTACAGCATGTAACGAAGGTTTCTGAATTGCTTCTGCCGTATCAGCGGGAGGAGGCAGAATACACCAACGTGGATAACAGCTGGTGGAACGTCATGACCGGCAATAAGGGGACGCCGCAGATCCGTATGGAGCAGGCGCCGCCGGAGGATGCGTATCTTTTCCACAGCAGGATTCGGGTGCTCTCCGGTGAAGCGAAGGGAAAAGAATGTGCCATTGAATCCATTGAAAATGGCGTGATTACCGTACATGGCGCCAGCGAAGGCGGCGATACCGGAAACGCATTGGAAGGGCTTGCGGTCGGCGACGAAATCATGATTGACAACAGTGATTATCTGGCCATGCAGACGCTGCAGCGGCATCAGGTGCCGGACGAGACCTATCATGTATACGACCAGTACCGGAACGAAGACGGGACGCCCAAACATCCGCAGCTCCCAATCCTGATTGCCCCCATTATCGCACAGGGCGGAGGCGGAAGTGTTCCGAGCGGAGATATACACGGAAAGGTGATCGCAAACTGCTCCCTTCTGGATGAGAGCGCGTATCCCTGGCATGGAGACTGGTACCGGGAGGCGGTAAAACGGCATCTGGGCGATAAGATGGACGACCAGTTCCGGCTCTACTACAATGATAACTGTACCCATAACGACAGCGTAAAAGATATGGCAAATCCTCAGTATGAGATCGATTATGTCGGCATTCTGCATCAGGCCATGCTGGATTTGACGAAGTGGTGCGAGCAGGGCATCGCGCCGACTGCAAGCACAAGATATGAGGTGGCCGACGGGCAGGTCATTGTCCCGGAATCCGCAGATGAGCGGGGCGGATTACAGCCGGTGGTAAACGCGTATGTTGATGGCCAAAAGAGTGCAAAAGTAAAGGCCGGAGACCGGGTTTCCTTTACGGCAACGGTCACGGCTCCGGCAGGTTCCGGCAAAATTACGTCGGCTGCATGGGACTTTGAACGCACCAATGATTTTTCCCGGGAAGAAACGCTTTGCCTGAGCGGGGACGGAAGAAGGGCAACTACGGAATGCAGTCATGTTTTTACGGAGTCAGGCACTTATTTTCCGGTAATCCGGGTGAAAAGTCAGCGCTGCGGCCGGAAAGAGGATATTTTTACCCAGTGCAAGAACCTCGACCGCGCGAGAGTGATCGTAGAATAAAACCGGGCGTAAAGGTATGGAATACCTGAATTATAAACGCAAAAAAGGAGGAATTTGATTGCTATGAGACTGAAAGAAGGCATCAACATCTCGGAACTGCTGAAGGATGCGCAGAAGTGTGAGCATGATGTGTATCCGGAGAGCGATGACGGTGACAGGCGGAATCTGAAGTCAACCCTGTCTCAGTATGTACTGGTTGTACTGGCCGGGAACGAGGAAGTGTTTACGGCTGCGAAGCTGGTCTGCGCACCGGAAGATGAAGAAAAACTCAGCTATTATACGGAAGAATAAGGAGGGTATAGCAATGAGTAAAAAAGCAAAAGCCAACCAGGAGGATCGCGTTGGCGCCGGTAAAGTAATCATCTGGACGAGCAGCACCGTATCCAGAACCATCACCGTGCTGGTCATGGGCTACCTGATGGTTTATTGTACAGATACCCTGATGCTTGCACCAGCTACCGTCAGCCTGATTCTCGTGTTCAGCAAGCTCGTGGACGGCGTAACCGATGCTTTCGCAGGATTTATTGTTGACCGGACAAAAACGAAGTGGGGTACCGCAAGACCGTATGAGGTCTTTATTGTGGGACTGTGGCTGGCAACATGGCTGATGTTTTCCGTGCCGTCAAGCCTTAGCACATTGGCGAAATACATCTGGGTCTTTGCCATGTATGTTCTGGCCAATGCAATCTGCACAACATTCCTGACCGCAAATGCGACCCCGTATATGATCCGCGCGTTTAAGGGAAATCAGATTGTGAAGCTGACTTCTTACGGCAGTATTCCTGCCATGCTTGCGGCAATTGTATTCAACGTTGCGTTCCCCATCGCGATGGGACATATTGCGACATCTCCGGCAGGATGGAGCAGACTGGTGGGCATGATCGCGGTTCCGCTGGCAGCGTATGGACTTCTCCGTATGATCTTTGTCAAGGAGCAGTATGAGACGGAAACATCCGCCGTCGCAGCGGAAAAGCTCCATGTAAAGGATATTCTTGAGGTAGTAAAAAATAACAGCTTTATCTTCATTCTCTGCATCATTATGCTGGTATACAGCGTGATTGCAAATATGGGCGTTATGGTATACTACTTTAAGTATATTGTTCAAAATACGGACCTGATGGGCACGATGAGCCTGGTAACAATCATTACCATTCCGCTGCCGTTTATTTTCCCGAAGCTGATCTCAAAGCTTTCAGTGGCAAAGCTGATGATGGCAGGCTTCCTGCTCTCTGCCCTGGGCTATCTGATCAACTTCTTTGCGGGAGCAAATTTTGTGGGACTCATGATCGGCTATCTGTTTACCGGCGCCGGCACGGTCCCGGTCAGTATGCTGATGCCGTTGGCGATCATCGAGTGCGCGGATTTCAATGAATGGAAGGGAATCCGCCGCATGGAAGGAACCTTGAGCAGTCTCAACGGCCTTGCAACAAAAATCGGAAACGCGGCCGGAGCTGGCATTCTGGGCATCCTCCTTCAGCTCAGCGGATATACCGGCGACCTTGCAACGACGTCGCAGGCTTCGATCACCATGATCCGTATGCTTTATAGTCTGATTCCGATGATTGCGTATATCATTGTTGCGGTGCTGCTGTATTTCTACAAGCTGGATAAGCTGATGCCGCAGATCAAAAAAAGAAAATCAGGAGAGAAGGGCACTGGAAGAAACCGTATCGGATAATCAAATATTCGTTGACACTCACAATCAGGCATGATACGATAAAACTGTACCTGTGTGCAATCTTGTTTTGCCCTGCACCCCCTATCGTGCAGGGCAAAACTGTGATAAAAAAGAAAGGTGTGTAGTATCGTCATGAAACAATTTGAAATGTGTGAACTGGTATTTACGGGACCGGCTTTGACGGAAGCGTATGCTTCCATTGATCTGACTGCTGAATTTTCCTGCGGCAGTGACCTGGTTTCTGTGAAAGGCTTTTATGCGGGAGACGGAGAATACAGGGTTCGTTTTCTGCCCAAAACGGAGGGAACCTATGTTTACCATGTCAGCGGCTGTATCACGGCGTCCGGAACGGTAGAGGTCACTTCCGGTGAGGGACACGGGATGGTCGTTGCGAAAGGACAGCATTTTTCTTATGAAGATGGTACGGTTTACCATCCTTTCGGCACGACCGTTTACGCACTGGCGCACCAGAATGATGAACTGGTCGAAGAGACCATGGATACGCTGTCGAAAGCGCCTTTTAATAAAATTCGTCTTTGCCTGTTTCCCAAGCATTATGACTATAACCACAATGAGCCGAAGTATTACGCGTTTGAAAAGAAAGAGGACGGCTCCTGGGATGTGAATCGTCCGTGCCTGGCATTCTGGGATGATTTTGAAGCGAAAATGTGCCGGCTGGGGGAAATGGGAATCCAGGTGGACCTGATCCTGTTCCATCCGTATGACCGGTGGGGATTTGCAAAGCTCTCCCAGAAGGACAATCTGACCTATCTCGATTATCTGCTGCGGCGGTTTGCGGCCTATCCGTTCTGCTGGTGGAGCCTGGCAAACGAATATGATCTTTGCCGCCCGTATAAGACAACGGAAGATTTTGAGGAGATTGAGCAGTTTGTGGCGGAAAACGATCCGTACCATCATTTGCTCTCAAACCATAACTGCTTTGCACCGTGGGATTTCTCCCGCCCGGCTATCACGCATACCTGCTATCAGATCAAAATGCTGCACCACATACCGGACTGGTACAGGCAGTTTCAGAAGCCCGTCGTGGTGGATGAATGCTGCTATGAGGGCAATCTGCCTCAGCAGTGGGGCTGCATTTCCGGGGAAGAAATGGTCTCCCGATTCTGGACGACAGTGGTTTCCGGAGGATACTGTACACACGGTGAGACCTTCCTGGACCCCGAAAATGAGGTCGTCTGGTGGGCAAAGGGCGGCCGGCTGACCGGGAAAAGCCCGGAGCGGATTGGATTTTTGAAGGATTTTGTCTATAGTCTGCCGGGCTATATTGAGCCGACGGATGCACAGGATCCCATCCAGCAGATGCTAAAGGCTTCCCCACAGGAACTTGAGGCAATGGACGCAAAGCTGCCGGAGGTACTGCGCACCTTCGCACAGACGATTGCGCGTATGAGTACGGTGGAACATGAAACCCTGGTGGGCGGAGAATATGTCGGCAGAGGAAAAGTCGGAGAGCAGGTGTACCTGCTGTACCTTGGCAATTTCTGCCCTGCCCTGTATCCGATCGATCTGCCGAAGGAGCATACGTATCGGGTAGAAGTCATCGATACCTGGGAAATGACCCGCACGACAGTGCTGACAGGCGTCAGCGGAACTCAGGTGATGGTGCCGCTGCCGGGGAAAATCCATATGGCCATTGCGGCGTTTGCGGAGGAAGCGTAACCGGGCGGCGCGTTGCTGTAATCAGGAAGGAGTTTACCAGAATGCAAGTGTTTGATGTAGAAGAAGTATTAAAAAATATGACACTGGAAGAAAAGGCGCAGTTTTGCTCCGGACGGGATTTCTGGAAAACACAGGATGTGGAGCGGCTGGGGATTCCTTCCATTATGATGTGCGACGGACCGAATGGACTGCGCAAACAGCTTGGCGAGGGAGATCACCTGGGAATCAATGAGAGCATTGAGACCGTGTGTTATCCGACCGCATCCGCGATGGCATCGTCTTTTGACCGCAGGGTCATGTCAGAGCTTGGAAGTCTGCTTGGCAAAGAGTGCCGGTCCGAGGACATCGGTATGCTGCTTGGCCCAGGCGTGAATATGAAGAGAAGCCCGCTGTGCGGACGGAATTTTGAATATTTGTCTGAGGACCCCTATCTTGCGGGTGCGCTTGCCGCAGCTTATATTCAGGGACTGCAGGGGGAAGGAATCGCGGCGTGTGTAAAGCATTTTGCTGCAAACAACCAGGAGACACGGCGGATGTCCGGCACATCGCAGGTGGATGAGCGGACATTGCACGAGATTTACCTTCCCGCTTTTGAGATGGCAGTAAAAGAGGGAAAGGTGCGAAGCGTCATGTGCGCCTATAATGCTGTCAATGATGTTTTCTGCGCGGAGAATCAGGAACTGCTGACGGATATTCTGCGGGGAGACTGGGGATTTGACGGCATGGTCGTGACGGACTGGGGCGCGGTGAAGGATCGTGTAAAGGGCCTGGAAGCAGGCTTGGATCTGGAAATGCCCGGAAGCACAGAAGGAAAAGCGGAAGCAATCGTGGAAGCGGTAAAAAGCGGCACACTTGAAGAACGTGTATTGGATACCGCAGTCAGAAATAATCTGATCTTTGTGAGGGACTGCCTGGAGAGCCGGACGACAGTCAGTCAGAATGAAAAAGAGGAATCCGACCATCCATCCGGCGATGGCTTTGACCGTGAAAAGGCACATCGCAAGGCGGGGGAGTTCGCCAAAGAATGTGCGGTGCTTTTAAAGAACGACGGGATGCTGCCTCTTCAAGAGACACAGAAGGTAGCGTTTATAGGAGAATTTGCAGAGCAGCCCCGCTTTCAGGGGTCCGGAAGCAGTCATATCCATGTGAGCTGTCCGGTCTCCCCGCTGGATGCCATAGATGGACAGAATATCACCTATGCGAAAGGGTACAGCCTGGATGATACGGGTCACGGTGCGGATTCCTTGCTGGCGGATGCGGTAGAGACAGCCAGGAATGCGGATGCGGCGGTGATCTTTGCGGGTCTGCCCGATGCGTATGAGACAGAAGGCTGCGACCGCGACAATATCGACCTTCCGGAAAACCAGAACCGACTGATCAGCGAGGTGGCGAAGGTACAGAAAAATGTGACGGTCGTTCTCTTTGGCGGTTCGTGTATGGCGCTTCCGTGGGTATCTGACGTAAATGGCCTTTTGTGTATGTACTTAGGCGGCGATCAAGTAGGGCAGGCTGCCGTGGAGCTTCTCTATGGGCGCGCCAATCCGTCCGGCCATCTGGCAGAGACCTGGCCGCTTCAGGTAGAAGACAATCCCTCCTGGCTGAACTTTCCGGGGGAAGACGGCGTCGTAGAATATCGGGAAGGGATTTATATCGGATACCGGTATTATGATAAGAAGAAAATGGATGTCCTGTTTCCGTTTGGACACGGACTGTCGTATACATCCTTTGCCTATCAGGATTTCAAACTGAGCAGGGAGTCAATGTCGGATACGGATACCGTTACTGTTTCCTGTATCGTAAAGAATATGGGAACCTGCGCAGGAAAAGAAGCCGTGCAGCTCTATGTCGGCGTGCCGGACAGCGATGTGAGGCGCCCGGTGAGAGAATTGAAGGGATTTGAAAAAATCTATCTTGAACCGGGAGAGGAAAAAGAGGTATCGTTTGTGCTGGATGGAAGGGCATTTGCTTATTATGAACCGAAGATCCACGATTGGTTTGTAGAAAGCAAGACAGCTATGATTGAAATTGGCGCATCCAGCAGGGATATCCGACTTTCCGGCAGCGTGACGATCCAGTCCGCCCAGGAGTTTCCGCTTCATGTGACGCTGAGTACCACCATTGGCGAGCTGATGCGGATTCGTAAGGGGCGGGAATTTGTGGCGAAGCTGATGGCCGGAATGGGAATGGGCACAGCAGCCGAGACAACGACAGAAGGTAAGGAAGACGCCATGGGAGCAGGCGGAGAGAAAATGCGCAGACAGATGATGTTTGAAATGCCGCTTAGCGCCCTGTCAGCCTATGGAGTGATGCCACTGGAAGCGTTGAAGGGCCTCGTGGAAAGCCTGAATGAATAAATCAGACACGGGAAATCTTCGGATTCCCGGAAGAACAGAAGGAATTCAGGGAAGCGCTGATTAAATGGCCTCGGATGACTGGGCGAGCAGATTTTGCGCAAATCGAGGCGCGAAATTGCAGGAATCCTTTGTGGATTTCAAAATTTCGCAACGAAGCGTTGCACGAAATATGCCGTCCAGACGCCGGGAGTTATTTAATCAGAGGTTCCTTAGATTAGGAGCGCGAAATGAGGACTACCTTCAGAGCAAAAGAACCTTACGCAGGCATTTTGCTTTCCTGTGCTGCTGATTATCAGTTAAAAACACCGGAAAGACCAGAGCGGTTTATCGAAAAAATGAAGAATAACCGAGGAAGCCTGGGAATCATTACCGGCCTTGGCTGTGACAGTGATGGACTCGAAAGAAAAAATCCGGTTGTCGTAGCATTCGGGGACAGCGTGACGGCAGGTCATTTTGAAAGCCTGCTGTGCAATGATGATGCTCCGTTACAGGCCCAAACGATGTCTGAAAATACAGATGCAGAGAGGATGGACTATGAAGGAAATCCCGCTGTTGAAGTGACGGATGCGAGAGAATGTTATCTGGAGCGATTCCGGCTAAAGCTGATCGACAAGTACGAGCAGACATCTGTCAGCACGATCAATTCAGGTATTGCCGGCGAAACCTTAATTCAGATGTCCGCAAGGCTGGAACGGGATGTGATTCGGTATCAGCCGGATCTTGTGATCATAAATGGAGCATTAAACTGGGACAGACAGTGCGGAGACAGCGAATTTTATAAAAAATTGTTGCTGGATGTCGTGCGAAAAAATCAGAAAAAGAACAGAAGCAGATATTGTGCTGCTTACCCCCAATGGTGATGTTCCCAGTCCGCGGCTTGGCATTTTTGAATCGACTACATCTGAACGCGTAAAGGTAATCAGAGAACTGGCTGTTGAAGAAAAAGTCTGTCTGGTGGATGTTTATTCTATTTGGGAAGAAGCGCGAAAAAGGGGCTGCCC
>JAJQBL010000019.1 GCA_021203325.1 Clostridiales bacterium | reverse complement strand
AAATGGGGCCCCCGGAGGGAAAGAACGTATTTCCTTTATCAATCCTTGCCTGAGGAACGTAATTTCATTAAATTGCAATCAACTCAACGCATCAGCGTACCAACCAGAGAGAGAAGGGAGGGCAGTACGATGAGGCGCAGTGTTCAACGATTGCTTCTGGGCCTGGCCGCCGCAGTGCTGCTGGCGGCGGCCGGCTTTTGCGCCTGGGGCTGGTATCAGGATTCCCAGCCCCCGGTGCTGGAGTGCGTCACCGACGCGGAGGTGGAGTGCGGGGAGACCCTGACGGTCTACTCCCTGGTGCGCTCCGTCACCGGCAACAGCGCCGTCACCCTGACCCTGTCCGGCGGGGAGGTGGCCGAGGACGGAAAAAGCACCGTCTTCACCGCGGCGGACACCTACACCGTCACCGTCACCGCCACCGATGAGGACGGGCGGCAGACGGAGTGCCAGGTCTCCGTTTTGGCTCAGGACACCACCGCCCCTGTGCTGAAGGCCACCGCCTTTTCCGTCTATCTGACGGAGGAGATCGACTACCTCTCCACCGTGACGGCGGTGGACGCGGTGGAGGGCGACCTGATTTCTCAGGTTCAGGTGAACGCCAGCCAGGTGGATACGGAGAGCACCGGCACCTATCTGGTGGAGTACTCCGTGTCGGACAGCGCGGGGAACACCGCCCGGACCACCGCCTATCTGACGATCCTGGCCCCCTCGGCCTCCGCCGTCGCCCTCAGCGAGACGGAGTACACCCTGCCGGGCAACGGCTCCGTACAGCTCACCGCCACGGTGGAGCCGGAGCACTGGCAGGGCACCGTGACCTGGAGCAGCAGCGATGAGACCGTGGCCATCGTGTACGGCGGGCTGGTCTCCTGGGTCGGAGCGGGGGAGGCGGTCATCACCGCCGCCGCAGGGGACGTGACCGCCCAACGCACCATCCAGTGCGGCGAGGTGGAGGCTACCTCCGTCACCCTGAACTACCACAAGGCCATCCTGGCGGCCAACACCTCCGTCACCCTGACGGCCCAGACCCTGCCCTCCAACTACAGCGGCGGCGTGGTCTGGAGCAGCAGCAACGAGCAGATGGCCACCGTGAAAAACGGCGTCCTCACCTGGGTGGGAGAGGGCACCTGCACTGTCACCGCCACGGCGGGGGACGCCGTGGACAGCTGCGCCGTCACCTGTCAGGCGGTGCCGGAGCCGGAACCGGAGCCGGAGGAAAGCACCTCCCTGGTGGACATCATTAAAGACGCCATCCATTCCCTGTTTGGGGGCACTTAAAACGTCTGAGGCAGAAAGAATCATTGCATCCCACGGAGAAAGAGGTGAACGAGTTGGAAATCAGGCTGCCCCCGGAGGTCGCCGCTCTGCTGGAACGGCTCCAGGCCCGGGGCCACGAAGCCTTCGTGGTGGGCGGCTGCGTCCGGGACGCCCTGCGGGGCGAGGCCCCCGGCGACTGGGACGTCTGCACCTCCGCCCTGCCGGAGGAGACCATCGCCTGCTTTTCCGACTGCACGGTTCACCGGACGGGCATTCGCCACGGCACGGTGCTGGTGCGCTTCCGGGGGACGGGGTATGAAATCACCACCTACCGCACCGAGGGGGGCTACGCCGACCACCGGCACCCGGACCGGGTGCGCTTTGTCCCCACCCTGGAGGAGGATCTCTCCCGCCGGGACTTCACGGTAAACGCCATGGCCTACAACCCCCAGACCGGGCTGGTGGACCCCTTCGGCGGGCAGGAGGATCTGCGCAGAGGCATCCTCCGCTGCGTCGGCCGGCCGGAGGAACGCTTCCGGGAGGACGCCCTCCGCATCCTCCGGGGGCTGCGGTTCGCCGCCAGACTGGGCTTCACCATTGAACCGGAGACCGGCGCGGCCATGCTCCGGCAGCGGGATGGGCTGGACTGCATCGCCCGGGAACGGATTTTTGCGGAGCTGAAAGGCTTCCTGTGCGGCGGCCAGGTGCTGCCGCTGCTGCTGGACTACCGGGAGCTGCTGGCCCAGTTCCTGCCGGAGCTGCGGCCCATGTTTGACCATCCCCAGAATAACCCCCACCACTGCTACGACGTGTGGGAGCATACCGCCCACGCCGTGGCCGCCGTCCGGCCGGAGCCGGTGCTGCGGCTGACCATGCTGTTCCACGACTGCGGCAAACCGGACTGCTACACGGTGGACGAGGCCGGGGTGGGCCACTTCCACAAACACCCCCAGCGGAGCGCCCTGCTGGCGGAGGAGGCCCTGACCCGGCTGCGCTGCGACAACCGGACGAAGGAGGATGTGCTGCTGCTGATCGCCTGGCACGACCGGCTCCACCATGTCAGCCGCGCCTCGGTAGGTACAATGCTGGCGGTCCTGGGTCCCCGGCGGGCGGAGCTGCTGATGGAGGTCATCCAGGCGGACGACCGGGCCAAGGCCCCGGCCTATGCCCAGGCGGATGAGCAGGATCTGGCGGAGGCCCGGGCCCTGCTGGGGCAGCTGCTGGCGGAGGGCTACTGCCTGTCCCGGCAGGATTTGAAGATTTCCGGCAGGGAACTGATGGATTTGGGGGCCTCCGGGCCGGAAATCGGACGGATACTGGAGGAACTCCTCCGGGAGGTGCAGGCGGAGCAGCTGGAGAACCGGCCTGCGGCGCTGTATAATCGCGCGAAGGCGCTGCTGGAACGCTGAGGAATCTGTGCAATTCCACGGTTGCGGAATGAAAAAATGTTCGGTATAATAAGGTCGGGTAACCACTATCAGAACAGCCCCAGCACCTGCGGAGCTGCCGCTCGCTGGGGCCAGTCAACAGAAACGAGGGATCTGACATGAAACCGCAATTTGAAAACAAAGTGAAACGCATTGGCGTGCTGACCTCCGGCGGCGACGCCCCCGGCATGAACGCTGCCGTTCGGGCTGTGGTGCGCACCGCCATGTACCGGGGCATCGAGTGCGTCGGCATCCGCCGGGGCTACAGCGGCCTCATCAACGGCGACGTGAAGCGGATGGACGCCTCCAGCGTGGCCCACATCATCAACCGGGGCGGCACCATCCTCTACACCGCCCGCAGCGAGGAGTTCCGCACCAAGGAGGGCCGGGCCATGGCCTACCGCACCTGCAAGCTGCTGGGGCTGGACGCCCTGGTCTGCATCGGCGGCGACGGCACCTTCAGCGGCGCCCTGGCCCTGAGCCGGGAGTATCCCATCGCCGTGGTGGGCATCCCCGCCACCATTGACAACGACATCGGCTGCTCCCACTACTCCATCGGCTACGACACCGCCGCCAACACCGCCATCGAGGCCATCGACAAGCTGCGGGACACCATGCAGTCCCACGAGCGCTGCTCCGTCATCGAGGTGATGGGCCACCACGCGGGCAACCTGGCCCTGTATGTGGGCATCGCCACCGGCGCCACCGCCGTGCTGGTGCCGGAGGAGCCCTGGGACTTTGAGGAGCATGTGGCCGAGAAGATCCGCAACGCCCGCCTGGCCGGACGCACCCACTTTATGGTGGTGGTGGCCGAAGGCGCCACGCAGAAGGTGAGCGGCGACTCTGGCAATGAGAATGTGGGCGGCGCAGGGGACCAGGTGGCCAAGCTGATTTCCAGCGAGCTGGGCCTGGACCCCCGTGTCACCGTACTGGGCCACGTCCAGCGGGGCGGCAGCCCCTCTGCCCGGGACCGGGTCACCGCCACCCGGATGGGCTATCGGGCGGTGAACGTGCTGGCCGAAGGCGGCACGAACCGCATCGTCGTCCACGAGGGCGGCAAGGTCTACGACGTGGACATGGAGGAAGGGCTGCAAAAGAAGAACAGCCTGAACCCGGACGAGCAGGCTGTGCTCACCGCCATGACGCAGTCCTATTAAAATTGAACTATGCTCTGAGGCCCTCCGGCGCTGCCGGAGGGCCTTTTTTCCTTGGGCAAGGAAGAATAAAGGAACTACGTCTTGCCCTCCCGGCGGGCCCCATTTCTTGCTCCGCCAAGAAATGGGGGAAAGAAGGCGGCTCAAGAGGGCCGCCGTGCGTCCCTCTTAAGAATCTCCCTCTATCCCACTGGCGGCTCCGCCTTGTTCCTCAACCAGGTGGTCTGTCAGGCAACAGACGAAGTGACTTGTTACGCACCAAAGCTGCCGCCGATGGCGGCTGGTGGGGATTGCCGCCCACGTCCCTGCCGCCAGGCGGCGGGACGGGCGGCAATTTTATTGTCCATTGGCTGCTAAAATCTGACGGTAAGGGCAGGTTATTATTCCTATTGTAAAAAAGGTGCTTTATCACACTTTTTTATCAGACGCTGTTGCCTTGCGATTCAGGCAGATGTTATCCAACGTTGGATGATATAATGACCCGTTCTGCCCGCCGTCGGCAGGGCGGAACAGGCGGCAATCCCCCTTCCCCGCAATCATTAAAATTTTATTAAAATTTAAATTAAGGATTGACTTTAACTTTATTTAGGTTTATACTAAAGAAAATGAAAGGAGGGATGCCCCATGGCAATCGAGCTTGTGCCGGACTGGATGGCGGAGCTGGAGGAGGAGGACGTGACCTTCATCAAGAAGTTCCTGCTGGCCTCCGGTTCGCTGAAGGAGATGGCCAGGCAGTACGGCGTCAGCTACCCCACCGTCCGGCTGCGGCTGGACCGGCTGATTCAGAAGATTCAAATCAGCGAACACGCCGAGGCCGACCCCTATATCGCCCTCATCAAACGCCTGGCGGTGGAGGAGAAGCTGGACTTCGGCACGGCGAAAATTTTAATCGCCGCCTACAAAAGCGCCCGCAGCGGGGAGAACGCCCCCGCTCCGGGCAACAAGACAAAGGAGGACTTACCATGAACTTAACCGTAATTATCTTTGGCATACTGTTCTTCGTCGTGGTGGTGGGAGGCACCGTCCTGCAGGTTTTTCTGTCCCGGCGGGAAAGCCCCGTCCCGGGGCTGGTGCTGCCGGCGCTGACCCTGGTGGGGGCGCTAGTGTCCAGCCTGACCGTGGCGGCGGGCATGGTGGGGGTCACCTGGCTGGAGGCCCTGGTGGGGGTGGCCGTCCCCTTCCTGGTGGGCAACATCCCCACCATCGCGCTGCTGGGCATCTACTTCGGCTGCCGGGAGCGCTTCCGCCGGAAGAAGATGATGGACCGGATGAACATTCAGGATTTGGAGTGAGAAACCGCTCCCACAATGGCAAAGGGCCGGGGCCGCAGTTTGCGGCCCTGGCCCAAAGCGTTTTCGGAATGGAATTACTGCACCGTCACAGAGGTGATGTGGGGGTTCACGCCCTCATACCAGTACAGGAAGCCCTCCATGTCGATGACGTCGCCCACCTGCAGGTTGGTGACGGCGGCATAGACGTCGGTGGTGTTGTCGCAGAGATAGGACTCCACCGTGAAGGTGTAGGTCTCGCCGTTCAGGGAGACGTTGAAGTACAGGTCGTCGCCGTCGGAGCCGGAGCCGTCCCAGCTGTACAGGAAGGCCGCGCCGTCGCCGGAGTCCTCCACGGTCATGCCGGTGAAGGAGACGTACTCGTTCTGATGGTCAATCAGCTCATCGGTGCCCAGCAGGTCGGTGACATCCAGAGGCTCAGCAATGTAGCTGCCCTCTTCGATCTCGAAGGTGGCGTCAATGATCTCCACCTCGCCGGACCACTCGGACTTGTAGCCGGTGACCTTGATTTTGGTGCCCACGGTCAGCTTCTCGTAGTCCTCCTCGGAGCAGGTCATGTTGTACAGGAAGTAGGCGCCGTCATAGTCCTGGGTGTAGACGGTGGCCTGGTCCTCCCACCAGGACTGCTTGGCCTGGACGTAGGTCTCGATGACCACCTGGGTGTCCACGTCCGCCGCGATGTACTCGGCATAGGTCATGACGCCCTCGGACTTGGTGTCCTCTGCGGTGGCTTCGGAGGCGGAGCCTTCGGCCTCTGCCTGGCTCTCGGAGTCGGCCTCGCTCTCGGTCTGGGCATCGGCTTCGCTTTCCTCAGCGGCGGAGGCATCCGCCGTGCCGGAAGAGGAGGCCGCCCCGTCACTGGAGGAGCCTCCGTCAGAGCTGGAGCCGCAGCCGGCCAGAGCAAGCACCATGGAAAGGGCCAACAGCATTGCTACAAATTTTTTCATCATGCACACTTCTTTCTCTCCGTCTATCCACGGAGTATCGGGTGTTGGTTGTTGAGCATACTTAGTTTACTCAATTCTGCCGGACAAGTCAATACCTTTTCTCACTTTTTCCGCTTTCTGGCATCCCATATCACATAGATCAGGATGAAAATCCACACCACAGCCAGCCCCACCAGCAGGCCCACCGCCATGGGCGGCAGGGGGCCAAGCTCCTCCTTGCCGTAGGCGGACTCGCTCTCCAGGCTCAGCCGGTAGAGGGAGGTGACGTCGCTGAACAGGTCCTCCATATACGCCTCGTCCACCGTTTCCTTCCGCCGGACGGACTTCACCACGTTCTCAATCAGCTGCCCCGCCGCGTCCCGGAGGGAGGCGGAGCCGTTGAACACAGGAGTGACAAAGGTGTTGTCCACCTGCTCCAGCAGCAGCTGGGACGCCGCGATCTTCACCTCGTAATAGGTGGAGTTGTCCTCCCCGCTGCGGGAGAGGTAGTCCTGATACTCCTCGGAGTTCTGGGCCCTGGTGGTGACGGGGACGTAGCCCTCCGTCTCGGCGTAGGCAATCTGCACGTCGTTGGTCAGCAGATACTGGGCGAAGAGCCAGGACGCCAGCACCTCCTGCTCGTCCGACTTGTTGAACACGCAGATGGACGGCCCCTGGGAAATCATCTGGGGATTTTCCGTGTCAAACTGGGGAATGGCCATCACCGCCGTCTCAAACTCCACCACCTTGTCCTCGCTGATGTCGGACAGGGGGGCGTTGCTGCCCATCCAGGTGGCACCCGCCGTGGAGTCAATGGCGAAGATGCACTGGCCCGCGTTCAGGAAGTTGGCGGGATAGCCGGAAATCTTGAAGGTGGAGAAGGCCCCGGTGAACACATGGTCCGCAATGGTGTAAAGCAGTTCCTCCGTGGTGTCATTGAAGAGCAGGATATTGCCGTCGCTGTCGGAGTAGCCCGCCCCCAGCTGTTTCAGCATCTGAATCATCATATTGTCCGTGGACTTATAGATGAAGGGAATCATGACCTCCTGGCCGTTTACCAGATAGGTGCCGTCCTCCGCCTGGGCCGTGGCCGCCTCGGACACCTCCCAGATGAAGTCCCAGGTCAGAGTCTCCGGCAGGGTGTAGCCCAGGGCCTCCACATAGGTCTTGTTGATGTAGCAGGCCTCGGTGGAGCGCATGAAGGGGATGGCGTAATGCTGGCCCTCGATGACGCACTCCTCCAGGAACTGGGGGATGATTTCCTCCACCGTCACAGAGTCATACAGCACCTCGCTGCCCCCCAGGCCATATTTCTCGTCGGCGAACAGGTCGTCCAGGGGCACCACCGTGTTCTCCCCTGTCATATAGGTGGCGATATGGTCGGGGTAGGTGATGCAGACATTGGGGGTGGTGTTGGTGGAGATGTTGGTGATGACATCGTTGTAGATGTCGCTGTAGTTGGTGTACAGCCGCAGCGTCACCGTGATGTTGGGATAGATCTTCTGAAAGTCCTCAATGGCCTGCTGATAGATGGCGGTCTGGGTCTTGTTGGTGTCGTTCTTGGCCCAGAAGGTGATTTCATAGTCTCTGGAGGTGTCAAAGGTTTCCGGCACCTCGAAGGCGTCCAGCCCCTTGGAGCCGTGGCACCCGCTGAGGGGCAGCAGCGCCGCCAGCAGGAGGGGCGGCAGGAGCCGCTTCCATGTTTCTTTCCGTTTCACCCTTTTGTTCCCCCTCTTGACACACCGGCCATGATTTTCTCCCGGAAAATCAGGAACAGCACCACCAGCGGCACCGAAATCACCACCACCGCCGCCATCATGGCGGGGATGTTCTCCCGGCCGAAGCCGTTCTCCCGAATCTCCTGAATCCCGTTGGACACCAGGTAGTACGCCTCGTCGTCGGTGATGAGCCGGGGCCAGACGTAGGAGTTCCAGCACTCGATGACCTTCAGGATACCCACGGTGATGAGCGTGGGCCTGCAAATGGGAATCATCACCTTCAGCAGATAGTTCAGGTCGGAGGTGCCGTCCACCTTGGCGGCGTAGTACATGGAGTCGGGCACCTGGGCAAAGTTCTCCTTCAGCAGATAAATGTAGAAGATGGAGGTGACGGAGGGCAGAATCAGCCCCGGAAAGCTGTTGCGCAGGCCCAGATTGGTAATGGTGGAGAAGTTGGTGATGATCACCAGCTCATTGGGAATCATCATCAGGGAGAGGAACAGGGTAAACACCACGTTCTTCCCTCGGAAGGACAGCCGCGCAAATGCGAAGGCCGCCAGTACGCTGACCGCCAGCATGATGGCCGTGGTCACCACGGTAAAAATCAGCGTGTTCAGCAGATACCGGAGCAGGGGCACCTGGCTGAATGCGTCCACATAGTTTTGCAGGGTGGGGGACAGGGTGTAGAACTTGGGGATGGCCTCGCTGTTATACTCGCTGTAGCTCTTCACCGAGGTCAGCAGCATCCAGTAGAAGGGGAACAGCACCACCACCGCCCAGAGGCTCAGCAGCACATAAATCACCCCGTGGACGACCCGCTTCCGGACGGCGGCCCGCCGCCGCGCCTGCTCGTAATCCATCTGTTGTTTCATGGGAATCACCGGTTGCCTTTCTCAATAGTAGGTGTGCTTCCTGCTGATGAGCAGGTTGATGCAGGTGATGGTCAGCACAATGGCGAACAGAATCACCGCCGCCGCCGAAGCGTAGGAGGGATAGCCGCCGCTGTCGCCATACAGCATATCGTACACATAGCCCACAATGGTATTCATCTCCGCGGCGTTCAGGTCGGTGCCGAACAGGGCCACCGCGTCGCTGTACTCCTTAAACGCCCCGATGAAGCCGGTGATGATGAGATAGAAGATGGTGGGGGAAATCATGGGCAGGGTGATTTTATAGAAGGTACGGAAGCTGGAGGTGCCGTCCACCCGGGCCGCGTTGTAATAGCTCTCATCCACGGAGGACAGGGCGCTGGTCAGCAGCAGGATTTTAAAGGGCAGCACCACCCAGATGATATAGATGCACAGCACCATCATCTTGGCCCAGTAGGGGCCGTCGATGAAGTCCACCGACTCCCCGCCGAACCAGTTGATGAGCAGGTTCACCAGGCCGTCCGTGTAGGCCGTCTTTTGGAACAGCACCATGAACACCAGCCCCACCGCCAGGGTGTTGGTCACATAGGGCAGGAAATAGATGGTCTGGTACAGCTTCCGCAGCGCCTTAATGGAGCTCAGCCCCACCGAAATCAGCAGCGCCAGCCCGGTGGAGATGGGCACCGTGATCACCACCATCAGCAGGGTGTTTTTCAGCGCCTGCAAAAAGTAGGTGTCGTGGAGCACATAGGAGAAGTTGTAAAGCCCCACGTCGAAGTAGGTCTGGGACGCGAAGTTATACCCCTCCTCAACGGAGTAGATAAAGACGTCGATCAGCGGGTACACCATGAAGGCCGCCAGGAACAAAATCGCCGGCAGCAGATAGAGCCACGCCTTCCTGTTATTTTTTTCCATTGTATCCCTCGCTTTCCGGTATGCCGGCGCCCTTTGTCACAGCGCCTGGGCGTTTTGGAACCGGATGCGCTCCTCCGTCTCTTTGTGGAAGAGCAGCACCTTGCCGGGCTTCAGGCCGAAGCGCACCGTCTCGCTGGCCGTGTCCACCCGGCGCTCCGCGTCGATGATGGCCCGCACCGTGGGATTATCCGCCTGGGGGTGGACGGAGAGGATGCTGACATCCCGTCCCATCACCTCCACGCCGGACAGGCGGCAATGCAGCGGCCCGTCCTGGCGGGGCACGAAGCCCTCCGGCCGGATGCCCACGGTCACCTCCTGGTCGGCCACGCCCTCCAGGGTCAGCACGGCGTCCTCACCGATATACAGCCTGCCGCCTGCCACCCGGCCCCGGAAGGTGTTGATGGGCGGCGTGCCCAGGAACTTCGCCACAAACAGGTTCACCGGGTCGTCATAAATCTCCTGGGGCCTGCCCATCTGCTGGGCCACCCCCAGCTTCATCACCACGATCTCGTCGGAGATGCTCATGGCCTCGTCCTGGTCGTGGGTCACGAAGATGGTGGTGATGCCGGTCTGCTTCTGGATGCGGCGAATCTCCTCCCGGGTTTGCAGCCGCAGCCGGGCGTCCAGGTTGGACAACGGCTCGTCCAGCAGCAGCACCCTGGGCATTTTCACCATGGCACGGGCGATGGCCACCCGCTGCTGCTGGCCGCCGGACAGCTCGTTGGGCTTCCGTTCCATCAGGTCCTCGATCTGCACCAGCCGGGCGGCCTCCTGGGCCCGCCGGTCCATCTCCGCCTTGGAGAGCTTGTCCTTCCCCTTGAAGTTTTGCAGGGGGAAGAGGATGTTCTGCCGCACCGTCAGGTGGGGATACAGGGCGTAGTTCTGAAAGACCACCCCCACCCCCCGATTCTCCGGGGGCAGGTTGGTGACATCGTCCTCACCGAAGTAGATTTTCCCGGCAGTGGGGGTTTGCAGGCCGCAGATCATGAACAGCGTGGTGCTCTTCCCGCAGCCGGAGGGCCCCAGCAGGCCCACCAGCTTGCCGTCGGGAATCTCAAAGGTCAAATCATTGACCGCGGTCACCTCGGCGGACTTCCTGCCCCGGGCCGGGAACTGCTTCGTCAGGTGTTCCAATACAACCTTCATTCTGGTTCCTTCCTTTTCCGTGGCTCAGCCCTGGGGCTGAACCTCTGGTGATGTACTTTACAGTATAGTATAAACGTTCTTCGGGGGAAAAACAAGGGGGAAATGGAAGATTCTCGTGGGTGGGGGCTCCCATCAGCTTGAAGGGGCGCGCTCCTTAGATAACGTTCGTTATCGAGGAATTGCCCGGCCTTCGCCGTCAAGCGGCATTTCCGCTGCGCTCCCTATGCCGGAGGCGGGCGGAACGTGCAATTTTATCATCCACTGATGGATAACATCTGCCTGAACCGCAAGGAAACAGCCCCTGATGAAAAAGTGCGGTAATTCATTCCTCTTTTTATAGTAGGAGCGAGAACCTAACCTTACAGTCAGATTTCCACGACCAACAGGCAACAAAATTGCCGCCCGTTCCGCCGTCAGGCGGGAACGTGGGCGGCAATCCCCGCCAGCCGCCATCGGCGGCAGTCTCACCAGTTAGAAGTTACTTCGTCTCTAACGGGACAGACCACCTATGAACTTGACAGCGCGAAGCCCAGCGGGATAGG
>JAJQBL010000050.1 GCA_021203325.1 Clostridiales bacterium | reverse complement strand
ATCTGCCAACGAGCATCACTGAAAAACTATTGCAACTTGCTATTGCAATTTGAGGACACAATTTTTCCTCCAACTATTGAAATCTACTGAGCAGCGCGATCCACATAGGAAAAGCGACAGGACAACCATATGGGACTCTGAGCGTCTTTATCCTCACGTGGAACGATAACTGCACGAAACATCAGTAGAACCCAAGCGTATCAATGGCAGGCACTGCTTCAATATGGATAGGGATTTTTGAATCAGCACAAAGCCGCGCTGGCGGAATTCCTGCAGCCATGAGACGCAGATGCCTCCCCGGTGCAGATGGAACGCAAACACATCGAAGCCCTCAAGGCTGAATCATTAACCCGGCAGATAGAAAATGGCGGGTAACGCCTGCCGCATATTGCAAATCTAACTATCTTATTTTACCCTGTCTAATCTGTTTTGGCAATGTTCTATTTCAACAATGCAGGCGATAATTCTGGGCGTTCTTTTGTCCAATATTGACAAATCAAAAGGCTGCAGCTTTCCCCTCCCTGGCCTGCGCTCCAGAAGGCCCAAACCGCAGAAGCGCCCTGGACGCAGATCACTTTGTATTTATAATACTATAATTCTAGAAAAATGTCAACAATCTTGTGTAAGATTCTACAACTTCCTGTATTTGGATGTCGCAACAACTTGCAGTTTTGCCCGGCAGGCTTCTGTGCTTTACGCTCGCAAAACAGGAATCGGGAATACCAGGTGACGCTCACAGTAGTGTGTTATAATAACCATGACTGGTGAAGTCAGAAGCGGCATCCCGGGCATGAATGTGGTGCAGGACGTCTCGCTGCCCGTTACTGCTCGTGCTTATCCTTTGGGCCTTTGTCTCTTCCGCGTATGCGCCATCCGCATCCGATGTACAGCGGTTGGATTTTCGCTGAACCCCACAGGCACAGGCCCCCTTTTTCTGTGGGATTCGGGCACGCGGAATCCAAACAGAAAAGTTCCGATTTTGAAACCGAACCGGTTGACAGGCACAGGGGGATCGATTATAATACACTTGAATCATTTTCAAATGTATTTAAACCCGATGTTTGTATCGGAATCAATTCCATTTGGCACACCGTTCATACGCAAAAGGAGCTCTTTATGTATCATGATTCTCTGTCGATTTGGGGAAATCCCTCAAGCTATTCCCCGGGGCTAAGCGTGCTGACCGCAAACAGGCATTTGCAGTACCGGCAGAACAAATTCAAGGACCGGCTTCAAATTGAAGATGTTGGGAACGGCAAGGCCGTTATACGGGACACCCGTACCGGAAAATGGTTTCTGGATTCGGATACGGGCATCCAGTCCCGATACGCGGAAGGGTTTCACTGCATGATGCTGGGGGCGATTTGCGGCGACGTTGCCGGATCGGTCTATGAATGGCATAATGTAAAATATTGCATTGATACAGACAAATTAATTTCGCCCCGCGCACATTTTACGGACGACAGTGTCATGACGATCGCAGTGGCAAACGGCATCAGAACCGCCCTCTCCAAGCTGCCGCCCTCCTGGTTGGGGAATGAGGCAATGGAACAGGAAATTTTTGATGCTGTCAGGGCGTCCATGCAATTATTCGGCAGGCAATATCCGAAAGCCGGATACGGCGGCAGTTTTCGGAGATGGCTCGCTGACGCAGATCCTCAGCCTTATAACAGTTGGGGAAACGGTTCGGCCATGCGCGCTTCCTACGGCGGATGGATTGCGAAAAGCCTTGCGGAGGCGGAACGTCTGGGGGAGATTTCCGCCGCCGTTACCCTCAACCATCCGGAAGGAATCAAGGGTGCGAAGGCGGTTACCGGCGGGATTTATACGCTTCGCGTTCACAGGGATAAGAAAGCGTTTGAAGCGTACATAAAGGATCACTATTATTCTTTGGATTTTACACTGGATGAAATCCGGGAAGACTATCGCTTTGACGTATCGTGCCGGGGGAGCGTTCCGCAGGCGATTGAGGCATTCCTGGAAGGGGAAAGTTTTTCGGATGTGATCTCGAACGCAATTTCCATTGGCGGAGACAGTGATACGATTGCGGCTATCGCCGCGAGCTTTGCCGAGGTGATTTATCCCATTCCCGAAGGCGTGCGTGGGAGAGTGATCGATCGATTGGATTGCAACCTGCGTGATACGCTTATCGATGCGATTGACTTTGCGGTACAAGTGCAGCAGGAACCCTGATGCGCAAAAGACCGCCCAATCCGGTGACAGATGCGCCCGTCAGCTTCCGCACCAGAAGGAACAGGCCCCCGAAGGCGATTTGCTTTCGGGGGCCCGTGTCTCTTTATGGTTCCGTTTTCCAAAATTTTGTAAACAGGTTGGTCAACTGCGTAAGGCGGCAATTCATCCTGCCGGGCAGGGCTGACGGCCTCCCGGGGGCGGCGCGCAGCGCGGAGGATTCCCCGGGCCATCGGCGTCCTGCCTTCGCCGCTTTCCGCTCCGCCGGATATACCTTGTATGCGGCACACTCCTCAGTTTTGTGACAGAGCATAAAATTTCCCTCCCATCCCGTCCATTCGGTGCTTTTCCGAATGGGCGGGAATTTTTTTCGTTGTGCCCTCAAAGACAAACAACTTTAATATAACCGCAAAAAGAAAAACCAAAGTGCAAGATTTTGTTCTTCTTTTGGAGGGCTATCTGTTATATTGTTCTTAATCAACAAAACATTCTTGGAATGTCGATTCGAACTGGACAATCTGTCGGAAATCACCTCAGAAAACGATACAAGGAGGAATGGAAAATGCCGGAAATCAGGGAAGCGCTGGTCACGGTCTACGCGCCGAAGGAGGAGCTGAACAGGCTGTTCGACGCCCTGCGCCCCGCAAAGGTCAACTATGTGATGCCCTACCTGCCGGACGCAAAGGCAAAAATCGCGGAGTATGCCAAAACCTGCGATGTGGCCATCCTGAATGGCGACCTCTATGACTTCATGCTGGAAAACCCGAACCTGAAATGGGTGCATTGCTGCCACGCCGGGGTGGACCGCAGCGCAAGGCCGGAGGTGTTTGAACGGGGCATTATCCTCACCAGCTCCGCCGGGCGGAGCGCACCGGCGCTGGCGGAGCACGCCATGCTCTTTATGGAACTGCTGACCTACGATATGCCCATGCTGTTTCGTGCCCAGGGGGAGCACCGCTGGGCGGTCAGCCGGGACTATCTGCGCAGAACCAGCATCTTCGGCAAGACCCTGGGCATCGTCGGCCTGGGCAACACCGGCACCGAGCTGGCCAGGCTCGCCAAAGCCTTCCGCATGAAGATCCTGGGCTGGCGGCGGAGCCGGAAGCCTGCGGAAAACGTGGACAGGGTGTATGCCAGCGAGGAGGGGGACGATTTCAGGGAATTTCTGTCCCAGTGCGACTATGTGGTGCTGTGCGCCGAGCTGAACGACGCCACCTTCCACATGATGGACACGGAGCAGCTGGCGGCCATGAAGCCGACGGCTTTTCTCATCAACGTCGGACGGGGCAAGCTGGTGAACGAACCGGCGCTGATTCAGGCGTTACAGGACGGCGTCATCGCCGGCGCGGGGCTGGACACCTTCGAGACGGAGCCCCTTCCCGCCGACAGTCCGCTGTGGGACCTGCCCAACGTCATCATCACCCCCCCACGCCACCCCGGCCCTGGCGGACCGGGAGGCCAGAAGCATCGGATACGCCATTCAAAACATCAAAGCCTACCGCGAAGGGGGCGTCATGGTGAACCGGGTGACGGAAAAGAGCATCTATTCCGGTCAGCGCAGCCCGGATAAATATTGAGGGCGGGGAAATACGGCCCTGCCTGAAGGAGGAATATTATGGCACATTGGTGGAACGATTATCCCTGGCGGATGGTGCAGACCAACCTCCGGGAGATCGACATGGCGCATATGGACGCCGCAGCCTACGCACGGGAGCTGAAGGAGTTCGGCGCCACCGTGGTCACGCTGAATGCGGCGGGCATTATCGCCAGCTACGACACAGACCTGGCGTATCAGACGAAAAGCGATTACCTCTCCGGTGACGGCATTGGGGAGATGATTGAGGCATGCCACAGAAACGGCATCCGGGTCATTGCCCGGACGGACTTCTCAAAAGTCCGCTACCCGATTTATGAGCAGCACCCGGACTGGGCCTATCGGGACAAAAACGGAAACATCCTGAATTATAACGGCGACGTCCAGTGCTGCCCCAACGGGGCGTATCAGCAGGAGAAAATGCTGGAAATTCTGAAAGAGGTGCTGACGCGCTTCCCCTTTGACGGGGTGTTCTGCAATATGTCCGGCTTTTTGGTGGTGGATTACAGCGGCGTCTATCACGGCCCCTGCCACTGCGAGAACTGCAAGCGCAAATTCAGGGAGAAGTTCGGCCTGGACATTCCGGAGAAGGACGACCCCCGCAACCCGGATTACCTCAAATACTCCGCCTTCAAGGGGATGGTGCTGCGGGAACAGAAAAAGCGCCTTTTGGAAACGGTGCGGGCCATCAGCCCGGAGATCGCCGTCAACGGGGTGGATTACATCCGCACGGAGTCCGGCACGGAGATCGGCGTGCCCCAGTGGCAGCTCTCCGCCAGCTCCAACTGCCGCCTGACCGTGGGCAGCGGCCACAGCCGCCCGGCGGACAACGCCAGCGTGGACTTTCTGGGCTTCCGGTACCGGGAGACCTCCGTCAGCCCCGCCCAGATGGCCCTGCGCCAGTGGCAGAATCTGGCCAACACCGGTTCCGCCAGCCTCTACATCATGGGCACTCTGGGCAACCATTCCGACCGCTCCTGTCTGGAGGCCAGCAAACCGGCCTTCCAATTTCACGCAGCCCATGAGGATTTGTATCGGAACCTGACCTCCGCCACCAAAGTGCTGGTGGTTCACAAGGGCCTTCTGGCCCGGAGCGACCCGGAGGTGAACGGATGGATTCGGGCGCTGACCGCCGGACACATTCCCTTTGATGAGGTGAAGCTCTCGGAGCTTACCCCGGAGCTGCTGACGGAAAAGGCGGTTGTGGTGCTCCCGGACGCAAAAATGCTGGGAGACAGCCAGGCGGCCCTGCTGGACGGGTTTGTACAGTTCGGCGGCACCCTGGTGTCCACCGGGGAGACCGGCCTGTACACCCAGACCTATCAGCCCCGGGCGGTGCAGGCGCTATGCTGCATCGGCATGAAGAACGTGCTGGAAAAACAGCACGACCACGCCTCCGCCGTCTTTTATGCCGCCGGGGACAGCCGGTTCCCCGCCTGCCAGAAGGCGCCGCAAATCGCCTTCGGGCCGGACTACCTCCTGGCGGAATATGAGGATGGGGCGGAAAGGCTGCTGCCCATGATTCCGGAGCATCCCTTCGGGCCGCCGGAGCGGTGCTATTATACCGAGCTTTCCGACGAGCCCGGCGTGGTGGTGCATCCCTACGGCCAGGGCAAAGCGGTGTACCTGCCCTGGATGGCGGGCACCTTCTACTGCCAGGAGGGCTATCAGAACACCCTGAACGTGATGCTGGATGTGATGCACAGCCTCTGCGCTCAGACCAGCCTCGCCCCCGACCTCCACCCCACGGTGGAGCTTACCTGGAAGAAGCAGGGCGACAGCCGGATTTTGCAGCTGGTCAACGGCTCCGGCTGCTTTGCCAACAGCTATTTCCCGCCGGTTCCCATGACGGAGCTGCGCTTCGTCCTGCCGGGGCGGTTTTCCGGCGGGGAGGCTTATCACGGCGGCGCAGTAACCATAGAACCTGCCGGGGACAGCACGGCCCTTGTGCTGGACCGGTTGGAGGAATATGAAATCATCAAACTGGAGGTAGCAAAATGAAAATCGGACTCATCGGCCTGGGCATTATGGGCAAGCCCATGGCGAAAAACATCCTGAAAGCGGGCTATGACCTGACGGTATGCAACCGCAGCAGGGCCCCTGTGGAGGAACTGGCGGCCTGCGGCGCAAAAGCGGGCACTTATCAGGAAATCGGCGAGGGCTGGGACGTGGTGCTGACCATGCTGCCCAACTCCCCCCAGGTGAAGGAGGTCATGCTGGGCGAAAACGGCGTCGCCCAATACATGCACGAAGGGCAAATCTTCATCGACATGAGCTCCATCAACCCCGTGGCCAGCAAGGAAATTGCCGCCGTCCTGGCGGAAAAAGGCGTCGAGATGCTGGACGCCCCGGTTTCCGGCGGGGAGCCCAAGGCCATCGACGGCACGCTGAGCTTTATGGTGGGCGGCAAACAGGAGGTCTTTGACGCCTGCAAGGCGCTGCTGCTGACCATGGGCTCCTCCGCGGTCCGCTGCGGCGAGATGGGGGCAGGCAACACCACCAAGCTGGCAAACCAGATCATTGTGGCCTGCAACATTGAGGCCCTGGCCGAGGCGCTGACCCTGGCCCAGAAGGCGGGGGTAGACCCGGCGCTGGTGTTCCAGGCCATCCGGGGCGGGCTGGCCGGCTCCACCGTCATGGAGGCCAAAGCGCCCATGATGATTGCCGGCAACGACCGGCCCGGCTTCAAAATCGACCTGCACATCAAGGATTTGAACAACGCCCTGGACTGCGCCCACAGCGTCGGCGCGCCGGTGCCCATGACGGCCCAGGTGCAGGAGGTCCTGCAGTGGATGCATCACCATCAGGGGGGCCAGAAGGACCACAGCGCCATGGCGCAGTACTATGAAGCCCTGGCCGACCTCAAAATCGGGCGGGAACAGTAAGCGGTTCGTAATATAATCGAAGAAAAAAGGAGGAACTTATGGAAGACAAAACACTGCAAAAGAAAGGGCTTCTCGGCAATTTTCTGAACGGAAAATTCTGGGATTCCAAATCCACCTCTGCCAACGTGACGAAGCGGGAGCTGTGGCTGGGCTATGTGGCAGGCCCCTTCGGCGTCATGCTGCTGCAATCCATCGTCAACAGCTATTTTAACCAGTACCTGACCGATGTGCTGGGCTTTACCGTCAGCCGGGGGCCTGGATTGCCCTCTTCATGGTCTGGTTCCCCATCCTGAGTAAGCTCATCGACGCGGTCACCAACCTGCTGATGGCAAAGCTGCTGGATTTGACCACCTGCCGCCAGGGCAAGCTGCGTCCCTGGTTTATCCTGAGCCTGCCCATCGTTGTGGTCAGTATCCTCCTGATGTTCTGGATTCCGGTGCAGAGTGTGGTGGCCCAGGCGGTGCGGATCGTGATTTCCTACAACCTGTTCTACTCCGTGGGCTACACCATGTGGTACATGGCCTATGAGATGAGCGCGTCCCTTTCCACCAGAAACGTCAAACAGCGCTCCACCAACTCCATGGCCGGTCAAATCACCAAAAACATGGGCACCGGCATTATCTCCATCACCTTCCCCCTGATTCTCACCGGCGTTTGCGGTCTGGTGGGCGGCGAAAATCAGCAGGGCTATCTGCTGACCATGGCCATCATCTGCTGCATCGCCGTGCCGCTGACCTTCCTGCAATACTTCTACACCCGCGAGCGGGTCACAGAGGAGCGCCGCAACCAGTTCCAGGGCAGCACAGAGGTCAAAAAGGTGGAGGAGGCCAGCTTTCTGACCCAGCTGAAGGCCTGCCTGAAGGATAAGTACTGGATTATGCTGGTGGTCATGATTCTGACCTACCAGGTGCTGAACGCGCTGAAAAGCGTCTCCCAGGTCTACTATTCCGGCTGGGTGGTGCAGGGCAACTCCTACGGCACCTATGCCGCCATTCAGGCCAGATTCAGTATGATTGCCATGGCGCCCATGGGGGGCCGGCCCTCTTCGTGGTCGTCCCCATGATTCGCAAACTGGGCCGCCGCGTCACCATGATCATCGGCGGCGTGATGAGCATGGTAGGCTCCGGCGTCGCCTTTATGATGGCGGGCAACACCGCCGCTGTCTACGGCGGAACCGCCGTCAGCGGCATCGGCACCATGTTCTTCATGTACAGCATAAACACCTTCATCGGCGACTCCATCGACCATGTGGAGTACAGCCAGGGCATCCGGGCCGAGGGCATCACCGCCGCGCTGGTGGGCTTCGTCCACAGCTTCTCCAACGGCATCGGCCAGGGCCTGTTCAACCTGGGCCTGATGATCGCCGGGTATACAACGCCGGTTCAAATCGGCACGGACGCCGACGGCATTGCGCTGTACGCCGACCAGACAGCGGCGGCCACCACCTGGATCAACTTCTCCTATCAGGGGGCCTTTGTGCTGATGGGTCTGCTGTTCTTCGTCCTGTTCGCCTTCTTCAACGATATCGAGGCCCATATGCCGACAGTCCACGACGCGTTGCAGGAGCGCAAGCGTGCAGAGTGCGAGGCACAGGGCATCGAGTACATCCCCGCCCAGGAACTGGAGCGGATGGAGAAGGAGGCCCAGAAGGCCGAGGCGGAGGAGAACCGGATTCGGGAATTGAAGGAATACTGCGCCAAGCGCGGCAAGGACTTCGACACCGAAAACCAGAAGGTCCTCGATAAGCGGGCAAAGAAAGCCGCAAAAAAGGCCGCCAGAAAGGCCCGTAAGAAGTAAACCGACCATTTTCCCGGCTACAACCGTTAGCCGGGAAAATGCCGTTTACATCGGCAGAAAGATAGATTATACTATCATCATAAAGAAAAAGCCGACAGGAGGGGGCAGGATATGTATGATTCCGCTGATTTAAAGGCATTCCGGACGCTGGTGGGCAGCTGCAGTCCCGTCTGGCACTGGGTCCTTGACCCGGATCTACAGCTTCTGGAGAGCGACTGCCCTGCTTCTGACGCCTTCCTGCGCCTGCTCACCGGGAACGGCCGGGCGGAGGTCATCGTCCGGCGGTGGACGGAAAAACGGCGCCCCTTCCTCCTGACGATTCAGCCGCTGCTGAACTGGGTCATTGCCTTTCAGGGCGCAGGCGACACGCTGCACGCCGTTCACGCGGTGGGCCCCTTCTTCTCCGTGGTCAACGAGAGCAAAAATCACGCCAAAATTCTGAAAGACCCCTCTTTAAATGAGTCAGACCGGGCTTCGGTGGGCCAGTGGATTGGGGAGCTTCCCGGCGTCGCCCCGGCCGTGGCCATTTCCTGGGCACAGATGCTCCACTACTGCCTGACGGGGGAGAAGCTCACGTCAAAGGATGTGGGCGGCTATCTCAGCGAATCCCCCACGAGACAGCCGAGGGTTCACCTGTCGGTGGACCCCTTCGACAAGCAGACGGGGAACTGGGAGTTTGAGCAGGAGATTCTGGAGAAGATTCGCAAGGGCGACCTGTCCGTTCTGGACACCATCGCAAGGGCCGGGGCCCATACGCCCAAAACCCCCATGCGGGAAAACCTGGAGGAGTATCGCCAAAACGGGCATTTGCTCCTGACGCTGGTGTCCCGGGCGGCGGTGGACGGCGGTATGCCCCAGAAATCCGCCTTTTCCCTGTGTACGGAGTACCGGGAGAAGCTGAACGCCAGCGAGACCCGGGGGGGAGATGGCCATTCTCACCAACCAAATCCTGGAGGAGTACGCCCGGCAGGTCCACCGGGCGCAGTAGCTGGCGACCTGCTCCGCCCGCATCCGGCTGGTCTGCGAGTACATCTCCAACCACCCGGAGGAAAAGCTGACCCTGGAGCTGCTGGCCCAGAAGGCGGGGTACACCCAGACCTATCTCTCCCGGCGGTTCCGCCAGGAGATAGGGATGTCCATCGTGGATTACATCCGCCAGATTCGTCTGGAGCGGGCCCAGTACTGGCTGACCTATACGGACAAAAGCATTGAGGAAATCTCCGATGCGCTGGGCTTCGGAAATCGCAGCTATTTTTCAAAATCCTTCCGGGACGCCACAGGGGCCACCCCCCACAGACTATCGGAAACAGCACCAGAAAGTGTGAGGAACGCTTATGAATCAAACGCTTCGTTCGGACGCGGAAACCATTGCCCGCGCCGCCATCGACGCCGTCAAACCGGATGCGGCGGTGAAAGCAGCCCTGGCGCACTTTGCCCCGGCAGGGCGGCTGTATCTCTTCGCCGTGGGCAAGGCGGCCTGGCAGATGGCCAGGGCCGCCCTGGAGCTGCCCGGCATCCGGCCGGAGGCCGGCATCGTGCTGACAAAGTACGGCCATGTGGGGCACCCGCTGGAACACGTCCTCTGCCTGGAGGCGGGGCACCCGGTGCCGGACGGCAACTCCTATCAGGGCACCCAGGCCATTCTGGACATGAGCGAACACCTGCGGGAGACGGACACGGTGCTGTTCCTCCTCTCCGGCGGCGGCAGCGCCCTCTTTGAACAGCCCCGCATCGCCCCGGAACGGATGGAGCAGCTCACCAGGCTGCTGCTGGCCTCCGGCGCGGACATCACGGAGATCAATACCATCCGCAAGCGGCTCTCCATGGTGAAGGGCGGGCAGTTCGCCGCCTGGTGCGCCCCGGCGAAGGTCTATACCGTGGTGCTCTCCGACATTCTGGGGGGCCCATTGGACATGATCGCCGGCGGGCCCACGGTGCCGGACACCAGCACCGCCCAGCAGGCGATTGCCATCGCGGAAAAATACCGGCTGCCCCTGACAGCGGAGGAAAGGCCGCTCCTGCGCACCGAGCTGCCCAGGGCCCTGCCCAACGCCGAAGCCCATATCATCGGCAGCGTCCGGCAGCTGTGCGGGGCGGCCATGTCCGGCTGCGCCGCATTGGGGTATACGCCGCTGCTGCTGACAGACCGGCTGGCCTGCGAGGCCAGGGAGGCCGGGCGCTTCCTGGGGGCGATTGCCAGGAGCCATGCCGCCGACGGGAAAAAGCTGGCCTTCCTGGCCGGGGGCGAGACGGTGGTGCACCTCCGCGGCAGCGGCCTGGGCGGGAGAAATCAGGAGCTTGCCCTGGCGGCGGCAGAAGAATTGGCAGGGATACCCAACGCGGCGATTCTCAGCGTCGGCTCCGACGGCACCGACGGCCCCACAGACGCCGCCGGAGGCTATGCCGATGGCGACACCTGGGGGGAGCTGGAACGGCTTGGCATCGATGTTGAAGCGTATCTCAACAACAACGACGCCTATCACGCGTTGCAGGCTGTGCAGAACCTCATCATCACCGGCCCCACCGGCACCAACGTGAACGACCTGTCCCTGGTGCTGATCGACGGGGATGCAGGAGCCTGCGCCGCCACATAGGAAGAAATATTTATGCGTCAGAGTTTCAATCGGTCCGCCAGGTTGTCCGCCGCGCCCCGCAGGCCCCGTTTCTGATTTGTTTGAAACAGAAAGAGCAGGCCCCCGAAAGCAGATTGCTTTTGGGGGCCGCGTCAGGTCGTGGCGCTATTTACCAAAACTTTGTAAACAGGTTGGCCAGCCTCGTGAAGACGCGATTCATCATGTTGGTCAGGAGGGTGGACAGCGCGCCAGAGCCGCCCCATCCGCTCCAACCGGAGCCGCCCGCGCCCGGCTGCTCTGCGCCGCAGACGGTGCAGACACCGTTCACATAGTGGTGACCGGTGGCGGGGATGACCTCAGTGTAGCTGTCGCCGCACGCGCAGGTGTAGGTCATGAGGCCGTCCTCCGTGCAGGTGGCGGCAACGGTCACTTCGGCGGTGTAGCTGTGGGTGTGTTCAACCGGTTCCTCCGCGCCGCAGACGGTGCAGACACCGTTCACATAGTG
>JAJQBL010000005.1 GCA_021203325.1 Clostridiales bacterium | reverse complement strand
TTGCTATAGAAAGCGAGAAACCACCATGGCAGACCTGACCCCCATGAGAAAGCAATACCTGGAGATGAAACAAAAGTACCCGGACTGCATTCTGTTCTTCCGCCTGGGTGACTTCTACGAAATGTTTGACGAGGACGCCCGCATCGCGTCCAGGGAGCTGGAGCTGACCCTGACCACCCGTGACCGGAAGAAGGACATCCCGGAGGAAGAGAAGGTGCCCATGTGCGGGGTGCCCTATCACTCCTACCAGCCCTACCTGGCCAAGCTGGTGATGAAGGGCTACAAGGTGGCCATCTGCGAGCAGATGGAGGACCCGGCGGCGGCCCAGGGCCTTGTGGAGCGGGACATTGTCCGCATTGTCACCTCCGGGACGGCGGTGGAGTCCGAGCTGCTGGACGAGGACAAGAACAACTATATCGCCGCCGTCTACCTGTCCGGCAGCCGGGCCGGGGTGGCCTTCTGCGACATCTCCACCGGCGAGTGCAGCGCCACCGCCTTCTCCGGCGGCGACGCGGTGGAGCATCTGATGAACGAGCTGGGCCGCTTCGCCCCCAAAGAGGCCATCCTCAGCCAGGGGGCGCTGGACAACGCCGACCTGACGGAGCTGCTGCGGCAGCGGCTGGACTGCCGGGTGGAGCAGGTGGCGGAGGAGTGCTTCGCCCTGGAGCAGGCCCGAGCCCTGACAGAGCGGCAGTTTGAGAACCCCTCTGCCGTGCCGGAGGGGAAGGCCGAGGCCACCCAGGCGGTGGGGGCCCTGCTGTCCTACCTGTACGAGACCCAGCGCACCGACCTGTCCTATATCCGCAGGCTGGACTACTACGCCAACGGCCGGTTTATGGAGCTGGATCTCACCGCCCGCCGGAACCTGGAGCTGACGGAGACCCTCCGCACCAAGGAGAAGAAGGGCAGCCTGCTGTGGGTGCTGGACAAGACGAAAACCGCCATGGGCTCCCGGCTGCTGCGCCAGTGGCTGGAAAAGCCGCTGCTCAGCCCCACGGAGATCGGCCGGCGGCTGGACGCAGTGGAGGCGTTGACCAGGGACGGCGTGGCCAGGGGGGAGATCGCCCTGTGCCTGAAGGAGATCACCGACCTGGAGCGGCTGATTTCCCGGGTGTCCTACGGCTCCGCGGGGGGCCGGGATCTGGCGGCCATCGCCGGAGGGCTGAAGCAGGTGCCTAGGCTGAAAGCGCTGCTGGAGCCGTTGGACGCCCCGCTGCTGCAATCCCTGGGGGAGAAGCTGGACGGCCTGCCGGAGCTGACCGGCCTGCTGGAACGGGCCATTGTGGACGACCCGCCCTTCACCATCCGGGAGGGGGGCATCATCCAGCCGGGGTATGACGAGACCCTGGACGAGTTCCGGGACATCCGGGACAACGCCCAAAAGCTCATCGCCAACATCGAGGCGGAGACGAGGGAGAGCTGCGGCATCAAGAACATCCGCATCAAATACAATAAGGTATTCGGCTACTATATCGAGGTGTCCAGGGGCCAGGCGGACCTGGTGCCTAAGGACTGGGTGCGCAAGCAGACCACGGTGAACTCCGAGCGGTTCATCAACGAGGATTTGAAGCGGCTGGAGAGCAACATTCTCACCGCCCAGGACCGCATTGTGAAGCTGGAGTACGACCTGTTCTGCGACCTGCGGCAGAAGTGTGTGGACGCGGCGGAGCAGATTCAGGCCACGGCGTCGGCGGTGGCGGCGGTGGACGTCCTCTGTGACCTGGCCCAGGTGGCGGTGGACAACCACTACTGCAAGCCGGAGGTGGACGACTCCGCCGTGGTGGACATCACCGACGGCCGCCACCCGGTGGTGGAGCAGATGCAGAAGGACAGCCTGTTCGTCCCCAACGACACCTTCCTGGACTGCGGCGAGGACACCCTGGCCATCATCACCGGCCCCAACATGGCGGGCAAGAGCACCTATATGCGCCAGGTGGCGCTGATCTGCCTGATGGCCCAGGTGGGGAGCTTCGCCCCGGCGAAGCGGGCGAGAATCGGCGTCCTGGACCGGGTGTTCACCCGCATCGGGGCCAGCGACGACTTGGCCGGGGGCCAGTCCACCTTCATGGTGGAGATGACCGAGGTGGCCGAGATTTTGAAGAACGCCACCTCCCGCTCCCTGCTGATTCTGGACGAAATCGGCCGGGGCACCTCCACCTATGACGGCATGAGCATTGCCCGGGCAGTGCTGGAGTACTGCGCCGACCACAAAAAGCTGGGGGCCAAGACCCTGTTTGCCACCCACTACCACGAGCTGACCGCCCTGGAGGGCCAGCTGGACGGGGTAAAGAACTACAACGTGGCGGCGAAGAAGCGGGGGGACAGCGTGGTGTTTCTCCGGAAAATCGTCCGGGGCGGGGCCGACCAGAGCTACGGCATCGAGGTGGCGAAGCTGGCCGGGGTGCCCAACCGGGTGCTGACCCGGGCCCGGGCCATCCTCACCGAGCTGGAGCAGGGGGCCGCGGCCCTGGCGGCAGGGGAGACCGCCCCCGCCGCCCCGCCGGAGGAGCAGTGCAGCTTCGGGGACATGAACGTGTTCGAGGTGGCGGAGGAGCTGCGGCGGGTGGACATCAACACCCTGACCCCCATTGAGGCCATGAATCTGGTGTTCCAGCTGAAACGGAAGCTGGAGTTGACGTAAAAAGCGGCCCTCCGGCGCTGTTCGGTTCCCGCTACGTGCAGGTTAAACAGTAGGGGCGCACAGTGTGCGCCCGCCGCCGCGGTTTCCGGAACCTCTGCCGGGCAAACGGTGTGCTTTGCGAACAAAAACCACTCATGATTCCTCAGAATCAATCGCAGTTTTTGTAATGATACCCAAGCGTATTCACATGATTTTATGGACACAGCAGGAGGGAAGGTTTGCCGGGCGCACACTGTGCGCCCCTACGAAATAGAGGAAACGCGGTGTGAATCCCTCCACCGGCTATCGTTGGATTCCCTCTGCCCCTTTGGAAAAGAGAAAACAGAATCTGTCTCGTGGCCCTGGTGCGGCTCCGCCGCCCAGGCGCAGAAAGGACACGGACCATGAAACGCAAAACGAGAAACCGTATTATCAGCCTGCTGCTGGCGGCCGCCCTGCTGGTGACGCTGGGGGGCTGCGGCCGGGTGGCCCAGGGGGACGACGGCTCTGCGCTGTCGTCGGCGTCCTCCGTCGCGGCGGAGCAGGAGAGCGCCTCCGACCTGCTGCCGGAGGAGAGCGCCCAGCCGGAACCGGAAGAAAGCTCCGGTCTGGAACCGGAGGAGACCTCCTCCGATTTGGAGCCGGAAGCGGAATCCTCCGCCGTGACGCCGGAGGAAGCCTCCTCCGAGACAACGCCGGAGGAGAGCAGCGACCCGGAGCCGGAGGAGAACACGGACCCGGAGCCGGAGACGACCGCCTCCGAGGCAAAGCCGGAGGAATCCGTCTCTGTGCCGGAGAAAACCGGCGGGACGCAAACCATAGACCAGCAAATTGACACCCTGCTGGCGGGCATGACCCTGGAGGAGAAGATCTGGCAGCTCTTCGTTGTGACGCCGGAGCAGCTGGTGGGCACAGACACCGCCGTGACCTCCTGGAGCAGCGCCCTGACCAAGGCCCTGGCGGAAAAGCCGGTGGGCGGGCTGATCCTCTTTAAGCAGAATATCGTCTCCCGGTCCCAGACGAAGTCCCTGTTGTCCGACGCACAGAGCAACGCGGAGTACGGCCTGCTGCTCTCCGTAGACGAGGAGGGGGGCACGGTGGCCCGGGTCAGCGGCAACTCCAACATGGGGTATGCCTCCATCCCGAACATGGCGGACATCGGGGCCACCGGGGATACGGACGAGGCGTATCAGGTGGGGCTGACCCTGGGCAAGGAGCTGACCGAGCTGGGCTTTAACCTGGACTTCGCGCCGGTGGCGGACGTGGACTCCAATCCCAACAATCCGGTGATCGGCGTCCGCTCCTTCGGCAGCGACCCGGAGCTGGTGGCGGACATGGTGGCCGCCGCCGTGAAGGGCTTCCATCAGGGGGCGTGCTGTGTACCCTCAAGCACTTCCCCGGCCACGGCGACACGGACACCGACAGCCACGAGGGCTTCGCCCAGACGGAAAAGACGTTGGAGGAGCTGTGGGCGTGTGAGCTGCTGCCCTTCCAGTCGGGCATTGAGGCCGGGGCGGACTGCGTCATGGTGGCCCACATCGCCGCCCCCAACCGGGGGACAACACCCCCGCCTCCCTGTCCTCCACGCTGGTGAACGGGCTGCTGCGGGGAGACCTGGGCTTTGACGGCCTGGTCATCACCGACGCCCTGGACATGGGGGCCATCACCACCGCCTACACCCAGAGCAAGACCGCCGTGCTGGCCATCCAGGCGGGGGTGGACCTGTTGCTGAAGCCTCAGGATTTGGACGAGATGCACCAGGCCCTGGTGGACGCGGTGAAGAACGGCCAGCTGTCCGAAAGCCGCATTGAGGAGAGCGTCCGGCGGGTGCTGCGGGTGAAGCTGGAGAACGGAGCGCTGTAGGCATGGGTAGCTGTTAGCTGTTAGTAGTAGAGCGTGAAGCCTAAATCTTCATTTTTTCTGTAGGGGCGCATAGTGTGCGCCCGGCTGACCTTGTGGCTGGACACCCCTCAGTCAGCTCCGCTGACAGCTCCCCTTTCAGGGGCGCCAATGACGCAGCGGTTACAACAACCGTCTGCTTCCCCTGAAAGGGCAGGGAGCGAAGCGGAAATGCCGCTTGACGGCGGAGGGAAACCGCGAAGCGGTGGAGGGGTTGAAACACAGCGTTCCTGTTTGAAGGATGCCGGGCAGCCCCTGGCCGCCCGGGGTACCGGAGCGCGGTGCTTTCTGTTATCCGGCAGGGGCGCTTTGCGGGCCCGCCTGTTTGCGCCCATGAAGCGGTTTTCAATCGGGAAACCGGCCGTTACGGCCAGTACGTTCTGTATAGATATGCTTGATGATTGCTGTTTGTATTCTTAGCCTCAGGAGTGAATGACACCCGTGGAAGATCAGGAGCTGACTGAACAAAAATCCCGCCAGCGCCGGGCGGGCATCGCCGCCCGGCAGTCCCTCCCCGCCGCCCTCCGGCGCGCCGGTGACCGCCGCATCTGCGCCGCCCTGCTGGCGCGGGAGGAATACCGGGCGGCCCAGACCATCCTGCTCTACGCCGCCGCGGGGGGGCGAGGTGAATCTGGCGGACTTCGCGGCCCAGGCCCAGCGGGAGGGCAAAAGGCTGTGCTATCCCCGCTGCCTCCCCGGCCACCGGATGGACGCCCTCCAGCCCCTTGGCCCGGACAGCTGGGAGGAGGGGGCCTATCACATCCTCGCCCCCGTCCCGGCCCGCTCCCGGCGGATTCCGCCGGAGGCAGTGGAGCTGATTCTGGTGCCCTGCGCCGCCTTTGACCCCGCCTGCCGCCGGGTGGGGATGGGGGGCGGCTACTATGACCGATACCTGACCCTGTGCCCCAACGCCGTCACCGTCGGTGTGGCCTACGACTGCCAGAAGGTGACCCGGGCGGTCTCCGGCCCCCTGGACGTGGGGCTGGACGCCTTCGTTACCGAGCTGGGGTGGTATCACAGATGACATATTTACCGCACAAGGAGGAAGATTCCGATGGAAGCAATGACAACGCAGAGCTGTGAAGCCTTTCTGGAGGCCCTTTCCACCAAAGCTGCCGTTCCCGGCGGCGGCGGCGCCTCCGCCCTGGTGGGGGCGGTGGGGGTGGCCCTGGGCAACATGGTGGGCAGCCTCACCGTGGGCAAACGAAAATACGCCGCCGTGGAGGAGGAAATGCAGCGCCTGAACCGGGAGTCTGCCGCCCTCCGGGCCCGGCTGGAGGAGCTGGTCACCGCCGACGCGGAGGCCTTCGCCCCCCTGTCCGAAGCCTATGGCCTCCCCGCCTCCACCCCGGAGGAACAGGCCCGCAAGACGGCGGTGATGGAGGAGGCCCTGGACAGGGCCTGTGCCGTCCCCATGGACATTATGCGCACCTGCTGCAAGGCGATTTTCCTGATTGAGGTGTACGCCGCGAAGGGCAGCGTCATGGCGGTGTCCGATGCGGGGGTGGCCGCCGCCTGCTGCAAGGCCGCCCTCCAGGGGGCCAGCCTGAATGTGTTCATCAACACCCGCTCCATGGCCGACCGGGACAAGGCAGACAGCCTGAACCGGGAGGCGGAGGAGATGCTGGCGACCTGGTGCCCCAGGGCGGACGAGGTGTTTCAGGACGTGATGGGCCGATTGAAGTAACCACGCCAAATTCTGACAGAAAAGGAAGATTCCCATGCCAATACTGCTGAAAGGCGGGCCCGTGGTGGCCGCCATGAACGAGAACTCCGCCGCCCGCTGCGCCGCTCTGGCTGCGAAAGGCGTCACCCCCCAGCTGGCCATCGTCCGGGTGGGAGAACGGCCCGACGACCTGAGCTATGAGCGGGGGGTCATGAAGCGCTGCGCCGGGGTGGGGGTTGCTGTCCGGCAATTCCTGCTGCCCGCCGACGCCGCCCAGGAGGAACTGCTGGCCGTCATTGACCGGGTGAACCGGGACAGGGCCATCCACGGCTGCCTGCTGTTCCGCCCCCTGCCCAAGACCATGGATGACGGGGCGATTCGCGCCGCCCTGGCCCCGGAGAAGGACGTGGACGGCATCACCGACCTGAGCCTGGCGGGGGTGTTCACCGGGGCGGCCACCGGCTTCGCCCCCTGCACCGCCCAGGCCTGCGCGGAGATTCTGGACTTCTACCAAATCCCCCTGTCCGGCAAACGGGTAACGGTGGTGGGCCGGAGCCTGGTGGTGGGGAAGCCCGCCGCCATGCTGCTGGACCGGCGCAACGCCACCGTGACCATGTGCAACAGCCGCACCCAAAACCTTGCCACCGTCTGCCGGGAGGCGGATGTGGTGGTGGTGGCCATGGGGCGGATGGGCGCTGTCGGCGGGGACTGCCTCCGCCCCGGCCAGATCGTGGTGGACGTGGGGATTCACGTTGGCCCGGACGGCAAGCTCCGGGGCGACGTCCGCTTTGACGAGGCGGAGGGAATCGTCTCCGCCATCACCCCCGTTCCCGGCGGGGTGGGCACCGTCACCAACTCGGTGCTGGTGCGCCATGTCGTCGAGGCGGCGGAGCGGAGCCTGCCGTGATTTGTTAACCTGTTCAATTTTATAGTTGACAATTGTCTCCCGCTGTGGTATAGTAATCGAGGTTCGGGGCCTGCGCCCGTCTGCGCAGCCCCGCCCGCTGATTCAACCACAACAGGAGGCTTCTTTTATGAGCACTGAAACGACAACTTCGGAATCGTCCGCCCGCGCCAACCGTTCCCGCGTCCGGGATTTGACCCTGGTGGCCCTGTTCGCCGCGCTGATGGCCATTTGTTCCTGGATCTCCATCCCCGCCACCGTCCCCTTTACCATGCAGACCTTCGGCGTCTTTGTGGCCGTGGGCCTACTGGGGGGCAAACGGGGCACCGGGGCGGTGCTGGTCTATATCCTGCTGGGGGCCGTGGGGCTGCCGGTGTTTGCCGGATTCTCCGGCGGGCTGGGTTCCCTGTTCGGCTCCGCCGGCGGGTATATCATCGGCTTCCTTGGCTCCGCCCTGGTGATGTGGGGGATGGAGAAGCTGTTCGGCACCGGGGCCGTGGCCCAAATTGCCTCCATGCTGGTAGGGCTGCTGGTGTGCTACGCCTTCGGCACCGCCTGGTTCATGGTGGTCTACACCACCGCCAACGGGGCGGTGACGCTGATGACGGTGCTGGGGTGGTGCGTCATCCCCTTTATCCTGCCTGACCTCCTGAAAATCGCCCTGGCCTTCCTGCTGACGGGCCGTCTGAAGCGGTATGTGCCCCAGTGAGGGCAGAGTTCCCCCTGATAACATCTCCTTTTTGCAGCAGCAAGCCCCAGCCCGAACGGGCTGGGGCGATTGTTTTGCAGGACAACGTCATCAATTTAAGGCGCAATCTATCCCGGATTGAGGGGAAGAACGTGCTCTTACAGTCAGATTTCCGCGACCATAGGGCAACAAAATTGCCGCCCGTTCCGCCGTAAGGCGTAGGGAGCATAGCGGAAATGCCACTTGACGGCGAAGGCCGGACAAATCCTCAATAGCGAACGCTGTCTAAGGAGGCCCCGCCCGGAGGGCAAAAACCTGTTTCCTTCCTCTTTCCTTGTCCAAGGAGGAAATCGTCCGGGCAGCCGAGGGCTACCCCTCCGGGTGATACACCCACGTTTCCCGCCTCCGCCAGGGCAGATACTCCAGCACCATGATGGTCAGCACCAGCAGGGCGTAGGCGGGCAGGTAGCCCGCCTTCCCGAAGAGCTGGTACAGCACCGTCAGCGGGGAGTCGGGGGAATCCCCCAGCAGGAAGAAATAATTGGTGTGCCAGCGCCGGTTCAGCAGGTACAGGGGCGGCACCACCGCCGCCAGAAATACCAGCGGCTTCCACATGGCCCGCATCCGGGGCCGCAGCGTCCCGCCCAGCAGCTGCCAGAGGGGGAACAGGAGCAGTCCGGCGTGGGTCAGGAAGCCGGTCAGGTTCATAAAGTTCCATTGTGGGTACATATTCCAGTTGGGGAAGAGCAGCGCGGACAGCGCCCCGGCCCAGCACAGGCTGTACAGGGTCTGCCCCACCCAGTCCCAGCGGGTGTAGGCGAAGAGCAGGCACAGGAAGGGGGCCAGCTCGCACAGCTGCAGGGGCAGATGATGGGTGGTCAGGTGGCCGGTGACGGCCAGAATGCAGTATTCTGCCACGATGTTGCCGCAAATCAGCCAGGCCAGCGCCCGGCTGAGCCGCTGCTGCTCCTGCCGGTTCCGGCCCACATAATAGAGGGACAGCAGCGCAATCCCAAGGGCGATGCCGCCCAGCCAGACCAGATGGACGGGACTGAAATGGGCGAAGCCCACCTCGTCTGGCAGGTCGGATTCATAGGTGAAAAAGTACATATCGCTTACGCGTGCAGATAGTCCTGCACCGCCACCACTTTATCCACCACGATGATGAGCCACGCCTCCCGGGAGTGGGGCCAGTGCCGTGTGACGGGCCACATATGGGAGAGGATGATGTTCTTCTCCTTCTCCGTCAGGGGCACCAGGGCCTCGGCGTTGTGCTCCGCCATTTCCGGGTGGGTGATGGCCAGGGGCGGATGCACCACCCTGTGCCACCTTTCCCAGTGGCCGTTGTCCAGGAACAGGTCGTGGAGCAGACCCGCCCTGGCGCAGACGTCGGCGTCCAGATGGAGCCGCCCCGCCAGGGTAAACGCCTGCTCTGCCACCCGGAGGGAGTGCTCATACCGGCTGACGTGGCGGTGATGGCGCAGCTGCCGCAGCTGCTGAACCTCCGGCAAGGCCAGCAGCGGCTGGCTGACTTCTTCAAAACTCATAGGCTGCCTCCTTTTCGGTCTGGGTGGTGAAACATTAACAATCTATTCTTTTGTCGAGGGCAAAGCGCGGTTCCTTTCTCATTAAAAATCCGTTCAGCGGCACGAAGGACGCCCCTGTTACGACCCCATCAGGGCAGAGCTGGCGAACAGGATATACCGGCAATTATAGTAATACCCATTTTCCAGCGCATAATCCACCGCGTCCTCATCGGTCAGTTCCTCCGAACCGCCTTCGCCGTAGAGGTAGGTTTGCAGGGCATCTCCGTAGAGGGTGTAGGTATAGGTGGACTCCAGCCCGACGCGGTTGCAGCCCACATAGGCCATGTCGGAGAGGTTCATGCCGTCCAGGGTCTCGGTCAGACCGGCCACATCCTCCTCGCTGGGGGCGACGCCCTCAGCCTCGGCCATGGCCTGCACGGCGGCATACTGGGTGCTGTAGCTTTCCGACATGGAGGCAAACACATCGGCGTAGGTCATATCGTCGGAGTAGGCTTCGGTGACGTCAAAGCTGCCGTAATAATAGGTGTACATGGAGGAGTAATAGGTCTCGTTATAGCACAGGAAGTACAGGTAGGTGCAGGCGGGGACCTCAACGCCGTCCACCGTCAGAACGACGGTGTCATTGGTCAGCACGCCGTCGGTCAGGTAGGCGGTGGCGTCCTCCAGGAATGCCTCCGGCACCACGGCCAGCAGGGCCTCCTCCAGCTCCTCATTGGTGACGGTGTCCACCTCGGCGGTGGTGCCGGACTCGTCAGCGTCCGCCTCGGCCTCGTCCTCCGTGGTCAGGGAGCTGTCCACCTCGTCCAGATCCGCCTGGAGGGTCTCCAGCTTCTCAAAGAGGGCCAAATAGTCCACCTCGTCCAGCAGGTCGGAGCGCTCCACCTCGGCGGCCGACAGGACCTCGCTGAGGCGGGCGTTGAACCTGTCACTGATATATTCATCCTTGATGTCCTCAATGTCGTCCTCGTCGATGGCGGCGATGTCCTCATCGGCGACAGGCAGGCGGATCACCACGAAGTAGCCGTAGCTGGTCTCGTCGCTCAGGCCGACGCCGTACTCGTCCAGGGCCAGAACCGCGTCGGAGAAGCCGTCCACCAGGGAGCTGGCCGGCGTCACCAGAAATTCGTCGGTGTTGCCGTCGTAGTTCAGCTCGGCCTGGGCCTCGATGAAGGCTTCCAGCCGCTCCTCGTCGTCCGTCAGAGCGGACAGCTCCTCATAGCAGGCCAGGGCGTCCTCGTAGGAGGTGTCCTCCGACGTTGTGGCGGAGCCGGCGCTGCTGTCGGCAGTGCTGCTTTCCGAGGAGGTGCCGGAGCTTGTGCCGGCGTCATCGCTGCCGCCGCAGGCGGCCAGGGAGAAGGCCATCGCCAGCGCCAGAAGCAGGGTCAAACAGTTCTTTTTTTTCATCATAATTTTCAGATCCTTCCGGGGCGGACAATGCAAAGCCCTTTACCCAACCATATAGTAGCATCTTTTATCCGGAAATGCAAGCTGTTCCGGGAACTTTCCCGCCGGTTCGCGTGGGCTGCCGCCGCCGTCCGTTTTTTTCGGGACACGTTGAAATTCGGCGTTGTACACAAAGAAACCGCCCCAGAAAAGGACGCAAATCACCAAAAAAAAGGCTTGTCAAATTATTCACAATGGGGTACAATAAGAGCGTAAACTTGATACCCAAAAATTTTAGGAGGTATATCACAATGGCTGTTAAAGTTGCTATTAATGGTTTTGGTCGTATCGGCCGTCTGGCATTCCGTCAGATGTTCGGTGCTGAGGGCTATGAGGTCGTCGCCATCAACGACCTGACTTCCCCCAAGATGCTGGCTCACCTGCTGAAGTATGACTCCACGCAGGGCAAGTACGCTCTGGCTGACACCGTCTCCGCCACCGACAACTCCATCATCGTGGACGGCAAGGAGATCACCATCTATGCCAAGGCCAACGCCGCCGAGCTGCCCTGGGGTGAGCTGGGTGTTGACGTGGTGCTGGAGTGCACCGGCTTCTACACCAGCAAGGCCAAGGCTCAGGCCCACATCGACGCCGGCGCCCGCAAGGTCGTCATCTCCGCTCCTGCCGGCAACGACCTGCCCACCATCGTCTACAACGTCAACCATGAGACCCTGAAGCCCGAGGACACCATCATCTCCGCCGCTTCCTGCACCACCAACTGCCTGGCTCCCATGGCGAAGGCTCTGAACGACTGCGCCCCCATCAAGGCTGGCATCATGTGCACCATCCACGCCTACACCGGCGACCAGATGACTCTGGACGGCCCCCAGCGTAAGGGCGACCTGCGCCGCTCCCGCGCCGCCGCTGTCAACATCGTGCCCAACAGCACCGGCGCCGCCAAGGCCATCGGCCTGGTCATCCCCGAGCTGAACGGCAAGCTGATCGGCTCCGCCCAGCGTGTTCCCACCCCCACCGGCTCCACCACCATCCTGACCGCCATCGTGGAGGGCACCCCCACCAAGGAAGAGATCAACGCTCAGATGAAGGCTGAGGCCACTGAGTCCTTCGGCTACAACACCGATGAGATCGTCTCCTCCGACATCGTCGGCATGCGTTACGGCTCCCTGTTCGATGCCACCCAGACCATGGTCATCAATCTGGACAACGGCACCTCCGAGGTGCAGGTCGTCTCCTGGTACGACAACGAGAACTCCTATACCTCTCAGATGGTCCGCACCATCAAGTACTTCTCCGAGCTGGGCTGATCGCCTGACCGGCTGAGTACCTGAACAGGATTCGAGGCAAAGTGCAGCCCCACGCCGAAAGGCGGTGCAACTTAGGGATTTTTAATCCCTCAAAAAAATAACGGCGT
>JAJQBL010000022.1 GCA_021203325.1 Clostridiales bacterium | reverse complement strand
ATTCCGGTCTGCCGCCGCCTTCGCCGCGATTGCGTCCGGCCCATTCCGGTCTGCCGCCGCCTTCGCCGCGATTGCGTCCGGCCCATTCCGGTTTGCCACCGCCTTCGCCGCGGCCCCGGCCCTGTCCGCCGTAGCCGGGCTTTCCAATGCCGTAGCCGCCCTGACGGCCCACGGCCTTTTCCACCTTTACGGAGGGGGCGCTGGCTGCGAACCAGCTTTGCAGGTCCTGATTGTCACTGCTCAGCTCCGCCGTTACCCGGTTGACGGGCAGGCCCGCCTCGTACAGCCACTTTGCCACGGCAAGGCTGCCCTCCACGGTGAGGGTGTCCTTCCCGCAGGCGTTCTTCGCCTGTGCAAGCTGCTCCTCCAGCCGGGCGCGATAGGCCGCCGTGTCCAGCGTGACCCCCAGGGCCTGGCCGATGGCCTGATAGGCATTTTCCAGCGCCTCCGCGCCGTAAACGCCGCCCAGCACCACATAGGGGATGCCCAGCCGGGCCTGGAGCCGCTGGCCCAGGGCCTCGCCGCCGTCCTCTACGCAGACGATGTTCAGGTGTGCCCTGGCCATCTCCTGATACTGGGCAAAGGTTTTGCACTCCCGCAGCAGGTTGATATGCCGAATCCCGGCCCCGGTGAGCAGCTGGCGCAGCTCGCTGTCCGGCGCCAGCTCGCCGGTGGTCAGCACGTTGACGCTGACCTCCTCACTCCGCTCCGCCTTTTGCAGCAGGTCGAAGACCATGGAATCCACCGAATCCTCGTCCGCCGCCCCGGCGTCATGCTGCACGCCGCACAGGTGGCAGCCCGTGTGGGCACGGATGAGCACGCCGCTTTTCGCCTCCATCTTGTCGATGAGGAGCTGCCAGTCCGTGGACAGCAGCGCCGCCTGGCAGCCCGCCGTCAGGTAGATGCCGCCGGGGTGCCGCTCCTCCACCAGCTCCGTGATGGCCTCCTCGATTTTGCTCAGGTAGCGCCCGGTGATGAAGTCCACCTCGTCCAGGCACAGGAAGGCCAGCCGCCCCTGCTTTTGCAGCTCGGTCAGCTCCTGGGCCCGGTGACGGGTGCAGGCCATGGCCCCGATAAAGAGGATCTGGGTCTCCGGCACCAGGGCGAAGCCGCTGAAGGCCATGCCCCGCTGCTTCTGTTTCGTAATCGTTCTCGTTGTATTCACTCAAAAATCATCCTTTACTGAATCGCCCCGCCGATGCGGGTTGTTTTTTCCTTGGTATGGCTTTATTCTAGCACCCTTCGCCTTATTTGTCAAGGTACCTAACGATTATTTTTTTGAAAAGGGACACCGATTTTTTCGGCGTCCCTGATATGGTTGAAGGAAAACGTTCCCGGAAACCGGCGCTTACACGCAGGTGTAGCCGCCGTCCACAGCCAGAATCTGACCGGTGACATAGCTGGACTCTTCCGCGCCCAGGAAGATGGCGGCGGAGTTCAGCTCACCGGCGTGGCCGTACCGCTTCATGGGGACGGAGGTGTTGGCGAAGGCCTGGAAATAGTCGCTGTCCAGCGTCTCGGTGGTCAGCTCGGTGTAGAAATACCCCGGGCAAATGGCATTCACCGTGATGCCGGAGGTGGCCAGCTCCGCGGCCGCGCCCCGGGTGAAGTTCACCACAGCGCCCTTGGTGGTGTGGTACGCGATGGTGGGAAGGGCGGTGTTGCCCACCATGCCGTAGATGGAGGCGATGTTGATGACGCGGCCATAGGTCTGCTTCCCCTCCGCCATGGCCTTCTGCATCAGCTTGACGAAGGCCTGGGTCACGGAAAACACGGAGGTCAGGTCAAGGCCCAGGGTGAAGTCCCAGTCCTCCTTCTTGTAGTCCACCAGCGGGGTCCCGGTGCCCTTTTCGCCTCCGGCGTCGTTCACGATGACCTCCACATGGCCGAACACCTCGTCCACCTTTGCCACCGCGGCGGCGATGGAGTCCGCCTTCGTCACGTCGCAGGCCACCGGCAGCACCTGGACGCCGTACTTCTCGGACCACTCCTTTGCGCTGGCCTCCAGCCGCTCCTTCCGTCTGGCCAGCAGAACCAGGTTTGCGCCCATCTGGGCGTATCCCTCCGCCATCTGCTTGCCAAGACCGGAGGATGCCCCGGTGATGGCCACTACCTTGCCTTTGTAATCAAACATACGAACCACTCCTTACACAGCATTTGTATTAAATTTGCGTTCTGCGAAAGACGCCGTCAGGCGTCCGGCCGAGGCCGAACGTTTTTGCGGCGGCATCTCTCTGCCCCTGTTTCCCATTATACGCAGAATCCTGAGCTTGTCAAGAATTTATCAATGTTTTTTCGTTTGTCCGGCGGGGCGTCCTGTGTCCGCGCAGAAAGGACGCCGCAGCTGCGCTGCGGCGTCCCTGATTCCGTTTGATGGTTTTGGCAAAGGCGTCTGTGTCACTTCAACAGGCTCTCGTAGACCTCCAGATACTCAGCGGCGGACTTGCCCCAGCTGAAATCGGCCTCCATGTCCCGCTTTTGCAGCCTGGCCCAGGCCACCGGGTCGTTGGTGTAGACCTCCAGCGCCCGGTTGATGGCGTCCAGCATATCGTCGGCGTTGATGTTGACGAAGGTGAAGCCCAGCCCCTCTCCGGTGATGGTGTTGTAGGAGGGGACGGAGTCCTTCAGTCCGCCGGTGAGCCGCACCACAGGCACGGTGCCGTAGCGCATGGCGAACATCTGGGTCAGCCCGCAGGGCTCCGCGATGGAGGGCATCAGCATGATGTCCGCACCGGCGTAAATCTGGTCGGACAGGGTGGCGGCGTACTTGATGTTGGCGCTGACCCGGCCGGGATACTGCCGCTCCGCGTTGCGGAAGAACTCCTCAAAGCCCCATTCCCCGGTGCCCAGGAGGACAAACTGGACGTGGTTGGACATAATGCGGCTGAACACGTTGGTGATCAGGTCATAGCCCTTGTGCCCCACCAGCCGGGAGATGCAGGCGATGATGGCCGCATCCGGGTCCTCCTCCAGCCCCAGCTCCTTTTGCAGGGCGGCCTTGCAGAAGGCCTTGCCGCTGAGGTCGTCGGGGGTGAAGTTGGCGGCGATGAGCTGGTCGGTGGCGGGGTTGGCGGCCTCCATGTCGATGCCGTTCAGGATGCCGGTGATCTTGTTGTAGTTGGCCACCACCACGCCCTCCAGCCCGTGGGCGTAGAAGCTGTATTGCAGCTCCCCGGCGTAGGTGGGGGAAACGGTGGTCACATGGTCGGCAGCGTAGATGGCCCCCTTCATCAGGTTCACATCGCCGTAGAAGCTCAGCATATTCTCATTGAAATAGCTGGTGTCCAGGCCAAAGACATTCTCCAGAATGGAGCGGCCGAACCGACCCTGATACTCGATGTTGTGAATGGTATAGACGCTCTTGGTCTTTGCCAGGCTGGGCCGCATACGGCGGGCCTCCAGCAGGTAGATGGGCACCAGAGCGGTCTCCCAGTCGTTGGCGTGGATGATGTCGGGCTTCCAGCCGATCTGGTCCGGAATCTCGATGCAGGCCCGGGAGAAGTAGGCGAACCGCTCCCCGTCGTCATAGTGGCCGTAGAGGCCGTTGCGCTTAAAGTAGGTCTCGTTATCCACAAAGTAGTAGGTAATGTTGCCCCTTTGCAGCTCAAACAGGCCGCAGTAGCTGGAGCGCCAGCCGAGCCGGAAGTAGAAATACTTCACGAACGTCATTTGACTGCGCCACTGATCGCCAATCGCGGCGTACAGCGGCAGGACGACACGCACATCGTTGCCCAAATCCGCCAGTGCAGGAGGTAAAGAGGATGCAACGTCCGCCAGTCCGCCCGTCTTGACGAAGGGGGCGACTTCGGAGGAGACAAAGAAAATGTTCATATACAGTTATCCTTTCTTTCAGGGAACGCTGTGCTTTGGGCCGTCCCGCCGTGTACGGCGGAAAGGGCAGGTGCCCTTAGATGATTTTGAGAACCCTTACACCTGGCTGCCCTTGGCAATCAGCAGGGGATAGTTGGGATGACCGGACAGGTTGCTGTTGGGGGAGACGGTGACATCCTTATCGGCGATGGTGCAGTTGACCTGGGCGTTCTCGCCCACAACGGTACCCTTCATGAGGATGGCGTTCTTCACAACGGCGCCCTTGGCCACGGTGACGTTCCGGAACAGGATGGAGTTCTCCACCGTGCCCTCGATGACGCAGCCGTCGGCGACCATGGAGTTCTTCACCGCGGAGCCGGGGGCGTAGTAGGTGGGGGCGTCGGTGCGGTCCTTGGAGCGGATGGGGTGCTTGGCGTCGAACAGCTCATCCCGCACCGTGGGCTTCAGCAGGTCCATGCTCTTCTCATAGTAAGAGGCGACGCTGGTGAACCGGGCGCAATAGCCCTCAAAGACATAGGGCATGATCTTCAGCTTGTCCCTCATCCCCACCAGCACGTCGTTGGAGAAGGAGTACAGATTGTGGGTGGAGCAGTACTTGTTGACCTTGATCAGCAGCTCCTTGCTCAGCAGAGCCATGGAGATGTACTCCAGCCCCTCGGCCTCGTCCGGCTTCTCCAGAATGTCGGCAATGGTGCCGTCCTCGGCGGGGATCACATAGGTGGTCTGCTGGGGGTCGCCGATGTGGTTGGGGACACAGACGATGGTGATGTCCGCGCCGGAGGCCAGGTGCTGGTCATAGACCTTGCTCAGGTCGATGTTCAGGGCGATGTCGCCGTCGGTCAGCAGGACATACTCCTGGCGGATCTGATTCAGATAGGAATCCAGGCTGGCCAGGGCCTCCATGCGGCCGCGGAGATGGCCGCTGCTGCTGGAGCTCTTCATGGAGAAGGGGGGCAGCAGACGCAGGCCGCCGCGGCGGCGGGCCAGATCCCAGTGCTTGCCGGTGCCGATATGGTCCAGCAGGGACTGATAGTTCTGCTCCAGCACAACGCCGATGTCGGTGATGCCGGCGTTCACACAGTTGGACAGCACGAAGTCGATCATGCGGAAGCGGCCGCCGTAGGGGACGGCGGACATGGAGCGGACCTCGGTCAGCTCCTTCAGGTCATAGTTGGCCTGGTTTGTAAAAATGAGGGTATGAATGTTTTTCATTCTGCCTCACCGCCTTTCAGAGTTTCAGGGTTCAGCATGGCGCCGGCCTCGATGACGGCGCCGGGGCCTACGGAAACCTTGCTGCCCACGACGGCGATCTTCTTGTTGGGGTCCTTGGGGTCCTGCTCAGAGCCCACCACGGCGCCTGCGCCGATGACGGAGTCCTCCGCCAGGATGGAATACTCCACCACGGCCCCGGCCTTCACCGTTGCGCCGGGCATCAGGATGGAATAACGGACGCTGGCGCCCCGCTCGATGGTGACGGAGTTGAAGAGGATGGAGTTATCCACCTCGCCGTCCACCACGCAGCCGCCTGCCACAAAGGAGTGGTTGGTGGTGGCATGCTCACCGATGAAGTGCGGGGGAACGATGGGGTTACGGGCGTACAGGGGCCATTCCTTGTCGTAAATGTCCAGCTCGGCATTGGGGATATTCAAAATGTCCATATTGGCGTCCCACAGGGAGGCGATGGTGCCCACGTCCTTCCAGTAGCCGTTGAAGCGGTAGACCACCATCTTTTCGCCGTTGTTCAGCATATTGGGGATGATGTTCTTGCCGAAGTCATTGGAGGAGCCGGGGGTGTTCTCGTCCTCGATCAGGTACTTGCGGAGCTTGGACCAGGTGAAGCAGTACACGCCCATGGAGGCCAGATTGCTCTTGGGATGGGCGGGCTTCTCCTCGAACTCGTAGATGGTGTCATCCGGGTTGCAGTTCATGATGCCGAAGCGCTTGGCCTCCTCCATGGTGACGGTCAGCACGGAGATGGTGGCGGCGGCGCCTGCCTTCTTGTGGGTCTCCAGCATATCCTTGTAGTCCATCTTGGAGATGTTGTCGCCGGACAGGACGATGACATAGTCGGGATCATACTGGTCGATGAATCCGATGTTCTGATAGATGGCGTTGGCGGTGCCCTTATACCAGGAGCCGGACTCGCCGGAGGTGGAATAGGGGCTGAGGATGTGGACGCCGCCGTCGGCAATGTCCAAATCCCACGGCTCACCGTTGCCCAGGTAGGAGTTCAGCTCCAGGGGACGGTACTGGGTCAGCACGCCGACGGTGTCGATGCCGGAGTTGACGCAGTTGGACAGGGGGAAGTCGATGATTCGATACTTGCCGCCGAAGGGGACGGCGGGTTTTGCCACGTTTTTGGTCAGCGCGTATAAACGGCTGCCCTGGCCACCGGCCAGCAACACGGCAACACATTCCTTTTTCATGGATGGTCACCTCGTACTAAAGATTGGGTATAGATGCGGTTTACTATTTGAAAAAACGGAGACTGTCCGTTTCATCAACGGGGAGAAGAATGGGGGAGGGCTCCGGCGGCCCCTCGAAGGCCACCACCAGGCCGCCCACAGGGGGCACCTCCAGGGGCAGCTGATAGCCCCGCTCCGCCTCCGCGGCGGTGAGAATGCCTCTGCTGCCCCGGTCCTGGCCGCCATAGGCGGCGTCGTCGGTGTTCAGCAGCACCCGGTAGGAGCCGGGCCCCTCCACCTGGAGGCTGCACCGGAATGTTTTTCGTTTGGAGAAGTTCAGCACCACCAGCAGGCTGTCCTCCATGCCCGCCCGCCGCATGGCCGATGCCTTTTGCAGCTCGTCATAGCGGATCAGGGTCTGGTAGCCCTCCGGGTCGTTGTCCCGCTCCCAAAAAGCGGGCTGGGACAGGTAGAGGAGGTTCGCCTCCCGGAAGAAGCGCTGCTGCCGGTGATAGGCATCGTAGTGGAGCAGGTGCCAGTCCAGGGAATAGCGGTAGTCCCAGGGCTTCTCCTGGCCGAACTCGGTGCCCATGAAGGTGAGCTTTTTCCCCGGATAGGCCAGCAGCAGCAGATGGCACAGCCGGGATGCCGCCAGCCTGGTGCCCTGAGGCTCTCCCCCGCCGGCGATCAGGTGGGAAATAGTCTCGGCAAACTCCGTCCCCAGAGGCGGGATGCAGGAGTGGAGGGGGGAGAAGATGCCGGAAACAAAGCGCCCGGCTTCGTTGTTCTGGTAAAAGGAGGTCAGCAGATGGTCCTCACAGCCCCGGTTCAGGCAGAGGTTGCCGCTGGTGCTGGCGGAGTCGGTGATGATGACCTTGCCCAGGGTGATGACCCGCTCCGGCGCGTCCCGCCTGGTGCGCTGCACCAGCTCCTCAAGGAAGGCATGGGCGTCCGCCGTCTGCATCACGCTGGTGCCGCAGACCCGCAGGCCGTCCAGGTGGTAATGCTCCAGCCAGAACAGGGCGGAATCCGTCAGGAACCGGCGCACCAGGGGCTTGGAGAAGTCAAAGGTGCGCACACCCTCCTGCTCGACCTCCTCCTCCGTCTCATAGAGGGCGGAGCCGTCAAACCCGGCCAGGCCATGCTCGTTCACCGGGAAGCTGCCGCAGGGCCAGTCCATAAAGACGCCGACCCCGGCCCGGTGCAGCTCATCAATCAGGTGCATAAAGTCCTGCGGCGGGCCGAAACGGGAGGTGGGGGCAAACCAGCTGTCCGGCAGGTAGCCGAAGCTGCCGTCCTCCTGATGCTCCATCAGCGGCATGAAGATCACGGCGGTGTAACCCATCGTTTTCACATAGGGCACCAGGTAGCCCGTCATGGCGCGGTAGGAGAGCGCCTCCCCCATGCCGGTCCTCCGCCAGGAGCCGAGATGCACCTCGTAGCAGTTCAGCGGGCTTCTGCCCAGCCGCTTCCGCCGGCGGAAGGCGAACCAGCTGTCGTCGCTCCAGCGGTACCCCGTCCCGTCATACAGCTTGCTGCAGTTGTCCGGCGGGGTATCGTTATGGAAAGCGTATGGGTCGGACTTATAAAGTATGTCCCCTTCCCGGGTGCGAAGGGCGTATTTGTAGGTGTCATACTCCCGCAAATAGGGGAGAAAGGTCTGCCAGACGCCCTCCCCCACCTGCTGCATGGGGTCGTGGCCCGGGTCCCACTGGTTGAAGTCGCCCACCACGCTGACGCCTGCCGCGGCAGGCGCAGCCACGCGGAACATCCAGCCTGCCTGTCCGCTCTGGACGCAGGGAAACGCCCCCAGCCGCTGGGAAGCGGGAGTATCCTGCATTACCGTATCGCTCCATTCTGCTGATAATCTGTCGAACTTTTCCCGGTTTCTCCCTTTCTTTTGCTGAAAAGCGGAAGAAAACCGGGGAAAAGGCGATTTCCGCCCGCCGTCGCCCGGAAGGGCAGATTTGCCTTTGTAAAAATTATACAATGTTTCTTCCCTTTCGTCAACCCATTTTTTGCGAAACGACTTTTAAAAGTTGGTCCTTCTTTATTGACGGTAAACGCAGGCAGGGCCGGGTATCGGTAAAAAACATGCGCACCGCCGGGTGAACCGGCGGTGCGCGTATAAAAGTTTGTCAAAGCGGTCACCCGCAGGCCGCAGCCAGCAGTTCAGCGGCGATTTTGCCCGCGGCCTCCACGCCGGTGCCGCCATGCTCCACGATGACCACAAAGGCGTAAGGGGTAACGGTGGAGTCCACAAAGCCCACAAACCAGGCGTGAGGCTCCCCCTCCCCCACCTCGGCGGTGCCGGACTTGGCGCACACGGTCAGGTCGCCAAAGTCCAGGGTGCTGCTGTACTTGTTCAGCACGTTGTCCCGCATCATCCACTTGAGGGTGTTGCAGGTGCCGGACGACCAGCCGACGGTAAAGCTGCCCGCCTCCTCGTCGTACACCGAGAAGCCCATTGGCCCCGTCACATCGCTGAGCATGGTGGGGCTGGCGGCGGTGCCGCCGTTTGCAATGCAGCCCATCAGCACCAGCTCCGCGCAGGGGTTCACCAGATTGGTGGACTGGCCCACGCCGGACCAGGCCAGGGCCGCGCTGCCGTCCGGGCTGGCGGTGAAGCTGCCCGCCGCCGTGGTGAAGCCGTTCACCGCGCTGCTGTCCAGCAGGCCCGCCGCCCGGGCGTATTCCTCCAGCACGTCGCCCCCCAGTTCCAGGGCCAGGGTGGCGAAGGCGCAGTTGCAGGAGTTGGTCAGGCACTCCCCAAAGGTCTGGGTGCCGTGCTTGCCGGAACAGGTGACGGTGGCCCCGTCCACGGTGATGCTGCCGGTGCAGGTGTAGGAGAAGTTCTCCATGTCCAGGTTCTCCAGGGCCGCTGCGGCGGTCACCAGCTTGAAGGTGGAGCCGGGGGTGTAGGTGCTGGAGAGGAACCGGTTCAGGTAGGCCCCGGTGTAGGCGCTGTCCCCGGCGGCCACCGCCGCCACCTCGGATGCATCCTCCGGGTCGTAGGCGGGGGAGGACACCATGCAAAGGAGCTCCCCGGTCTTGTAGTTGTACAGGGCCACCGTGCCGCTCTGGCCGTCCAGGGCCTCATAGGCCACTTTGTTCAAGTCCCCGTCGATGGACAGGGTCACCGTGTTCCCGGTGCCGCCGGTGCCGAAGATGGGGCTGTAATCAATCAGCAGGTTGGCAAAGAGCTGGAGGGCCCCGGCCCCGATGTTGCCCGCGCCGTCCCCCACCGCGTGGAGGGTGGTCCTGCGGAGGGTGGCATCATCGGCATAGCTGCCGGTTTCGCAGTCGTACAGCACGGTGCCGTCCCGGTCGGTAATCGTGCCCACCGCGATTTTCCCGTTGGAGTAGACGTGGCGGTTGGCCTGGAAGGTGGCCCAGTCCTCCCCGTTGGCCACATAGAGGCCCAGGAAAATCACCAGCCCCGCCACCATCAGGATGGCAAAGAGCAGCACGAACAGGGCGCGTTTTTTCAGCTGTTTCATGGGTCATCCTCCTCCCACTGGAAATATTGCTCCCAGTCGTCCGCATCCGAGTGGAGGGGCGCGTCCCCGTCCGCGTAAGACGATGCGTCAGCGTCCGGCTCCGGTTGGTCCGCGGGCGGCGCCTCCCGCCGGAGACGGGTGGTCTCGTCCTCCTCCGGGGGGTTGGGGGCGTCCTCCCGGACAGGCTCCTCCGGGCGGCGCACCACGGTTTCTTCCTCTGTGGAGGCGGTGGACATGATTCTGGTCTCCTCCCGGCCGCTGTCGGCTGCGGGGGGCTGACGGTTGGCGGAGGGCGGCGGCGTCTGCCGCTGGGGCGGTTCCACCTCAGAGCCGCGCTTCCGCCTGCCGGGGAGGCGGATGGCAAGGCTGGCGTTCTGCCGGGCGTCCGACGCCTTCAAAAAGGCCAGCAGTCCCCAGCAGGAGATCATGCTGCTGCCTCCCACCGAGACGAAGGGGAAGGTCACCCCCGTCAGAGGCAGCAGGTCCACGGAGCCGAACACGTTCAGCATGGTCTGCACCAGCAGCAGCATGCTGGTGGCGCAGGCCCCGATCACATAGAAGCTGGAGCGGGCGGCCGCCGCCTGCCGGATGGCGAACAGGGCCATCAGCACAATGCTGGCCACGGCGCACACCGCCACAATCAGCCCCAGCTCCTCGCTGACCACGCCGAACACCAGGTCGGTGTTGGCCGCCCCCAGATTCTGGAGCCAGCCGCTGCCGACGCCCCGGCCAAAGAGGCCGCCGCTGGCGATGGCGGACATGGTGCGGGTCTGCTGGTAGCCCAGGTTGGCGGTGTCCTCCCAGACGTGGCGATAGATGGCGAACCGCTGTGCGATATAGGACTTGTAGTGCAACACCAGCATCCCCCCGGTGCCTGCCGCCGCCACCATGAAGATGACAGAGGCCAGGTCGCCGGAGCGGAGGAAGGCGATGGCCAGGAAGGCCACGAAGAAGATCAGGGCCGTGCCAAAGTCGCTCATCAGCACCAGGCAGCCCACGCAGAACACGCTGAACAGCAGGCTGCCCAGCAGGTTTTTCCGGTCAAAGAGCCTGTCCAGGGTGGCGGCCCCCACTAGGATGAACACGATTTTCACCAGCTCCGAGGGCTGGAAGGAGAGGGGGCCGATGGATACCCAGTTCTTCGCGCCGAACAGCCGCTCCCCAAACAGCACGTTGAACAGCAGCAGCGCCACCGAGCCGATGGCCAGGGGCCAGCGCACTCCCTTGGCCAGGTCCAGATCCCGCAGAATCAGGTTCAGCACAAAGAACAGCACCAGCCCCAGGGCCACGCAAAGGGTCTGCCGGTACAGAGTGGAGATGCTGGAGGAGGCCGTCACCGTCAGACAGAGGGAGGTCAGGAAGAAGGCCAGGGTCTCCAGCTCAAAGCCGGTGCGCCGGGCCAGCCGGTAAATCAGGTAGAGCAGCCACTCCATCCCCATCAGCAGGCCGAAGCAGGTCAGGATGGTGGCGCCGCTGTCCGGCAGGGCCATGCACAGGCTCCCCAGCAGCATCCCCTGGAACAGGGTCAGCAGGAGCAGCGTGACGCTGGGGGAAAGGAATTTGCCGGGCCGGGTGCGGCGCTTCATCTGCTGCCGCTCCTCCTCCGCGGTCAGGGGCAGGAACATGGCCTCCACCCCGCCGAAGCCAATGCTGTCCCGGGGGGCCAGCTGAACGCTTTCCGTCACGGGGATGCCGTTCAGGGTGACGCCGTTCTTTGTGTTCAGGGGGTGGAGCACCCACCGCCCCCGATCGTCCCGAATCAGGGCGGCGTGGCTCCGGGAGACGGTGGCGTAGGGCAGCACCACGTCGCACCGCTTCGCCCGGCCCACCAGATTCTCCCAGTGGTACAGGGGCAGCTGTGCCCCGTTGGGCAGCACCAGGGAGCCCCAAAGCTCCTGCTCCGGCTTGCCCTGGAGCATGCTCCGGCCGCACCGAACCACGATCAGCACCCCGAAAAGGGGCATCAGGAACTGAAAACAATAGCTGCAAAGAATTTGAAAGGCTGTATGCCGGAACAGCGTCCCAAGAACGTCCAGCCCGAGCTGGAAATAGCTGCCAAGCTGGGAAATAAAGTCTGCCATGGGAACCTCCTCCCCGATGTAAGGAGACTTTGCAAGAATGGATTTGCCGCGGCAAAGGGCCGCTTTGCGCTATTCTACCACAGCGCGGGAAAAAAAGGTAGCCATTTTGCGGTGTTTTGCGGAGAATCGGCCCTTTGACCGCCTCCGGCCCGGCAGTTTCGGGGGAAATTTGCAGGATTTGCCCCGGCTTTTGGGGATATGCCTTCCTTTTTCGGCAGAACTCACATTTTCCCGCGAAACGGTTGCAAAAAGGCGCGATTCGTGCTAAACTGAACATTCAGTCTAAGAAAAGAATGGAGGGAACAAAATGACGCAGACAACGTCCAAACCGGACATGATATTTTCCTTTTTAAAAGGAAACAAGCGGTGGTTTCTGCTGGCCCTGGCGGCCCTGCTGGGGCGCACCCTCTGCACCATGTTGAGCCCCCAGGCGGTGCAGTACACCGTGGACAGCATCATCGGCACGGAGGAGAGCACCCTCCCCGCCTTTGTGGAGGGCTGGCTGGCCGGGCTGGGGGGCCGGGAAATGCTGCGGGAGCACCTGTGGCTGGTGGCGCTGGCGGTGGCCGGGCTGGGGCTGCTCAGCGGGCTGCTGCGGTACCTCTATGTGATGCTGATTGCCAAGGGGGGCGAGGGCTTCGTCCGTACCATGCGGAACCAGACCTTCCGCCACATCGAACACCTGCCCTTCTCCTGGCACATGAGCCACCACACCGGCGACATCATTCAGCGCTGCACCACCGACATCGAGCTGGTGAAGGAGTTTTTGTCCAACCAGCTGTCCGGCCTGCTGAACTGCCTCGTCACCATTGTGGCGGCGCTGGTCTTTCTGTTCGGGGAGAACCTCCCCCTGGCCCTGGTGGCCCTGATCACGGAGCCCATCCTGCTGACCTACTCCATCCTCTTCCGGCGGAAGCTGGGGCGGCAGTTCCAGCTCTGCGACGAGGCCGACGGCGACCTGTCCACCATCGCCCAGGAGAACCTCACCGGCGTCCGGGTGGTGCGGGCCTTTGGCCGGGAGGAGTACGAGCGGGGGCGCTTTGACCGGCAGTCCCGGAAGTCCACCAACCTGTGGATTCGCTTCGGCGTGTACATGAGCGCTTTTTTTGAGGGGAATATGCTGCTGGCCAGCCTCCAGCTGCTGCTGGTGCTGACCGTCGGCACCGTGATGACAGTGAACGGCCGGCTGACCCTTGGGTCCCTTCTGGCCGTCGTCTCCTACACCACGCTGATGCAGCAGCCCACCCGCCAGCTGGGGCGTATCCTCAGCGAGATGAGCAAGGCAGGCGTCTCCATCAACCGCATCTTTGAAATCATGTCCGCCCAAGAGGATCGGGACCCGCCGGACGCCCTGACCCCGCCCATGAACGGGGACATTGTCTTTGACCATGTCAGCTTCCACTACCCCAACTGCCCCCTGCTGCTGGAGGACATCACCTTCACCATCCCCGCCGGCACCACCCTGGGGATTCTGGGCACCACCGGCAGCGGCAAAAGCACCCTGATGCACCTGCTGGACCGGCTCTATGACCTGCCGGAGGGGTGCGGCGCCATCACCATAGGCGGGGTGGACATCGCCAAAATGGAGGCCGCCTGGGTGCGCCGGAACGTGGGCATGGTGCTCCAGGAGCCCATGCTGTTCAGCCGCACCCTGTCGGAGAACATCGGTCTGGCCGCCCAGGGGGACTGCTCCCTGTCCGACATCCGGGAGGCCGCCCGCACCGCCTGCCTGGAGGAGGCCGTGGACGGCTTCGCCCACGGTTACGACACCATGGTGGGGGAGCGGGGCGTCACCCTGTCCGGCGGACAGAAGCAGCGGGCGGCCATTGCCCGGATGCTGCTGCAAAAGGCCCCCATCATGGTCTTTGACGACTCCCTCTCCGCCGTGGACGCGGAAACGGACGCCAAAATCCGGGCCGCATTGCAGGAGAGCATGGCGGAATCCACCTGCATCCTGATCTCCCACCGCATCTCCACCCTGATGGCGGCGGATCAGATCATCGTGCTGGACCGGGGCCGCATCGTGGAGCGGGGCACCCACGAGACGCTGCTGGCCCGGGACGGGCTGTACAAACAGATCTACACCCTGCAATCCCAGTGGGAGGAGGCGGAGCCCTGTGGCTGACAAGACGAATACGCCGGTGAAGAAGCGGCACTTCTTCGGTCTGGGCTTCCTGCTCCCCTTCTGGAAGGAACAGAAAACGCTGATGGTGCTGATCGTCCTCACCGGCCTGCTGGGCAGCGTCCTGGAGGCGGTCATCCCCCTGTTCCAGACCTACGCCATCGACCATTTCATCGGGGAGGGCACCCTGGACACCCTGGCGGCCTTCCTGCTGGTCTATCTGCTGGTGCTGCTGGTGCGGATGGGAATCAACTACTACTGCTCCTATGGCGCCGCTAAAATCGAGGTGGTGCTGGACTACAGCCTCCGCAAAAAGCTCTTTGACCACCTGCAAACCCTGTCCATCAGTTACTATAACCAGAACGGCGTGGGCTATATCCACTCCCGGCTGATTTCCGACACAGGGCGCATCGGCGCGGTGGCCACCTGGAGCCTGATGGACCTGGTCCTCTGGGACGGCAGCTATCTGGTGTTTATGCTGGTGGTGATGCTGCGGCTGAGCTGGCAGCTGGGGCTGGTCATGCTGGCGCTGGTCCCCATTGAAGTGGTGGCCTGCGCCTACTTCCAGCGGCACCTGACCACCATGAACCGCCGTGTGCGGGAAATCAACAGCCGCATCACCGCGGATTACAACGAGGGCATCACCGGGGCCAAGACCATCAAGACCCTGGTGGCGGAGCAGAAGATGGAGGACACGTTTCAGACGGATACCGCCGATATGTACCGCGCCAGCGTAAAGACGAACCATTACCGGGGCGCCCTGCAGGCCATCGTCATCTTCGCCGGAAACATAGGGCTGGCCCTGATGCTGTGGCGGGGCGGTGTGCTGAACATGGACGGGCTGCTGGCGTTGGGCACCCTGTCCGCCTTCACCACCTACGCCCTCAACATAGGGGACGTGGTGCAGGGCATTGTGGAGTCGCTGCAAAGTCTGGTCAGCGCCCAGGTGAACATCGAGCGGGTGGAGCGCCTGCTGAACACTCAGCCCGACGTGGCGGACACCCCGGAGGTCATCGCCAAATATGGGGACTCCATCCACCCCAAGCGGGAGAACTGGGAACCCCTCCACGGCGACGTGGAGTTCCGGGACGTGACCTTCCGCTACCCGGACGGGGAGGAAACCATCCTGTCCCACTTCAATCTGACCGTCCCCCAGGGCACCCGTGTGGCCATCGTGGGGGAGACCGGCGCGGGGAAAAGCACCCTGGTGAACCTGGTCTGCCGGTTCTTCGAGCCCACGGAGGGGGCCGTCCTCATCGACGGGCGGGACGCCAGGGAGCGGAGCCAGCTCTGGCTCCACAGCAACATCGGCTACGTCCTTCAGCAGCCCCACCTGTTCAGCGGCACGGTGCTGGAGAACCTGCGCTACGGCAACCCCGACGCTTCGCTGGAGGAGATTCAGCGGGCCTGCAGGCTGGTCTGCGCCGACCAGGTCATTGACCGCATGGAGCAGGGCTATGACAGCCAGGTGGGCGAGGGGGGCGACCTCCTCTCCACCGGGGAGAAGCAGCTCCTCAGCTTCGCCCGGGCCATCCTGTCCGACCCCCGTATCCTGGTGCTGGACGAGGCCACCTCCTCCATCGACACCCTGACGGAGCAGCTGATTCAGTCCGCCATTGCGGAGATGACCAAAGGCCGCACCAGTTTCATCATCGCCCACCGCCTGTCCACCATCCGGGACGCGGATGTGATTTTGATGGTGAAGGACGGGGAGATCATCGAGCGGGGCACCCATCAGGCGCTGATGGCGGCCAGAGGGGCCTATTACCAGCTCTACACCCACCAGTTTACCGCGGAAAGCGTCAGCTCTGTGCTGGGCTGACGCCTTCCGCCAACGGGGCGGCGCAGGTCTGCGCCTCCCCGATCATTTTTCAAAAGCGTAGGTTTTTGTCATTTTTCACATAGAAAGGGGCGGTTTTGTTGGAATTTTATCCATCCTCAACCGGTTGTTCATCCGGGAAAGATTGACATTTCACCCCTTTTATGCTAAAATTTCCAAAGCGGTTCCCATACCGCACCCCGCAAAATGAATGGAATTTCCCCCGATGCAGGACCCGGAGCCAACGCTGCGGCCCCTTCCGGCCGCCCTTCACAGGCAAACTGGCAGAGCCTTCGCATCACAAGACGCAAATTGGAGGACTGGAATTTATGCGCGAATATTCAAAATATGAACTCTCCGCCCTGATCGAGGGCAAGCTGCGCCGCAACTTTGGCCGTACCCCTCAGGTGGCTTCCAAGGTGCAGATGTTCAAATCCTGCGCCATGGTGCTGCGGGACATTATGAGCAGCAACCATATCGAAACCGTCAACTACAACCGCTCCATCAACGCCCGTGAGGTGCATTACCTCTCCATGGAGTTCCTGGTGGGCCGTTCCCTGATGAAGAACGCCTACAACCTGGGCATCCTGCCCGAACTGAAGGACGCCATCAGCGAGATGGGCTTCGACCCCGCCGAAATCTTTGAGCTGGAGCCGGACGCCTCCCTGGGCAACGGCGGCCTGGGCCGCCTGGCCGCCTGCTATATGGACTCCATGACCACGGAGGAGATCCCCGCCACCGGCTACTCCATCTGCTATCAGCTGGGTATGTTCCGCCAGAAGATCATTGACGGCCGCCAGGAGGAGCTGTCCGACGACTGGCTGGAGCTGGGCGACGCCTGGCTGGTGCCCAAGTGGGACGAGACGGAGACCGTTCGCTTCGGCGGCGAGGTCAAGACCTATCTGAACGAGGACGGCAAGTTCACCGTGGACTATGTGGGCGGCACCACCGCGCTGGCCGTCCCCATGGACATGAACATCGCCGGTTACAAGACCGACCACGTCAACACCCTGCGGCTGTGGGACGCCAAGAGCCCCGTCCGTGAGGATATGCAGCGCTACTCCTCCGGCGAGTATCTGAAGGCCATTGAGGAGCGGGCCAACGCCGAGGTCATCGCCAAGGTGCTGTACCCCGCCGACGACCACTACGAGGGCAAGATGCTCCGGCTGAAGCAGCAGTACTTCTTCGCCTCCGCCGCGGTGCAGTCCATCGTCCGCAAGCACAAAGCCCAGTACGGCACCCTGCGCAACTTCGCTGAGAAGCACGTCATTCAAATCAACGACACCCATCCCACCCTGGCCATCCCCGAGCTGATGCGCATCCTGATGGATGAGAACGGCTTCGGCTGGGACGAGGCCTGGAGCATCGTCACCCGCACCGTGGCCTACACCAACCACACCGTGCTGGCCGAGGCCCTGGAGCATTGGCCTCAGGACCTGATCATCGCCCTGCTGCCCCGGTGCTGGCAGATCATCTGCGAAATCAATGAGCGCTACCTGAAAGAGGTCCGGGCCTTCTTCCACAATGACGAGTCCAAAGCCCGTGAGCTGGCCATCGTCTGGGACGGGGACGTGCGCATGGCAAACCTGTGCGTGGCCACCTGCTTCGCCGTCAACGGCGTGGCCGAGCTGCACAGCCAGATTCTGAAGGACGATGTGTTCCACACCGCCTATCTCCGCACCCCGGAGAAGTTCACCAACGTCACCAACGGCGTGGATCACCGCCGCTGGCTGGCCGAGATCAACCCTGAGCTGCACAACCTGATTTGCGAGGTCAACGGCAGCGACGACTATCTGCTCCAGCCGGGCAAGCTGGAGGACTTCCTGCGGGCCAGGGACGATGCCGCCGTGCTGGAGCGGCTGGGCCAGATCAAGAAGGCCAACAAGGAGTCCTTCGCCGCCTACTGCAAGCGGGAATACGGCTACAGCCTGAACACCGACGCCGTCTTCGATGTCCAGTCCAAGCGCCTCCATGAGTACAAGCGCCAGCTGCTGAACGTGATGAACATCATCTACCTGTACCAGCAGATTCAGGACGGGAAGGACATCGTGCCTCACACCTTCCTGTTCGCCGCAAAGGCCGCCTCTGCCTACCATATGGCAAAGCGCATCATTGAGCTGATCAACTCCGTGGCCTATGAGGTCAACAACGACCCCCGCTGCAAGGGCAAGCTCCAGGTGTTCTTCATCGAGAACTACCGGGTGTCCATTGCGGAGAAGCTGATGCCCGCCGCCGAGATTTCCGAGCAGATCTCCACCGCCGGCAAGGAGGCCTCCGGCACCGGCAACATGAAGTTCATGATGAACGGCGCCCTGACCATCGGCACCGAGGACGGCGCCAACGTGGAGATGCACCAGCTCCTGGGCGACGACAACATCTTCATCTTTGGCCTCACCGCCGAGGAGGTGGCCGACAAGAAGGCCGCCGGCTACAACTCCTATGAGTATTACAACGCCAGCCCCACCATTCAGCGGGTGCTGAACAAGCTGAACACCGGCTTCTCCGACGGCAAGAGCTATCAGGACATCACCAACAGCCTGCTCTTCGGCCAGGGCTACACGGCGGACAACTATCTGCTGCTGGCGGACTTCGAGAGCTATCGCTATATGCAGAACCGCATCGTCACCGCCTACAGCGACAGCCGCCGCTGGAACCAGATGGCGCTGGTCAACATCGCCAAGTCCGGCAAGTTTGCCGCCGACCGCTCCATCCATGACTATGCCAACAACATCTGGCACGTCCACACCCGCGGGTAAGCTGCCCGGCATCAGAATTTGAATGGCTCCCTCCGTGACTGCACGGGGGGAGCCGTTTTTTTTGCCCGAAAAGAGCCGTGGGCTCCGCGGCCCCGTCACAGGTACAGGGGACGCGGCCCACGGCTTTTTCCGTATCCGTTAAGCTGTTTTACTTTCCGGCCCTGGCCGCTTCCTCGGCCCTGGCCTGCTGGAGGAACTCCGCCGCATCGTCCGGCACATCGTCGATGGTGTCGTCCCCCACGTCGATTTCCCTGGGCTGCCTGCGGTACAGCACGTCGTACATCACCGGCACCACAAACAGGGTCATCAGGGTGGCGTAGGCCAGGCCGCAGGCCACCACAATGGCCATGCCTCTGGTCAGGGAGGCGCTGATGCCGGTGGAGAACATCATGCTGCCCATGGCAAGGATGGTGGTCAGGGCGGTCATCAGGATGGGCCGCATCCTGGTCTTGCCGGTGGCAATGAGGGCCGCCCGCTTCTCCATGCCGCCCAGCCGGAGCTGGTTGGTGTAGTCCACAAACACAATGCCGTTGTTCACCACCGTACCCATCAGCACCAGGAAGCCGATCATGCTCAGCAGGGACAGCTGCTCCCCAAAGGCCATCAGGCCGAACATACCGCCGGTGAAGGCCAGGGGGACGGCGAACAGAATGATGAAAGGGCTCAGCAGGCTCTGGAACTGGGCCACCATCACCAGGTAGACGAAGAGGAGGCCCAGCGCCAGCATTTCAATCATCTGGGTCATCATGGAAATCACCGTCTCATACTCGCCGGCCATTTCCCAGGTGTAGCCGTCGGGCATCTCGTAGTCCTCCAGCACCTCGCTGAGGGCCATGGAGAGCCGGGTGGAGTTGTAGCCGTCCAGGGTGTCCGCCGTGACGGAGATGTACCGCTGCTGATTCTCACGGGAGATGGTGGACACGCTGGTATCCGTCTCCACCGTGGCGAACTCATCCAGGGTATGGGTCTCGGTGACGGACGCGCCGTCCTCGTCGGCGGTGTCCACGTCAAAGGTGATGTCCATCAGGTTCTCCCGGGTCAACAGATTCGTCTCGTCCACGATGACCACTTCCATCTCCGTGCCGTCGATGGTGACGGTGGTGGAGGTGCTCTCCGTGGTCAGGCGGGCGGAGATCTCGCTGTAAATCTGGGCCACCGTCAGCCCCAGCCCCATGGCGGCGTCTTTATCCACCACCAGCACCAGCTCCTGGTCGGCCTCATCCTGGCCGTTGGTGGGGGTGTCGAAGCCCTCGGTCTCGGAGATGATCTCCATAAAGTCCTCCGAAATCTCCACCAGGGTGTCCAGGTCGGAGCCGTAGATGTCGATCTCCAGGCCGCTGCCCAGCATGCTGCTCATCTCGCTGGAGGAGGACGAGGCGGCGTCCACCGTAAACTCCAGGTCGGCGGTGTTGGCCGCGATCTGGTTACAGATGTCCTCAATGCCCTGCTCCGTGTTCACATCGTCGCTGGGCACCACATAGAACACATAGTTCAAAAAGTCATTGGAGGTGGTGGCGCTGGTGGTGAGCATACTGGAGGCATTGGTCATGGCCCCCACATAGTCCACCCCGTCCACCGCCAGGATGCGCTCCGTCACCTCGTCGGCGGCGGCGTAGGCGGTGTCCTGGTCATAGTCCTCCGGCATGGTCACGGTGATGGAAATCTGGTTGCTGGACATATCGGGTATCATCACCATACCCATCCGCGCCACGCCGAACACGGCCACCGCAAAGAGGGCGATGGCCAGGCCCAGAGGCACCACCTTCACCCGCAGGCAGAAGTCCAGCACCTTCCCGTAGCCGTCCACCAGCTTGTCAAACCAGGGGTGGGACTTGGGCTGGACGCTTTTCAGCAGGGTGGAGGCCACCGTGGGCACCACCGTCATCGCCACCACCAGGGAGGCAATCAGGGCGTAGCCGATGGTCAGCGCCATGGGGTACATCAGCTCCCGGGTGTAGCCCGTGGTGAAAATCATGGGCAGGAACACGCAGATGGTGGTCAGGGTGGAGGAAATCAGCGCCCCCGCCACCTGTTTCACCCCCTGCACCGCCGCCCGGGGGGCGGGCAGGCCCCGGCCCCGCAGCCGGTAGATATTTTCTATGGCGACGATGGAGTTATCCACCAGCATGCCAATGCCCAGGGACAGGCCGCCCAGGGACATGATGTTCAGCGAAATGTCCGTGAAGTACATCAGCAGGAGGGCAATCAGGACGCTGAAGGGGATGGAGAAACCCACCACCAGCGTGGGCCGGATATCCTTCAGGAACAGGGCCAGAATCACGATGGCCAGCAGAGCGCCCAGAATCATGCTCTCCAGAATGTTGGAGATAATCAGCGAGATATATTCGCCCTGATCCATCAGCGGCTGAATTTGCAGGCCGTCATACTTCTCCTCCAGCTCTTCAATGGCGTCGTTGCAGGCGGCGGAAACGTCGCTGGTGCCGGCGGTGCTGCCCTTGAAGATGGACAGCACCACACCGGCCTCACCGTTGACCCGGGTGTAGCTGTCTGCGGCGTTGTCGATCACCGTCAGGTCGGCCACGTCCCCCAGGGTCACGTCTCCTACGCTGTCCAGATTGCACAGCACCATGCTCTCCAGGTCCTCCAGGCTGCTGTACTCCTCGCCCACCTTCAGCAGCCACTGGTTGTCGTCCGCATCGTCCACATACCCGGCGGGCATGGAGAAGTTCTGGGCGTAAATCAGGGTGGCCAGGGTGTCGATGTCCAGCAGGGCATCCAGGTTGGCGCTTGCAATGGCGGTCTCCCGGGCGGCCTCGTAGGATTCCAGGGCGGAGTCCAGCTGGCTCTGCCCGTCCTCCAGGGCGGTCTGCGCCGCCGACAGCTGGGCGCTGGCGGAGCCAAAGCCCGCCGCCGCCAAAATCTTCCCGGCCTCCACCGTGGTATAGCTGTTGACAGCCTCCTCCACGGCGGAGTTCACCGCCTCCACCGTGGCGGTGGCCACGGCGATTTTGATCTCCAGATTGGCAAGCTCCGTCTCGATCTGGGGGATGCGGGTGTTGACGATGTCAGAGATGGTGGTGAGATTCTCCACCGTCAGGGCGGAGGCCGCCTCCCCCATTCCCTGGGTCTCCAGCAGCGACACCGCGTAATCCAGCTTCTCCGGGTTGGCGATGGCGTCCTCCACGCTGGTGGGCAGGCTGGCAGTCATCTCGGCCACCTGGCTCTCCGCCACGGATGCGGCCGCGTCCTCCGCCGTGGCAATCAGGCTCGCCTTGACGCCGGTGGAAGAAGCGCTGCCGGAGGCGTCCCCTGTGTTCTCCGTGTTCCCGGTGTTCTCTGTGTCCGTTCCCTCCGCCGTGTCCGCCAGGGCCAGCAGGGCGGCCCGCTCCGTATCGGACAGGCTGGGCAGCAGGGCGGCCAGCTCCTCCTCCGTCATGCCCGCCAGCAGGGCAGCGACTTCCTCCTCCGACAGGGTAGAGAGGTAGGCCAGCAGCTGCTCCTCGGGCAGGGCGGACAGGGTCTCGTAAGCGCTGGAAGCACCGGTGTCAGAAGCCGCGGTGTCAGAGGCGGAGGCCCCGGAGGATGCGGCAGAGGTGCTGTCCAGCATCTCCAAAATCGCCTCCACATTGTCCTCCGTCACCGTGACGGACTCCATCAGGCCGCTGGCCGCCATGCTGTCCACCACGGACTGGGTGGCGGAAATCAGGACCTGGCTGTAGGCCGCGTCATAGATGGCGTTGTAGGTTTCCTCGCTGGCGGCGGTGTCCTGGAGGGTCTGGAACAGGGCCTCCAGCTCCTCATAGCTCTCCTGAATCCCCGCCGTCTCATAGGCCTCCAGCTCCGTTTCCAGGGCCGTCTGATTGGCCTGCTGGCTGGCCAGCTGGGCCTCATAGGCGCTCTGGGTGGCGATGGCCTGATTCAGGGCCAGGCTGGCCTCCGCCAGCTCCTCTGAGGTCTCCTCCTGCTGGTCCTCCAACTCGGCGGTGCCGTCGTCCAGCTCCGCCTGGGCGTCGGCCAGCTCCGCCTGGGCATCTTCAATCTCCTGCTTCGTCTCCTCCAGGGTGTCCAGCACGGAGGCCAGGAGCTTGTTGTTGATCGCATCAATCTTGTCCTGGTTCAGCCGCACCTCGATGGTCTGCTCCACCAGGCCCGCGGTGGAGACGCTGGCCACGCCGTCCTGCCGCTCGAAATAGGGCGTCACGATGTCCTCCACGAAGTCGGACAGCGCATAGATGTCCTTCCCCTCGTAGTCCACGCTGACGTACATGGTGGCCACCATGTCCATGCTGATCTCCATGACGTTGGGGGTGCCGCACAGGTCGGGCAGAGAGCTCTCCACATCCTGTAAGGCGGAATCCACCTTGACCATGGCAGAGTCCATATCCGTGTCATCCTCGAATTCCAGCATAATCATGGAGTAATTCTCCGCGCTGCTGCTGGTGACGTTCTCCACGCCGCTGACGGTGCCCAAAGCGCTCTCCAGCGGCTCCGTTACGTTGGCCTCCACCTTTTCCGGGCTTGCGCCGGGGTAGGTGGTGATAACCACCATGTAGGGCAGGCTCATCTCCGGCAGCAGGTCGGTGGTCATCCGCGTCATGCACACCACCCCCAGCACCAGCGCAATGATGACGGCAACCAACACGGTAAACGGCTTTTTCACACATTGCTTCACCATGATTGAACAGACCTCATTTCCTGTAGGTTCGGAATCTTTCTTCGCAGATGTATTTTATCACAGTTCGCTAACAGTGTAAATCTTTCTTTGTTAAGAATCTGTTAAATATGCGGTCTGCCAAAAGTAGGAATCCCCCATAAACGCTTTGCGGCGCAGGCCGCCCGAAGCTGCGCCTGCGCCGCAGTGCCGGGGGATGTTATTTTCCGTACAGGAATCGCTCCCCCAGCTGCATGATATGGAATTTTTGCCCCGGCGCACACCGCGTCATGTAGGAGGCAAAGATCAGCGGGTCCTCCCCGTTGCCCATCACCATGTCGTAGTGCAGCGGAACCGTCAGGTCCGCGCCGGTCCCGGCGGCGAAGATGGCCGCGTCCCGGCAGTCCATGTTGCCCACAATGTTCCGGCCCCGCCGCTCCAGGTCGGCCCCGTTCACCGGCAGACAGGCCACGTCCGGCGGGCCGTACCGCTTCACGTCCTCCAACAGCTGAGGGGTCAGCACCGTGTCTCCGGCGTGATAGAGGATGACGCCGTCCAGATTCAGCAGATAGCCCAGGTTTCGGTGGTTGCCCTGCTCATCGGTCACATACGCCTCATGGGCCGCCGGGATGGGGGTCAGGGTGACGCCGCCCCCCAGCGTCAGCGGCTGGTGGGCCTTCGCCCCGATGACCACATCGGCGGGGATACCCGCCCCGGTCAGCACGCCCTGCTCCGGCGCGGGGACAATGAACTTTATGCCGGGGTTCGCCCGGTACAGGGGCAGCAGGGTCTCCAAATTCAAGTGGTCGGCGTGGTTGTGGGAGCAGACCACGCAGTCCACCCCCGTCAGTTCCCCGCCGGAGAAGGGAGGCGGATAGTTCCGCCGGGTGGTGCCGTCCGGATTGCACAGGTCGTTCAATACCGGGTCAAAGCACAGCGTCAGCCCCGCCCCCTTCACCAGAAGCCCCATCTGCCCCAGGTACCAGAAGGCCAGCGTCCCGACAGGGGGCTCGGTGCGGGCGATGTCCCCCAGCAGCGCCGCCCCGGTTTGATACCATTTGTACTCCATCGGTGTCCTCCCCTCACGACTATGCGGGAATGGGGAAGTTTTCCCCATTCCCGCGTTTTTTCTGTTACAGCGTCCGCAGCACCGCGCCCTGGTCGGCAGAGGTGACCAGGGAGGCGTACCGGGCCAGATACCCGGTCTTGATCTTGGGCTCCGGCATCACCAGGGCGGCCTTCCGGGCCGCCAGCACCTCGTCGGAGACCTCCAGCGTGATAGTGTGGGCGGGGATGTCGATGGAGATTTGGTCGCCCTCCTCCACCAGGCCGATGGTGCCCCCGGCGGCCGCCTCCGGGGAGACATGGCCGATGGCCGCCCCACGGGTGGCGCCGGAGAACCTGCCATCGGTGATGAGGGCCACGGACTCGCCCAGGCCCATGCCGCAGATGGCGGAGGTGGGGTTCAGCATCTCCCGCATACCGGGGCCGCCCTTGGGGCCTTCGTAGCGGATGACCACCACATCGCCGGGATGGATGCCCCCGGCGTAGATCACCTGAATGGCCTCCTCCTCGCTGTCAAAGACACGGGCGGGGCCGGAGTGGCGCATCATCTCCGGGGCCACGGCGGACTGCTTCACCACGCAGCCCTTTTCCGCCAGGTTGCCGAACAGGACGGCAATGCCGCCGGTGGAGAGATAGGGGTTGTCGATGGGCCGGATAGTCTCCGGGTTGCGGTTCACCGCATCGGCGATGTTCTCCCCCACCGTCTTGCCGGTGCAGGTCAGCAGGTCGGTTTTGATGAGCCCGGCGTCCGCCAGCTCCTTCATCACGGCGTACACGCCGCCGGCCCGCTCCAGATCCTCCATGAAGGTGGGGCCGGCCGGGGCCAGGTGGCACAGGTTGGGGGTCTTGGCGTTGAACTCGTTGACGTGGTGCAGGTCGATGGTGATGCCGCACTCATGGGCGATGGCAGGCAGGTGGAGCATGGTGTTGGTGGAGCAGCCCAGGGCCATGTCCACAATCTCGGCGTTGTTGAAGGCGTCGGCGGTCATGATGTCCCGGGGGCGGATGTTCTGCCGCAGCAGCTCCATCACCTGCATGCCGGCCTCCTTGGCCAGGCGGATGCGGGCGGAGTAGGGGGCGGGAATGGTGCCGTTGCCCCTGAGTCCCATGCCGATGGCCTCGGTCAGGCAGTTCATGGAGTTGGCGGTGTACATGCCGGAGCAGGAACCGCAGGAGGGGCAGCAGTTCATCACATACTCCTCCACACCGGCCTCGTCCAGGGTGCCGGCATGGTAGGCCCCCACCGCCTCAAACATATCGCTGAGGCAGGTGCGCTTGCCGTCCTCCAGGCGTCCCGCCAGCATGGGGCCGCCGGAGACGAAGATGGTGGGCACGTTGATGCGGGCGGCGGCCATCAGCAGGCCGGGCACGTTCTTGTCGCAGTTGGGGATCATCACCAGGGCGTCAAACTGATGGGCAATGGCCATGCACTCGGTGGAGTCGGCGATCAGGTCACGGGTCACCAGGGAGTATTTCATGCCCACATGGCCCATGGCGATGCCGTCGCAGACGGCGATGGCCGGGAACTCGATGGGGGTGCCGCCTGCCAGACGGACGCCCGCCTTGACCGCCTCCGCGATCTTGTCCAGGTTCATGTGGCCGGGGACGATTTCATTCTGGGAGCAGACCACGCCCACCAGCGGGCGGTTCATCTCCTCTTCTGTCAGGCCCAGGGCCGCGAACAGGGAGCGGTTGGGGGCGCGGTCCACGCCCTGGGTGACGTTGGCAGATTTCAGTGCCATAGGGGTTCCTCCTTTATAGCTTGGAATGGCGTGGGCGGGGCCTGCCCGCAGACCGGGCAAATCACACCCCACCACAGGAAAAGGGGCAGGCAGAAGCTGCCTGCCCCCAAAGTGTTGCAATCAGGGAACTTACTTGGAAGCGGCGTCCAGAGAGGAATCGCTGGAGGCAGCCTCATCCTTCCACAGCATATTGTCCCGCAGGGCCTTGCCCACGGTCTCCATGGGATGCTTGGCCAGGGCGGCGCGCTTGGAGTTGAAGAAGGTGCGGCCGTTCTTGTTCTCGGCAATCCAGCGGCCGGCGAAGGAGCCGTCCTGAATGTCGGAGAGGACAGCCCGCATATTGGCCTTGGTCTGCTCGTGGGGGATGACGCGGGGGCCGGAGACATACTCGCCATACTCGGCGGTGTCGGAGATGGAGTAGTTCATGCCCGCCACACCGGCCTTGTTCACCAGGTCGATGATGAGCTTCATCTCGTGCATGCACTCGAAGTAAGCGTTCTCAGGGGCATAACCGGCCTCGCACAGGGTCTCGAAGCCGCACTGCATCAGATCCACCACGCCGCCGCAGAGGACGGTCTGCTCGCCGAACAGGTCGGTCTCGGTCTCGATGTCCATGGTGGTCTCCATGATACCGGCCCGGGCGCCGCCGATGCCGGCGATATAGGCCAGGGCGATGTCACGGCAGTGGCCGGTGGCATCCTGCTCCACAGCGATCAGGCAGGGCACACCCTTACCCTCCACATAGGTGCCGCGGACGGTGTGGCCGGGGCCCTTGGGGGCAGCCATGAACACGTCCACGTCCGCAGGGGGAACGATCTGCTTATAGCGGATGTTGAAGCCGTGGGCAAAGGCGATGGCGTTGCCCGGCTCCAGATTGTCCTTCACGGACTGGGCATAGATCTCGGCGGCCCGCTCGTCGTTGACCAGCATCATGACGATGTCGGCCTTCTTGGCGGCCTCGGCCACGGTGTAGACCTCAAAGCCGTCCTTGGAGGCCTTCTCCCAGCTCTTGCCGGGGCGGACGCCGATGATGACGTTACAGCCGGAGTCCCGCAGGTTCTGGGCGTGGGCGTGGCCCTGGGAGCCATAGCCGATGACGGCGATCACTTTGCCGTCCAGATTGGAGATGTCGCAGTCAGATGCATAGTACATCTTTGCATTCATGTCATAGCACGAACTCATAATTTGTCACCTGTTCTTTCCTGAAATTTAAAAATATCTATCCAAAAAATGTGCTTATCGTACATTTACTGGCAATTTTGGGCGGCTTACAGCATGAGCTTGCCGTAGTCGTATTCGCCCTTTTCCTTGGTCTCATCCCGCAGGGTGTACTGGCCCCGCTCCAGGGCCACCATACCGGTGCGGGCCAGCTCCAGAATGCCGAACTCCTTCAGCAGGCCCTCGATGGCGTCGTCCTTGGACTCGGAGCCGATCACCGCCAGGGTGATGGTGCCCAGGGAGACGTCAATGATGTTGGCCCGGAAGATGTTGGCGATCTGAATCACTTCGTTGCGGATCTCTCTCGTCTCCGCCTTCACCTTGATGAACACCAGCTCCCGGCGGATGGAGTGGCTGGCGTCCAGCAGCTTCACCGAGTGGACGGGGAACAGCTTCCCCAGCTGGCTGATGAGCTGCTTGATCTGCTGGTCATTGGCGAACACCTCGATGGTGATACGGGACACATTGGGGTCGTCCGTGGTGCCCACGGCCAGGCTCTCAATGTTGAAGCCCTTGCGGGAGAACAGCCGGGTCACCTGGCTCAGGACGCCGGCGGCATTGTCCACCCGGACGGACAGGGTCTGACGGTTGGGTTGCAGCGCTAACATAGTCATTCCCCTCCTTTAATCCAACAGGAAATTGGTGACTGGGCTGGTGCCTCCCACCATGGGGTGCACCATCTCGTCAATGTTCAGCACGGCATCGATGACCACCGCATGGCCGTAGTCCAGCGCCTCCTGGAAGGCTTTTTCAAACTCCGCCTGGGTGGTGACCCGATAGCCCCGGATGCCGTAGGCCTCCGCCAGCTTGACGAAGTCGGGGCCCCGGTCCAAGGTGGTGGCACTGTAGCGGTGGTCATAAATCAGGCTCTGCCACTGGCGCACCATGCCCAGGGTGCCGTTGTCAAAAATAATGGTGATGACGGGAATGTCATAGTACTGCACCGTGGCCATCTCGTGGCAGTTCATGCGGAAGCAGCCGTCGCCGGTGGTATGTACCACCACCTGGTCGGGCATACCCACCTTCGCGCCGAAGGCCGCGCCGTAGCCAAAGCCCATGGTGCCGAAACCGCCGCTGGTCAGCAGCTGGCCGGGCCGGTTGAAGTGGTAATATTGGGCCGACCACATCTGATGCTGGCCCACATCGGTGGCGATGATGGCGTTGCCATCGGTCAGGCGGGACACCGTCTCCAGGATCTCCCTGGGCAACAGGCGGCCGTCCTCCGCCGGCTTTGGCTCCGGCTCCTTCAGGCTCAGCACCGCGTTCCGCCAGGAGGAGAAGTCATATTCCCGGAGCATGATGCGCTCATTCAACAGCTCCAGCACCCGGCGGGCGTCGCCGATGATGTGATGGGCGGTCTGCACGTTTTTGTCGATCTCCGCCCGGTCAATGTCGATGTGGACGATTTTGGCGTTGGGGGCAAAGCTCCCCACGTCGCAGGTCACCCGGTCGGAGAACCGGCAGCCGATGGCCACCAGCAGGTCGCAGTCATGGCTGGCCACGTTGGAGGCGTGGGAGCCGTGCATCCCGATCATGCCGGTGAACAGGGGATGGTTGCCGGGGCAGGCGCCGCCGCCCATGATGGTGGAGGTGACAGGCGCCCCCAGCTTCTCCATAAACTTCCGGAACTCCGGCACAGCGCCCTTGGAGCGGATGACGCCGCCGCCCACCAGAATCAGGGGACGGGCGGAGTGGTCCAGCATATCCACCAGCTGGTTAATGTCATCGTGGTCCGGCTCAAACTCCTTAAACTCGTAGTTGTCCCGGGCCATCAGCTTGGCCAGGCGGCCATAGCGGTGATGCTCGCTGAGGGGCAGGGGGCGGAAGTCCGTCAGCTCGGTGGTGACGTTCTTCAAAATGTCGATCAGCACCGGGCCGGGGCGGCCGGAGCGGGCAATGGCGAAGCCCTCCCGGATGATGTCCGCCAGGTCGTTCACGTCCCGCACCAGGTAGTTGCACTTCGTGATGGGCATGGTGATGCCGGTGATGTCCACCTCTTGGAAGGAGTCCTTGCCGATCAGGTTCTCCCCCACGTTGCAGGTGATGGCCACCACGGGGGACGAGTCCATATAGGCGGTGGCGATGCCCGTCACCAGGTTGGTGGCACCGGGGCCGGAGGTGGCGAAGCACACCCCCACCTTGCCGGTGGCCCGGGCGTAGCCGTCCGCCGCATGGGAGGCCCCCTGCTCATGGGTCGTCAGGATATGGCGAATCTTCTGATTGTAGCCATGCAGTTCAAATTCGTCGTAGATGTTCAAAATTGTGCCGCCAGGATAGCCAAAGACAGTATCAACGCCCTGTTCCAGCAGGCACTCCATCACGACCTGTGCGCCAGTCATTTTCATCGTATTGGAATCCCTCCTTTAAATTACGCTGCCGAAAGGCAGGTTCAGCAGGCGGCAGGGCATAAAAAATGCCCCGTCCCCTCATTAGGACGAAGCTGAAACTCCGTGGTACCACCTAAATTCGCAGCCCCGGCGAGCCTGGCCTGCGCACTCTTTGATTCCGTAACGTGGAAGGCCGTTTCCGCTTACTGAGCTGACGCCGTTTAACGGAACCGCTCGTGGGTGACCCGCACTGTCCGCCATCGATAGACGCTTTTCAGCTGCCGCATCCTCTCTGAACCATGGCGCCGGACAATACCATCCCAGTCATTGCGTTTAGACTGACTCTTATGATACCGTTAAAATGCGGTTTTGTCAAGGGGTACGGGAAAAAAACTATCAGATGCACAAAAAACGCCCGGAATTCCCCTCCCCTTCGGTACAAACGCAGGGAAAACGGCGTTTCCCTGTTTCCGATTGTTTTCATTTGTTTCTGTTTTTTAACAAAAAAGTTCTTGACAGGTTGCTTTCTTTCTGCTAAAATAATGTTAGTTTAAAAAAACTATTTTTAATTAATGGGAGGCTTTATCATGTTCAACCTGATTGAGAAAGGCCGCCAGCACCGGTTCAAGGCCACGGCGGTTCATATGTCGGTCTTTCTCCTCCTCTATCTCATCTACCTCCTGTCGGACGTCATTACCGGCATACATGGCACTTTTTATCCCATCGACTGGGCTGTGCAAATAAGATTGATCTATCTCTGGGTGCCGGTGCTGATTCTGCGGCTGCTCAACTGCAACATTGTGGCGGGCTGCATCACAGGCGGCTTCCTTCTGGACACCCTCATCGCCATCCCACTAACGGAAATCCTGCACATGTGTTGGTTGGCGCAGCGTGCTGAGGATGATTATACCGAACCAATGATTTCCATTGCGATTTGGCTCTTATTGATTGTCCTCTTTATCATCGCAGGCATCGTTCTGGAATGTCTTTACCGCGACTGGAAGTGGAAGCATCCGCCCGCCATTGAAGGCGGCGCTCCCGCCTGACGGCGGACAACCGCCCCGTTTTCCCCTTTCCCCCGGAAAAGGCTTGACCCCGCCGGGGGAAACGTGTTAAAGTAAGGAAAACGACCGCTCCGGCCCGGCCGGAGCAAAGGAGCGGGATGTGTCTATGGGTAAGAAAATCGTGATCGTCGGTCTGGGGCTGATTGGCGGCTCCCTGGCCAGCGCCCTGAAAGGGTTTGAGGGGTATGAAATCGTCGGCGTGGCCCGCCGCCAGGCCACGCTGGACTATGCCCTCTCCCACAAAATCATTGACCGGGGTTCCCTGTCCCCGGAGGAGACGCTGCCGGAGGCCGACCTGACCTTCCTGTGCATGGACCCCCACATCATCGTGGATTATCTGCACCGGTACGCCCCCCTGTTCCGGCCGGGCAGCCTGGTCAGCGACGTCTGCGGCATCAAGACCTGCATCATGGAGGCGGCGGAGGCCCTGCCCCCGGAGGTGGACTTCATCGGCTGTCACCCCATGGCGGGCACCGAGTTCTCCGGCATTGAGAACTCCTTCCCCACCCTGTTCCAGAACGCCCACTTCATCATGACCCCCCGCCCCGCCAGCACCGGGGAACACATCGCCCTCATTGAGCGGCTGGCGAAACACATCGGCTGCAAGGACATTGTCAACACCACCCCGGAGCAGCATGACGCCATCATCGCCTACACCAGCCAGCTGATGCACATTGTGGCGGTGTCGGTGTGCGACGATGCGGAGCTGTTCCAGTGCCGGGGCTTTGAGGGGGGCAGCTTCCGGGATGTGACACGGGTGGCCGCGTTGGACGTGGATATGTGGACGGAGCTGTTCTCCATGAACGCACCGGCCCTGACCGTGGTTTTAAAGCGGCTGGAGGAAAACCTCCACGCCTACCGGGTGGCGGTGGAGAACCGGGACGTGGAGCGCATCCACGCCAAGCTGTCCTATTCCAGCGAGCGCAAGCGGCGCATGAGCCTCCCCGGCCCCGGCCAGATTCCCATGAAGCAGCTCCAGGACTCCGGCAACGCCCAGCCGAAGCCAATGTCGTCAACTTAAAAATGCAGTCTATCCTGTAGTGAGTAGAATAACGTAGCCTCACGGTCAGATTTCCACAACCAAAGGATGCTAAAATTGCCGCCCGTTCCGCCGTAAGGCATAGGGAGCGCAGCGGAAATGCCGCTTGACGGCAGGAACGTGGGCGGCAATCGTACCCAGCCGCCATCGGCGGCAGCTTTGGCGCGTATCAAGTCACATCGTCTGTTGCCTGATAGACCACTTGACAATTGGACAGCGCGAAGCCCCCGCGGGATAGGAGAGGGGTTCTTAGGCGGATTTTGCGTAAAAAATATGCCGGGGGCATATTTTTAGCAAAATCCTGAGCCAGCTTGCTGGCGAAGCCACTGAGAAGGGTAGGTAGTGCCTTAACGTTCCAGATAACGGAGGAGCCCCGAGCTTCCCCCTGAGCCGCCTTCTTTTGCTACTTTTCTTGGCGGAGCAATTTACGGCGTCCAAAAATGTGCCAGTGGCACATTTTTAGCCGGAAACCGATGCCAGCTATGCTGGCGAGGGTCACTGACCGAGGAGAATATCGTAAATGGTCAGCAGGCGGTAGTCAAGGCCCCGCTTCCTGGCAAGGAAGGCCGGGCAAAGCCTTTATAGCGAACGTTATCTAAGGAGGCCCACCGGGAGGGCAACCCCTCTTTCCTTTCAACCGCCTGAAACAAACAGCGCAGCAGAACCGGAGCGTTCCGGTCTGCTACGCTGCTGTTTTTTGCTTTTTAAAGGAAGAAGTGCACAATGATGCCCAATACCAGCAGATGGACAGGGTAAAAGAGGTAAAACACATACTTGTTCTCGTGCCAGCCCTGCTGCCCGCCATAGGCCCAGATCAGGTAGCCGGAGAAGGGCGCCGTGACGTACATAATACTGATGGCGCAGCCCAGCAGCACCTTGACCCCCCGCTTGTCGTACAGGAGGTAGTACACCGCCACCAGCAGCACCTCGCACAGGCCGAAGGCCAGGTTCAGCAGCTCGCACCACAAAACCCCGGCGATCACCAGCAAAATCTGCATCAGCCGGTACTGGAAGCCCTGCCGTTCCCCCATCATCCGGAGGCCGTACAGCATGGCCAGGCAGACCACCATGCTGAACAGGGCGTTCTGGCTGGACGTGTCCCAGAAGCTGTCGCTCATGGCCAGGTCATAGGGCACCTCGCTAAGCACCGCAAAGGCCAGCATGGTCAGAAAATAGTTCTTATAGCTGCTGGTGCGGCGGAAGCCCTCCACCAGCAGGAAGGCGAAAATGGGCACCGCCAGCCCGCCGATCATCTGGAAGGCGGCGGCCCAGCCCGCCACCGTCATCATATGGGAGTCGCTGGACAGCAGCTCGGAGAACTCCGCCGTGGTGTAATTGTCCATATGAATTATGCCGTTCTGGATGACGGCCACGCCGATGCTGTAGCACAGCATGGTGACGCAGCCGAACACCTTCAGCTTCGCCGTGGTGACGGGGATGTAGCGTCTGCGGCGTTTCTTCCTGGGGCGGCCGTGCCGGTCGTACACCACTTCTTCTTCCTGCTCCTGATACTCTTGATAGTCCTTTCTCATGGGATGCTCCTGTCTCCGGTATGGTTACGCTTGAAAGTTCCGGATGGTTTCCAGGGCGGGCAGCGCCCGGCCCTCGTAGTCGAACAGGGCCTGATTGGCCCACTCGTTGCCGCCGGGGCCCTGCTCCCCGGTGTAGGCCAGGGCCGCGTCCGTGGCCCAGCCGCTGCCCGGCACGGGCAGCCAGGCAGGCTCCCAGTAGAAGAAGCCCTTGCCCCGGCCCTCCGGCACCCGGCAAATCAGCTCCATCACATCCTGCAAAAAGGCGGCCTGGCCCTCCGGCGTCATGGGGTAGGGCACTGGCTCCACCAGGGCGGGTTTGGTGGCCATCCCCTTCCGCTGCCCGTCGGGCAGCTGCTCATACGCCTGATACTCCTCCACAGTAAACGCCGTGGAAACTTCTGTCAAGATTAAATTTTTCCAGTAACGCAGGGCAATGTCGTTCATGTTGGCCGCAAGGTCGCTCAATGTGCCGTGCCAGAAGGGATAATAGCTCAGACCGATATAGTCAAAGTCCGCGCCGCCCTGGGCAAAATAGCTGTCGAACCAGCCCCGATACAGGGCGTTGTTCCCGCCATTGTCCAGGTGTATCATGACGGGAAGGTCCCCCGCCGCCTCCCGGACGGCCCGGATGGCCCCGTTCAGAAAGCGGACGATGGCCCCGAAGTTGGGCGTCCTGCCCTGGGGCCAGAGCAGGCCGTTGGTCAGCTCGTTCCCCACCGCCACCATGTCCGGCAGCAGCCCCGCCTCATCTAAGGTGCGTAGCACGTCCCGGGTGTAGGTGTAGACGGCCTCCGCCAGCCCCGCCTCGTCCAGGCCCCGCCAGGCTTTGGGGACGGTCTGTTTGCCGGGGTCGGCCCAGAAGTCGCTGTAGTGGAAGTCCAGCAGCCAGCCCAGGCCCAGCCCCTTTGCCCTCCGGGCCAGGGTCATGGTGCGGGGCAGGTCGTTGGTGCCTGCGCCGTAGGGCTCTCCCGCCTCGCTGTAGGGGTGGTTCCAGAGCCGCAGGCGCACCATGTTCATGCCGTAGCCCTTTAAAATCTCCATGGCTCCGCCGGGCACTCCGTGGTCAGAAAACTGACCGCCGCATTCCTCCACCTCCAGCAGGGTGGAGAGGTCCATGCCTTTGATCCATGCCTCCAAACTGATTCCTCATTTCTTCTTCGTTTGAAAATCCCCACCGGACGAAAACGGGAGCGCCCCGCCTGTCCGATGGGGAAACCGGTTTGCTTTAATCGCTGAAATCCTCGAAGTCCACGATCCGCTTCATCATGCTGCGGTAGCGGAAGCAGGCCAGCTGGTTCTTCTCCAGCACGTCCTCCTCCGTGCCAACATACTGGCAGCGGATGCAGTAGTACTCCTTCCGGTCGCTGTCATAGAACATATCAATGTCCAAATCCCGCATGAAGCAGGAGGGGCAGCGGTAATTCAGTTTGCCTTTTCCAGATTGAGCCATGTGGTAAAGACCTCCTTCTCCTGCAATTTACCCGTATAGCCCAGGGTAAACATGGGGCTGAACGCATAGCCTTCCCTGACATAGCCGGACTTCTCCCGGCCCTGGCAGGTCATGGACACCACCGTTTCAATGGGGGGCAGGGTGCAGCTCACCCGCTCCGCCCCGTCGGCGGACGCCTCCCGGCAGCGGTACTCGTAGGGGATGACGGCGCTGTCCGCCCCGGCCTCCACCCGGAGGGTCAGGGAGGACATATCCTCCGGATACTCCGTGGTGCCGTAGCAGCCCACCATATACTCGTTGATGGTCACCTCTGCGGTGGGGTCGCTCATCTCCAGGATGCGGCGCTCCATCTTGATGCAGCTGCCGCCCTCCGGGAAGGTGATGACCGTTTGCAGCTTCACCGTCACGTCGGCAAAGACCACCTCCACCGGGTCCAGGGTCAGGATGCGGTCCCCGCCCTCCTGGGAGAAATGGGCCTTCGTCCGGCACAGGCACAGGTCCACCTCTTCCCCGTTGTGGGAGAGCTTGGCGCTGCGCACCGTGCCCTCGCCGGCGTAGTGGGTGAAGTAGCCCGCCCGGTACTTCTCCTGAATCAGGAAGGGATAGCTGGCGTCCTGGACATGGGGGGTGCCGATGCCCACCGGCCAGTTCAGCTTGGCCACATAGGGCCGCAGGTCCACGATGGCCCCGCCCTGGTCCATGTTGACGCAGGCCCGGAGGTAGGGGTCGCAGTACCAGAAGAGCTGCTTCTTGCTGCCGTAGAGGATGTCCCGCCACAGGGCGCACTCCGGCTCGGTGTAGTGCTTCTTCTGCCGGTAGTAGTCCGCGAACTCGCTCATGGTCATATCCACCAGCTTGCCCTCTTTCTTCAGCTGGCCGTAGTAGGCGCAGCCGTCCTCGTAGGACTTTTTCAGCAGCTCATAGGGGGCCTCCCAACGGCCCATCTTGTTCATCCAGCCGGGGCCGACGAACATCATGTTGTAGGCGTAGCCGTTGTTGAACTTTTCCTGATAGCGGTACTGGTCGATGAGGTTATAGAGATAGGGATACTCCCAGGTATCGGTATCGTAGATCATGCCCCGGAGGACGTTCTGGGGGTGGGTGCCGAAGTTGGAGCCGTTGCCGTCATAGCAGGCGATGAGGTCCCGGCTCAGGTGGGGGATGGCCACGATGCCGGAGTCCTCCGCCTCGTTGGCGGCGGGGGCGTGGGTGTTCTGCCTGGAGGGAATCCAGGGGGCCCAGGGGCCGCCGTCCATCAGGGTATACCAGCTGTTGTTGCAGGTGTGGTAGGCCTTGGGGCCTTCCTCCCAGCAGGTGGCCACGGCGCACTTGACGGAGGGATACTCCGCCTTCACGAAGTTGACCAGCTCCGCGTCCATATAGTAGGAGCCGGTGGACTCCGGGTAGAATCCGAACCGGTCGTAAAACTTCTCGAACACGTCCCGGACAATGGCCTTCTTGTCCTCCATGGAGAACATCCAGATGCAGAAGTCCTTGGTCTTGTACTTTTCCCGGAACTCCTCGCAGGGCAGGCCCAGCAGGGTCAGGCCGATCTCATCCCCGTACTGCTCGTGATGCTCCTTGGCCAGGGCCACCGCCTCGTCGTTGAACAGGCTGGCATAGGTCATCTGGATGGTGGTTTTCAGACCGTTCTTGTGGGCGCACTCCTGCTGAATCTTGAAGATGTCCAGGCTCTCCGTCAGCAGCGCCTTGCGGCCCAGGTCCTCCGCCTTGCCCTGACCTGTGACCTTCTCCGCATATTCCGGCACCATTTCGGGGCGGTGGATAATGTTGATGACAAATTGCTCCATCGTAATCAGTGTCCTTTCTCAAGATTTGCCGACAAGCGGGATTACTCCGCCTGTCGGCAAAGGGAGGAAAATGATGGGATTGTAACGGCCCGGTTTAGCCCTTGACCGCGCCTCCGGTGACGCCCTCCACATAGAACTTCTGCATGATGATATACAGAATGGAGATGGGGATGGACACCAGCACACCGCCGGCACAGAACTGGCCAAAATAGGTGTTGATCAGGCTCTTATCCAGCATATTGTACAGGCCGATGGCCACCGTCCACTGGGAGGAGACGCCTGCGTTCAGAATCAGCTTCGCATAGACGAAGTCCATCCAGGGCACCAGGAAGGAGTTGATGATGGTGTAAACGATGATGGGGCGGCTCATGGGCAACACCACCTGGAAGAAGCACCGGGCTTCACTGGCTCCGTCCAGCTTGGCGGCCTCCTGCAGGGCCTTTGGCACTGTGCCGAAGAAGCCCTTGGCGATGAGGTATCCCAGGCCGGACGACCCGGCATAGACCAGTATCAACCCCAAATGACTGTTGGTCAGCCCCAGCGCCTTCAACACGAAATAGACGGCAATCATGGACAGCACGCCGGGGAACAGGTTGACGATGACGGACAGGTTCTGCAGGCCCTTGCTGCCCCGGAACTCCATGCAGGCGAAGGCATAGGCCACCATCAGCACGAAGATGCTGGAGATAATGCAGTTGGCGATGGCCACCACCAGGGTGTTCATAAACCAGGCCGGGAAGTTGGCCACGGTGTCCGCGCCGGTGAGCAGCTTCACATACTGGGTGATGCTCCACTCCGTGGGGAAGAAGGTGGAGGTGTTGCGGCCGTTGTAGGCGCTGAAGGAGGTGACCACCAGCCAGATGATGGGCACCAGCCAAATCAACACCAGCAGGGCCAAAAACAGGTGCTTCAAAATCACTCTGACAGTCTTCTTTTTCATGACGCAAAGTCCCCCTCTCCGGTACGGGCCACGACCCTGTTAAAGGCAATCAGGGTGAACAGGGCGCAGATGATGAAGATGATAATGCCGATCGTTGCCGCCATCTTGTAGTTGTAGTAATCCTGGGTCAACGTGAACAGCCAGGTCACCAGCAGGTCGGTCTCCTTTGCCTGGGAGTTGGCCATGGCCTGGTCGGTGGTGGTGTAGAAGTTGGAGGTCAGCAGGTAGATGACGTTGAAGTTGTTGATGTTCTTGACGAAGTCAGTGACCAGTGCGGGGCCGGTGACGCTGAACACATAGGGCATGGTGATGTTGCGGAAGGTCTGCCAGCTGTTGGCGCCGTCGATGGAGGCGCTCTCCAGCTGCTCCGAGGGGATATTCATCAGCACGCCGTTGGCAATCAGCATCTGATAGGGCACGCCGATCCAGATGTTGATGATGATGATCATGACGTGTGCCCAGCCGGGGGCCGTCAGGAAGGGGATGTAGCTGTTGGAGATCAGGCCCATGTCCTGCAGGAAACCGGTCAGACCGATGTTCGAAAGGATGGTGTTCATGATGCCGTTGTCCGCGAAGAAGTTCCGCACCAGCAGCAGGGACACGAACTGGGGGACAGCGATGGTGATCATGAACAGCACACGCCACACCGCCTTGCCCCTGATGTCCTTGCCGTTGATTAAGAGCGACATCAGGATACCGCCGAAGTAGGTGGTCAGGGTGGCGAAGAAGGACCAGACCAGCGTCCACCCCAGCACCCGGACAAAGGCATAGCCAAAGGTGTCGGTGAGGCCGCCGCCGAACAGCTTGACGAAGTTGCTGATGCCCACCCAGTCAAACAGGGCGCTGGGCGGCATATGGTTCTGGTCATAGTTGGTGAAGGCCACGAAAATCATGACGATCAGCGGCACCACGGTGAACAGCACCACGCCGGCAATGGGCAGCGCCAGCAGGGTGACGTAGAACTTGTGGTTGATATACTCGTTCAGGTCCTCACGGAAGTTGTTGATGTGTCTGCCCTGCTCCGACTCCTTCTGGAGGCGGTAGACGTTCTTCACGTTGTACATCCAGATGTACAGGGTGAAGGCCCAGATCACCAGGGTGACCACCGAGAAGAGCAGGATGGTGAAGGAGTTGTCATAGTCGTTAAACTCGTTCTTCATGGTCACCGGGTTAAAGACGGATTCCTGCTGCACGGTGCCCAGGGTGCCGAAGTCGGAGATGTAGGGGATGCCTACCAGCACACTGTAAGCGATGATGGCCACCTCAAACAGGGTCATGATCACCGCCTTGATGTACTGCCTGCGGCCAAGGTACCCGGCGCCGAACCAGACCAGCGACAGCTTGACAAAGATATCGCCGTCCGCCACGGCGTGGCCGAAGTCCGCAAAGAACTGACCGACGGAACTGAGGCCGGATTTCAGCTTGTTCATATACTGCCTCCTTATCTTTTACTTTCCTGGATGTTTCACTTCGATGAAGTGAAAGCGGCCTGTATGCACCGCCGTGCATACGGGCCGCGGGTCATGCTATGTCCAATGACAGGCCAGGCACAGACTTACTCGATGGCAGCGGTGACGCCGGAAACCATCTCGTCCAGAGCGGCCTGGATGGCGTCGTCATCGTCAGCGGACAGCTGATTCTGAGCCAGGATCTCGCCGAAGGTGGCGGTGGGGTCCCAGAACTTGTCGCCCACAGACTGGACAACACCGTACACGTCCTGCGCGGAGGAGGCGGCGATGGCGATGTTAGCGGAAACCGCGTCATCGGCAGTGGCGTTCAGGTTGGTGGGGGCCAGCTGACGGGCCTCAAAACGGGCGACCTGAGCCTCTTCGTTGGTCAGGTACTCAGCCAGCAGGGTGGCCCAGCCCACGTTCTCGGAGTAGGCGTTGACGCCGATCAGCTTGAAGCCGGAGTAGCAGCCCATCTGAACCTCGTCACCGGCCACGGTGAAGGTGGGCAGCTTGGTGGCGGCATAGCCGTCGCCGAAGGCGGTCTGAGCGGCCTCAGCGTCCCAGGTGCCGGAAACGGCGGCGCACAGGCTGCCGGAGGCGATCTGGTTGGAGATGTCGCCGTCAGCGATGGCCATGAAGGCGGAGTTGGAGGTGATGCTCAGGATACCCTTGACCACGTCCACGCCGGTGTAGCCCAGGGAGGAGGTGCCGTTCCAGTCGATGTTGGTGGTGCCGTCATCGTTCAGGCTGGTGGTGAAGCCGGCGCCCAGGAAGAAGGAGGCGTTGTACCAGCCGGAGGACAGGGTCATGCCCACCTGCTTGCCGGCCTCAGCGGCGGCGGCCAGCAGGCTGTCCCAGGAGGCGACGTCCTCTTCGCTCAGGACGGAGGAGTCATAGTACAGGAAGTAGTTGTTGCCGCCGCCCATGGGGAAGGCGTACAGCGTGTCGTTGGTGGTGGCGGCGGCGACGGAGCCGGCGCTGTTGGCGGCCTCGATGTCAGCCACGCTCTTGCCGGCGTAGTTCTGGATGGCGGCGTCCATCTCATCGATGGACTGGAGGGCACCCGCGTTCACCAGGGAAACCAGCTGGTCGTCCGCAAAGGTGAACACGTCAGCGGCAGCCTCGATGTCGGTGAGGACGGTGTCCTTGGCGGTGGACTCGGACTCCACGCCGATCTGGATGTCAAAGGTGTAGTCGGAGTAGGTCTCCTTGAAGCCTTCTACCAGCTCGGCCAGCAGGGTCTGGTCTTCCTCGGCGCCCCAGACGGTCAGGGAGATGGTTTCGCCGCTGCCAGAGGTTTCGGTGCCGGTGCTGCCGGTGGACGCTTCGGCCTCGTCGGAGCCGGACGCATCGCCGGTGGAGCTGGACGCATCGCCGGTGGAGCTGGAGTCAGAACCTCCGTCATCGGACGAGCCGCCGCAGGCAACCAGGGACAGAGCCATGGCCATGGCGAGGATCAGAGCTAACAGTTTCTTCATTGCTTGTACCTCCTAATAATTCGTACTTGCCGCAACTTCTAATGCGTAAATTGTTCTTTTTGCGCAATCGGTTGCTCATCGTCATAAGTATAACCTCTCTGCCGCCATTTGTCAATCCGCCATTTTAACCAATTTATTGCCGCCTTTTTTCGTCATTTTTACCATTCTAATTTTCTGCACTTTTCAACTTCCCTTTTCCCCATCCCCGCATTTAATTCCCGTTTTGGCAAAAAACTGTAGATGGACGGGCATTTGTCCACCTACAGTTCTGTTTTTTTCCACATTCAGCGCACAGATTCCCTCCAACGAATCTCGTAGCCGGGGAGAACCTCGCTCTCCGGGCTCTCCCCGGCCAGCTGGTCCAGCAGCATCTGGCAGGCCCGCCTGCCCAGGGCCTTGGCGTCAAACCAGAGGCTGGCGATGGGGGGCGTGTTGTATTCCAGCCGCCTGCTGTCATAGAAGCTGACGATGCTGACTTCATCCGGAATGGACACCTGCCGCTCCCGCAGGAGGACCAGGGCCAGATAACAGATGAAGTCATCCATACAGACCAGGCAGTCCGTCCCCTGTTTCAGGGCAGCGTCCACCGCCTGCCGGGTGGTCTCAATGTCCCTGAGCTCGTGGAACATCTGGGCCTGGCTCAGGGGCGCCCCCGCCTGGCAGTGGGCCTCCTCAAAGCCCATGCGCCGCTCCTGGGTGATATAGTGGTTTTCCTCGCCCCCCAGCAGCACCAGATGGCGCAGCCCTCTGTCCAGCAGCTGCCGGGTGATGTCCTGGCAGGCCCTGCGGTTTTCGTTGTCCACTGTCAGCAGCGTCGTATCCGGCGTATACCCCACCGTGATGAAGGGAAACTCCCGCTCCTTCAGCAGGTCCACCACGGGGGAATCCACCGTGCTGCGGCTGACGATCAGCCCGTCCACCTTCCGCCTGTTGATGAGCCGCTCCATCTGCACCGTGTCCCGGTCGCTGACCATGGAGATCACCACATCGTAGTCCCTGGCGGAGGCAACCTCGCAGATGCCGCTCATACACGCCTGGGAGAAGGAGGTCTCCCCCTCCATCAGCTCCACCGGCAGCACCAGGCCCAGATTATAGGTCTTGCTCTGAGCCAGCCCCTTGGCCACCGCGTTGGGGCGATAATTGTGGGCCTTAATGTAGGCCAGCACCTTCTCCCTGGTGGCGGCGCTCAGCCGACCCTTCCCGGAAATGGCCCGGGAAACCGTGGTCTTACTGACCCCCAAATCCCTTGCAATATCATCAATCGTGGCAACATGCCGCTCCTCCTGCTTTGCCAAGCTCCATCCCCCCATGTTCCGGCGCCGGGCGCTTTCTCCGTCAGCGCCCGGCGGACGCGCCCTGGTTTTCCGCTCCGGGACGTAACTCTTCTTTTTATCATACCAAGAAAAGGCGGATTTCGTCAAGATGACTTTTGATTTTTTCTTTCGGGAAGGGCGCGAAAATTCTTTTGCAGGGCGGCGGTTTTTGAGCAGGACAGGGAAACCGTTTGAAAGCGAAAAAAGGCCGGACAGTTTCCTGTCCGGCCTTTTCCGTGTGCCGCTCAGGCGGCGTGATTGGTGATCATTCGTAGATGGAGCCCATCTCGGCGACGTACAGCTCTGCCACCGTCACGCTTCCGCCCTCCGCGATGAGGGAAAGCCCGTCGGAGTCCTCCCCTTCCGGGTAGGCCCGCATGGAGATAGCCTTGGTGTCGTTAAAGAACCCTTCCACCAGGAACCGGTCCAGGTAAATCTCCATGGTCAGGCTGCCGTCCTCCAGCGTCAGCGCGCCGGACACGGTGCCGGTGGTGGAACCTGCGCCCCGGTTGGTGGTCTCGCCGTGAATCAGGCCGTCTGTGGTGGAGTAGAAGTAGCTGGTCACCTCGGAGCCGTCTCCGCTCTCCAGCAGGCTGACCCCGAACTCCTCCGCCTGAATGTCGGTGAAGGTCACGCGGATGTAGAGCATATCGCCGCTGACCTCCTGGAGCAGGGCGTCGGCCTCCTTCGCCGTCAGGTCGGTCTCGTCGATCAGCACCTCCGTCTCCAGATCGTGCAGGTCGTCCGTGGGGGATACCATCAGGTCAGAGCCGTCGTCATTCAGCCAGATCCGGCGGGCAAGCCCCACGTTGTGGGCCCAGCCTGCGGCGCCCTGTTCCGATGCGGCGCGCTGGTCCTGCATGATGCTGAACAGGTAGGTTTCGCCGGTCTCCTGGTCCACATAGGCGCTGGGGCCGGTAAAGACGTTGTCGCCATAGTCCAGAATGGCGGGGCCGTCCGCATAGGCTTCGTCCGGCGTGAAGGTGCCGGTGTCGTAGTCAAAGGTGCCGATGAAGTAGTACACCTTGTTGTCCGCGATGGACGCAGGTGCGGGGGAGAGGATGAACACATCCTTGGTCACGGTGCCGTCCTCGCTGGACAGGGTCAGGAGGATGGACAGCTCCCAGCTGGTTCCGTAGAGCATGCTCTGGTTCTCCATCTCGTAGATCGGGCCGATGTACTGCCAGTCCATGTCGATGGTGCCGTCACTCAGCAGCTCCAGCGTCTCCGTCTTGTAGAGCAGGGCGGTGCCGCCGGTGGTGGTGCTGCTGCCGGAGCAGATCAGCATATACCAGGCCCCGTCATGCTCCCAGATGTAGGGGTCCCGGAACTCGCCGGCCCGGCCCTGGCCCTCCTGCTGCACCACGGCCAGCTCGTCATAGATGACCCATTCGGTCAGCTCCGGGTCGGTCAGGTCGGCGGGGTAGGCCACGCCGATGTTCTGGTTGGAGATCAGCCCGGCGTCCGCATAGGCGTCGTTGCCCGCCGTGAAGAACAGCAGGGGCACGCCGTTCACATCATAGGCCGCGTTGCCGGACCAGACGCCGTCGGGCACCACGGAGTCCTCCGTGGGGACGATGGCCTCCTTCACCGGCGTCCAGTTCACCAGGTCCTCGCTGACCAGATGGCCCCAGCAGATGTTGCGCCAGTAGGAGCCGCTCATATTCTCCTGGAAGAACAGATGGTACATCCCGTTGTAGTAGACCGGGGCGTGGGGCTCGTTCATCCAGTACTGATAGGGGCCGCCGTGGTACTGGGGCTTGTAGATGTCCTCGGTCAGGATGTTTTGCAGCCAGATGTCGCTGAACTCGATCTCCGGCACATCGGCCTCGGCGTAGGACGCAGCCACGGTTTCCTCAGAGAGGGCGCTGGAGTACAGCTTCAGCTCGTCCATCAGGCCGCTGCACATATTGAGGTAGCCCACACTCATCTGCTCCGCCTCGCAGGTGCGGCCCACCACCAGCTGCCGGTTGGCGGCGGCGATGGCGCTGCCCTGCTCGATCTCCATGCTGCCGACACATTCACCGTTGAGGTACAGGCTCATCAGGCCGTTCTCGCCGTCAAACACCGCCGTGACATAGTTCCACTCATACTTCTCCAGGTTGGCGTCGCCCCAGAGGGTCAGCCATTCCTCGCCGGTGCCCACCTCAAAGCACAGCTTGCCGTACCGCTGGTAGCCCAGCTGGAAGCCGGTGCAGTTGTTGGTGGAGCACTGGGAGATGATGCCCGTGATCAGCTGGGTGCCGTTCTCCTCGGCATAGGGGTCGTCCCACTCAAAGGTGCGGGGGGCAAACCACACGCTGATGGAGAAGGTGGAGCCCTCCACCTGGAGGGTGCTCTTGCTGTAGGTGATGCTGGTGGAGCTGCCGTCAAACAGCAGCGCCCCGCCGTACACCGCCGAGGTCCGCCACTGGGGGTCCTGGCTGTCCATATACAGGGCGTTGGTGTAGACATAGTTCAGCTCGCCGTCCGGCAGATTGCCGCTGGCGTCGGTGATGGTGGTGCCGCTGCCCTCGTCAAAGGTCAGGTAGAGGAGCAGGTCCTCCTCGCTGTCGCCGCCTGTGGTGGCCGTGTCGCAGCCGGACAGGGCCACCACGAGGGCGGCGCAGACCAGCAGCATGCTCAAAATCTTTCTTCTCATTGCTCAGGTTCCTCCTCACAGTCCGGCCTTTTCCAGCACATCGCTCATGGGCTGCACGCTGGAGATGCCGCCGTAATGTTGGGTGGAGAGGCTTGCCGCGCAGCAGGCGAACCGGGTCACCGCCTCCAAATCGTCGCCGGTGAGATCCTCCAGGGGCTTATGCAGGGCCAGCAGACGGCTCAGGGCGCTGCCGCCGAAGATGTCCCCGGCGCCGGTGGTGTCCACCACATGGATGCCGGTGGGGCTGGCCACCCGGCCGGACACCGTCCCGTTGGAGTAATAGCAGCCCTCCGGCCCCAGGGTGACGAAGGCCAGGGTCACGCCGTAGTCCCGGTGGAGCCGCCGGGCCCCTTCCTCCGGGGTGCAGCCCCACAGGAAGGAAACCTCCTCGTCGCTGATTTTGACAATGTCCGCCTGGGAGAGGCCCCACAGGATCTGTTTTTTCGCTTCCTCCAAATCCTTCCACAGGGGCCTGCGGAGGTTGGGGTCAAAGGAGATCAGCTTGCCCCGCTCCTTCGCGTAGGCCACCGCCTTTTGGGTGGCGGTGCGCACCGGGTCGTCCGTCAGGCTGAGGGTGCCGAAGTGGAAGTCCCGGCAGTTGTTAATCAACTCCAGCGCCAGCTCCGTCTCCCGGAGCTGGGTGTCCGCGCCGGGCTTCCGGGCGAAGCTGAAGGTCCGGTTGCCGGTGCTGTCCAGGGTGACGAAGGCCAGGGTAGTGAAATAATCAGGGTCGGTGACGATGCCCTCCGTGGCAATGCCCGCCTGGGACAGGGTGCCCAGGAGCAGCCGCCCGAAGGCGTCCTCCCCCCACCTTGCCCAGCAGGGCGGTTTTACAGCCGTAGGCGGTCAGGGCCGCCAGCAGATTGCCGGGGGCGCCGCCGGGGTGGGCGGCCAGGGTGGGGTAGCCGTCGCTGTCCGTGTCGGTACAGGCAAAGTCGATCAGCAGTTCACCGATTGCGGTTACGTCGTACACAGTGCATTGCCTCCTATCCGTCCAAAGTCAAATCGTATTTTTCCAGCTCCATCATCACCTGTCCGCCGATGGCCTCAAAGCTGATGCCGTCCGCGGAAACCGGCGTGGTGATGACGGTGGAGAGGGCCTGCTCCCCGCCGTTGACAAACACCTCCACGCTGCACAGGTCCAGCAGGATGCGCAGCTGAATGGCCCCGCCCCGACCGCGCACCAGGCACTTCCGCTCGTGGATGAAGTCCCGGTTGAAGCCGGAGTGACCTCTGTCCACCCGCAGCACCGAGGTGCGGGGCTTGTAGGTGATCATGGTATAGTGGGTGCTGTCATAGGCCACCTTGATGCGGAACATCTGGTAGGCGTCCGGCTGTCCGGCCCGGAGGGTCACGTTCAGGTCCACCACCCGCCCGGAAACCCCCGGCAGCACCACCTCGTCGCTGATGAGGGCGGAGTGGTACACCCTCCGGCCCCGCAGCGTCTCCAGCTCCCGGATGGGGCGCTGAATCAGCCGGCCGTTCTCCACGGACAGCTCCCGGGGGGTGCAGACCTGGCCGAACCAGCACCGTCCGGGGTGCTGCACCACGCAGGTGTCCCAGTTCTGCATCCAGGCCACCATAATGCGCCGCCCGTCGGGGGAGAGGGTGGTCTGGGGGGCGTAGAAGTCCAGCCCGTAGTCGATGGCCTGGAGGTTTTCCCGCCGGAACTCACCGGTGGCCGAATCCCTCTCTCCGATGAGGCACAGCGTACCGTTGCCGTTGTGGAATTCCAGCCCCACGGGGTTCATGTCCTGGGGGCTGACCAGCACCACCGTCTTGCCGTCCAGAGAGAACACGTCCGGGCACTCCCACATCTTGCCAAACTCGTTGTAGCACCGATCCAGCACCGTCTCCAGCTGCCAGTGGATGCAGTCCTCCGACCGATAGATGGGCAGGGAGCCGCTGCCGTCCGATGTGCGGTTGCCCACCACGCAGCGGTAGGTACCGTCCGCCTCCCGCCACAGCTTGGGGTCCCGGAAGTCATACCGGCTGCCGCCCTCAGGCAGGTCCGTCTCGTCCAGCACCGGGTTACAGTCCGGCTTTTCATAATCCAGACCGTCGCCGATGGCGATACACTGGGTCTGCACGTCCCGGACGGTGCCGTTGGGCTGGGCCTCCCGGCGGACGCCGGTGTACATCAGCATTTGCCGTCCGTCCGGCAGCTCGATGGCGGAGCCGGAGAAGCATCCGGCCCCATCATAGGGCTGGTCCGGGGCCAGGGCGCAGGGCAGATAGGTCCAGTGCAGCAGGTCGGGGCTGACCGCATGGCCCCAGTGCATCGGCCCCCACTGGGTGCTGTAGGGGTGGTACTGGTAGAACAGATGGTACTGCCCCTTGTAATAGGAAAACCCGTTGGGGTCGTTCATCCAGCCGATGCGGGGGGTCAGATGGTAGCACGGCCTGGGAGACGCGCCGCTTCCGGGATACGGCCCCTCGTAGTCGCGGGCCTTTTGCAGCGTTTCGCTTGTCATAAAGAGAAATCCTCCATAGTCGAAGTGATACGATTGCTCAATCAAATGCGTTTTGGGTGAGAATCCGTATGAATCGTGATATTCGCCGTCCGTGCAGAGCGGTGCCCTGCACGGACGGGTGTGACGGGTCAAAAATTTTCGGTCAGGTCAGATTATTCCGCCGCTTCCACATAACGGTCATAGGCGGCCTGGTAGACCTCCAGCAGCTCGTTCATGCCGCAGCTGCCCTCCAGCTTGTCCAGATAAGCCTGCCACTCCTCATCGGTGGGGCCGCCGTCCTTCAGCCACAGAGCCTCATACTCTGCAACGGTGTCCTGGAAGTCGGTCTTGTACAGGTCGATGGTTTCCAGCTCGTCGGTGGTGTACACGCAGTCCAGCGGGTAGGAGGAGGTGTCGGAGACGTAGGGCATCCAGTACTCATACAGGTCGGTCAGACGCTCGATGGCACGGTCCTCCATGTAGAAGTACTCGCTGTAGTACTCGCTGAGGATCAGCTTGGGACCATAGACCTCATAATAGCTCTTCAGCTCGCCGGCGCCCTTGCCATACAGCTCCTGGCTCTCCTCCTCGGAGATGGAGACCCACATGCCGTCCTCGTCCTGCTCGGTGAAGTAGGTGCCGATGGGGCCATACTGGAGCTGCATGACGATCTCGCCGTCATACCACTGGTCGAAGAAGGACAGCAGGGCTTCGGGGTTCTCGCAGGCGGAGGTGATGTTCAGGTTGCCGCTGTTGACAGCGCCGCCGGTGCGGAGGGTGACGTTGTAGGTGCCGTCGGGGCCTTCCAGGATGGGCAGGAACACATAGTCGTCAGCGTAGTCGCCCATCAGCTCTTCGATGTACCACCAGGTGGACACACCCACATAGCCCTGCTGGCACTTGGCCATCAGCTGGGTGTCGCTCTGGCTGAACATCTCCACGTCCATCAGACCCTCGGCGTACCACTCATGGAAGTAGGTCAGGCACTCACGGTAGGCGTCGGTGACGCAGGCGAAGCTGACGGTGCCGGTGCTGTCCAGCTGCAGGTCGTTGCAGATGTCGTTGGTCCAGTTGGTGAAGCCGAAGCCGGCATAGAAGATGTTCTGGCCCCAGCACCACTGGTCAAAGCCGGTGCTCATGGGGATGGTGGTGCCGGCGTCGTTGCCATAATAGGTGGCGCTCATGTCGTTCTCGGCGAAGGCCACCAGGCAGTCGTGGAGCTCATCCAGGGTGGTGGGCACTTCCAGGCCCAGGTAGTCCAGCCAGGCCTTGTTGATCATGCTGTACTGGGGGATGGAGTAGATGGAGTAGTCCTCATCGGCGCCGATACCGGCGGTGCCCATCTGCTCAGCGGCGGGCAGGCCGTAGATGCAGCCGTCGCTCATGGTGATGGCGGAGCGGATCTCAGGATACTCCTCCAGGATGGCGGTCAGGTTG